>JAUWCJ010000117.1 GCA_030609365.1 Candidatus Eiseniibacteriota bacterium | reverse complement strand
CTCCGCGATGTCGAAACCGTCAATCACGGCCGTCCCGGTCGTTGGCCTGAGCATCCCTGTCGCCATCTTCACCGTCGTCGTCTTGCCTGCGCCGTTGGGTCCGAGGTAGCCACAGATCTGACCGCGAGGCACGGTCAGGTTGACGCCCGTGACGGCCTCGACTTCCTCGAACGTCTTGGTCAGGTCACGGAAGACCACCGCGGCCTCGGGAGTGGGTGCGTTCATAGGCTGTTCTCCGGTCTCAGTGATCTTCTGTTCCTGCGATCAACGCGGACATCAGTTCGAGGGCCTCTGCCCGCACGCCGTCAGGCGCCGGCGGGTGCATGTGCGCGACGGCGTCCCATGCCCTGAGCGCCGCATCAGTGCGCCCCGCCCCGGCGTGGGCTCTTCCCAGCCCGAGCCACGCCTCGTAGTAGCGAGGGTGCTGACCGACCGCGCGCCGGAATTGCTCCGCTGATTCGTCGAAGCGTCCCAGCTCGAGGAGAGCCAGGCCGAGATTGTAGCGCGATGAGAGGTCGCCCGGGCTCTCCTCTAGGGCGGCCTCGAACTCTCTCGCGGCGCCCTCCATGTCGCCCTGCCGTCCCAGGATGCTCCCGACGGCGTTGTGCATCGCCCCGAAGCTGAACTCGATCGTGTCTATCCCCACCGCGACCCCCAGCACCGCGATGGCGATCGCGGCGGTGGCCAGAGTGCGCCAGTCCTTACTGCGCGCCGCCCGCCAGAGTGATTCGACCGCGAACCCTGCGCCCACAAGAAGAACTAGCACGATCGCCAGTCTGTAGCGCCCCGTAACGAAGAACGGAAGGACGGACGCCATGAACGTCAGTCCGAACAGGACCAGCAGCCCGACCCGCTTCCGCCGCTTGAGGGCGAGGCCGAGGCCGAAGAGGCCCAGCGGCGCGACGACGCCGAACGTGCCGATGGGGATCTGGAGGACCGGTGCGAACTGCTTCACGTAGTAGAGGTGATAGTGGTTTGGGACCTCGTAGTGGTTCCAGAACAGCACGAACTTCCTGCCCATCAGTGTGAGCCAGCGCCCGGGATTGCCACGGATCTGCTCGAGCGTTCGGCCGAACCAGAAATCCGACACATCCCCCGCCGAGAGCGCGCGGCCGGTCTCCCGCTCCGCCGCTGATTGCGACGCCAGCCGCAGGTCGAACCGCATCTCGGGTGGCACTTGGAACACGCCCGGGGAATTCGTGTGGTTCCCGATGAAGAAGTTGATGCCGCCGTTTGACGAGACGGGGATGAAGTCACCCTCCGCTCTGTAGTTGTGGATCGTCGCCGGGAGGATCACGACGCCCGCCGCCGCGAAGAAGAGAACCGCGGGGAGCACACGGACTCCACGTGAGCGTGCGAAGCGTTCGCGGCGCGTCCGTCCGTGAAGAGCGAGCCAGAGCGCCCCCGCTGGCGCGAAGAGGAGCAGGTTCGGCTTCCCCAACCCCGCGAGACCGAGCAGTGCGCCCGCGGCGACTACCTTCCACGCGCGCCGGTCACGGTCGGCGAGTTGGAGGAAGATCAGCGACCCGAGCAGGAAGGTGACAACGAGGGTGATCTCGAGGACCTCCCCCTCGAAGAACACGAACGGCGCGTACAGCGCCGCCAGGAGTGCAGCGAAGAGCCCGGCCCGTGTCCCGACCGTCAGCCGGCCCAGCAGGAACACCAGAAGGACGGAGAGCGTCCCCGCCGCCGACTGCACGACTCTGATGGTGTGGAGGCCCACGCCGCCCAGCTTGACGACCAGCGCCAGGAAGAACGGGTACATGGGACTGGAATGGAAGTATGCGTGGTCGGGAACCAGCTTCCCCTGGGTGATGTCGCGCGCCTGCGCGAAGTAGATCGCGGGGTCGCCCATCAGCGTCCTGAACAGTGGATGGTCCTGGATCTCATGGAGGTAGACGAGGCGCAGCGTCAGGGCGAGCGCGGCGATCGCTCCCAGTGCCGCCCATTCACGCCACGTCATCGCGCGATCGGTCTTGCTTTCGTAGGCTGGTCTCAATGGACAGTCCGTGAGTGAGAGAGGACTTCTGACAACTACGCGAAGCTAGCACAGCCGCCACAAGACCGGCAAGCCGGAAGCTCCCGTCATCCGGGGTTCCCGGCTCGTTGTTTCCGGACTGATGTGGAGACCGGCGGCGGCCTTCGCGCGCACTGGATCGGAGGGCACTCCCCGGCCGACCGCCGGCCTCGCTTCAGGGGCGCCCTCACGGCGGGCCGTGCAGGGCGCATCTCTCCTCTTCTCGCCCAATTAGAGGGCGTGGCCTGTGGGTTTTGTTCCCGACAGATGTGAGAAGAACGCCGGCGGTGGGCCGTTGCGTGGTGCGCCACGGGAGGCCGCTGCCGCGGCGCACCCGCTAGAGGGACTCGCCGGTAGTGATGGCTCTGGCGATGGCGGCGGCGTGAATCTCGGCGGTGTCGCTCGTCCGCTCGGCGTATCCGCCCGCCAGGGTGACCACGAACGGTACGCCTCTGGAGGCGCACGCGGACATGATGGCCTCGTCACGGTCAGCGAGGTCCTGTTTCGTGAGAGTCAGGCCTCCGAGCAGGTCGTGTTCATACGGATCCGCGCCCGCCACGTAGAGGACCATCTCCGGCGAGAACTCGCTGAAGATGGTGTCGAGCGCGCTCTCGAGGTTGGAGAGATACAGGGGGCCGCCGGCCCCGTCGGGAAGTCCGATGTCGAGGGTGCTCGAGGGTTTGGCCATCGGGTAGTTGTGTTCCTGGTGGATCGAGAACGTGAAGACCCGCTCGTCGTGCGCGAATATCGCGGCGGTGCCGTTGCCCTGGTGGACGTCGCAGTCCACGGTGGCGACGCGCGCAGCCAGCCCGTCCTCGAGCGCCCGGGCCACTCCCATCGCTACGTCATTGAGCACACAGAAGCCCTCGCCGTGGTCCGGGAAGGCGTGATGAAGCCCACCGGCTATGTTGACCCCGACACCCCGCTCGAACGACGACCTGACCGCCGCCACGGTTCCCCCCGCCCCGAGAAACGACTTCTCGACCAGTTCTTTCGAGTAGGGCAGCTCGAGCGTCGCTTCCTCCAGCGGAGAGAGCGTGCCGTTCAGGAGCTTCGCTACGTACATCTGGGTGTGGACCAGAAGCGCGTCCTCGACGGTGGCCGCGTCGGGTTCAGCGATGTCCTCCGGCGTGGCGACGCCCATCTCGAGCAGCTGCTCCTTCACGAGTCGGTACTTCCTCATCGGGAAGATGTGCGGGCCGATGTCGGCCTCGTAGTCGTCTGAGTAGAAAAGAACCGGTCTCATGAAGTGGGGCTCCTGTGAATGTCCTGACGATTCCGTGTCGTAAAGGCCGCCGCACGGTTCTCAGCGTGCGGGAGCCGCCTGCCTGGTCTGTCCCGGGTCCTGCCAACGCCTATTTCCTGCCGGTTTCTCGGCCGCGTGCCTTCTTCTGGTCGCCCGGCTCCTCGTCGTCTGGTTCCTGGTCGCTTGATCCCTGGCCGTCCGGCTCCGCTTCGGCTGCCCTTCCGAAGAGGATCCACGCTGGCGCATTCTCTCCCGCCGCCCTGGCCGGTGTGAACCGCCACGCGCCGACCGCGCTCGTGAGCGGCGTCAGATCCTCGTCGGTGACCGGCGTGACCGGGATCACCTCGTCGGGGAATCCGTCCGCGCCCACCAGTAACTCCAGCTGCAGCTTCCCCTCTGCGAGAGCGAGCAGCATCTCCGACGTGTCCGCCGGGGCCGTCCATCTCGACAGGAGCGGCAGCGTGTCGTACTCGACGGTCGAGTCCGCCCGGGATCCGGACAGTTCGATCGGCCGGAGGTACGGCTCGAGTTCCGGACGTGTCGTCGGGTCTATGAAGGCGGGCAGGAGCGCCGCGGACCGGATGTCCGGGTCGACAGCGAGCGCCTTGGCCAGCTCTGCCTCGGCGTCGAGCCACTCGACACCGGATTCGGTCGCGAGTTCGTGCAGACGGAAATACGCGCGTCCCGCGTCCTTCGACAGCGCGCCGGCCAGATCGGCGTACGCCCGGTAGAGCCGCTCGGCCTCTCTCGCTCGTCCCTGAAGCTGCACGGAGGTGGCGAGGCCCAGCAGCGCGTCCGCGTCGATGGAGCCGGACAGATCCGCCGACGAGAGCCGCCCGGACGAGAGCGCCAGTGTGCGTTCCTCCCCCAGGCCCGCCGTGAACTCCGCCTCCGCTTCACCGAACCGCCCCGCTCTCAGAAGCGCGATCGCGAGCGTTTTGCGCGCAAGGGTATGCTCGGGCTCGAGACGCACGGCGGAGCGGAGGTCGGCGAGTCCCGCGCGCATCTCGGATCCTGTGGAGCGCGAGATACCTCGTGCGAGAAACGCCTCCACTGACGGGTCTCCGGGAGCGTCTGCGGCCTGCTCGGACGATGGAGAGACACCCGCGGCAGGTGTCGCGAGGACGGCCACCACCAGTGCCGCCCGCAGTGTCGCCGACACCGCGCCACCAGCCTGCGTCCAGTGCCCCAAATTCGCCCTCTGTCGCATCTTACGTCTCCAAACCGGGTGTGTGTGCTGTCTCCGGTGAACTGCCGCCAGCGGCAATTCCCGCCGATCGTGCCGCTCTTGACAAGTTGCTACATAGAGTCCTTCTCAGGGTTGCAGGGACTTTCACGGGCCCCGTTCAGTGCTATCGATCTCCCGTAGCGGGGCGCCATCTGACCGGCTCGTGCCGGGGCGGGTAGCTGGCGCGCACCCGCTTCTCGCCGAGGAATTCACGCGCGCCGTTGACGATGTCTCGGAGAACGTCAACGGGGTACTCCCACTCGTAGGGTACCTTGCCACTGCAGCTCGGGCACAGGACGTCGACGGATGCCCGGACGTGGGTGTCACCCTGGTTGGCGATGATTGCCGTGACGCGGTAGACGGGCAGAGGTCCCGGCGCCGGTTCGTCGGTTCCCTTCCCGACATAGGGTACCTGCTGCTTCGTGCCGATCACCGTTGTGCTGTCGCAGCTGGCCGGGTCGACCACGATCCTGCTGGCAAGCATCGCCTGCCAGATAGCGTCCCTGACCACCGGGACCGAACTGACGTACCACGCGTCCGCTGACACCTGCGGCGGCGGCGTCGCTGAGACGAAGGTCGCCGTGCCTCCGCACCCACCCAGCGCAACAGGGAAGAATGCGCAGGCAGCGAGTGCCGAGACGAGAACTCCAACCAGCGGCCCTGACGCCACCCCCGGTTGACTCATCGAGTTGTTCCTCCACCTTCCCCACCATCGGAGGAAAAGCGCGCTGACAGATGCTGTCGGATCGCATCTTCAGCACGCTTGAGATGGGGCCACCCCGCCGCCGTCAGGCTCTGGTTGACGGCCTGGCGGGAAACGTCCAGGTGCGTGGCCACTTCCTGCTGTGTGTCGCTCCCCTTGATGAGGGAGATGATCTGGCGCTGTCGGTCTGTCATTGCGTCGTACGACGCCAGCACCATCCCCGCGAGCGCCGCCAGAAGGGGATCGTGCCTCGGAGCGAGCAGAGCGACTCGGGGCTCCCTGACATCGGTCTCTTCCACGTCGCGCAGCGCCAGTGAGGCCGCCGCCTCGGCGACGAGGAGAGAGGCCTCGACGGGGTTCCGGGATGTCCCGCTGAACGGTCCGGTTCCCACGGACACGGCCGCGCAGAACGTCGTTCCCAGTGGCCTGAGTTCGTCCGCGAGGGCCAGTATCGCCCCCAGTATCGTCCGGGGCGCGCTCAGCGTCAGCAGGAGCACGCCCGCGTGAGACACGGATGAGGGGCCCGACAACATGTCCGGGTTTCTGCGGCCGACTGCGGAGGCCGCTTCTCTGAGCGCTCGGACGGACGGTTCGTCGTCTGACGGCGCGCCCCCCCGTGGGTGAACGCGCACGGCCAGCGCCACCGCTGTGATACCTGTTGCCATGTTGTCGATTCCGTTGTGGGTCGACTACTCGATGATCTTGTAGACGACGTCGTGCTCTCGCACCTTCTTGGGAACCACGATACCGACGTTGTCGCCCGCCTTGGCTTCCTCGAGCGAATCGTGCTGGATCTGGATCGACGCCACGACCATCTCGAAATCGGTCGTGTGTCCCTGGATCGAGATTTTGTCACCGACCTTGAGACCGTCCGTCAGGACGATGGCCGCGACCTGGGGTTCTCCGAAGTAGTGCGAGACTCGTCCTATCTCCTTCTTCTCCATCGCACTCCCCCTCTCGTTCTGTGCCTGCGTCTACCTCCGCCGGTGGCTTCGCGGACGCGGGCAGCCGTCTACCTCCGCCGCTCGACGCAGGCGTACGCGTTGTGGTCGTGAACGCTCTCCAGGTTCTCCGCTTCCACGCGATACCAGTGCACGCGCACGTCCGAATCCAGACGCTCCGCGACGTTCCTGGCGAGGTCCTCGACAAACACGGGGTTCTCGTACGCCGCCTCTATCACCGAGCGTTCGTCCTCACCCTTCAGGAGCGGAAACACGGGACCGCTCGCGCTGTCCTCGATGACCTCGACCAGCTCCTCGATCCACATGCGCCCGTCGATCCGGACCGAGACGGCGACGTGACCCCTCTGGCTGTGTGCCGGTCCTCCCGTGGCCTCCATCGAGCAGGGGCACACGGAGAGCACCGGAGCCTCGACCGTCAGCGCTACGTCGAACGACTCGTCGAGAGTCGCCTCGATCCCGATCGGGATGGCGAGGAGGCTGGTCGCGCCGGACACGGGTGCTTTCCGTTCGGTGAAGAAGGTGAACTCGAGCTCGATGTGCGCCGTCGAGGCGCCCACCGCGTCGCGCAGCTTCGACAGGATGATCTCGAGGTTCTCGGACGTGAGGAGCGTTTCCCTTGACTCGTGGAAGGCCTCCACGAGGCGGCTCATATGGACGCCGCGGGATTCCTGGGCCAGCTCTACGAAGAGGCCGACCGTGGCCGTGGTTTGCTGTGTGCCGTTCGACCTGTCGGGCACGGTCACCGGGTAGACCAGGTTGGTCACGCCGACCCGGTCGAGGGGGATCTCCCTGTCGTCACGGCTGTCCTGGATGTTCGCCATCTCGCGGGCCTCGCTCCACCGTTGGGAAGGGAGTCTGAACTGTTCAACGTCCCGCAAGCGTAGACCCGGAGACCGTGCTCGTCAAGCAGAAAGCCTTGCGCCGGGTGCGTCCGAGGCAACGCAGGGTGCGTCCGGCACATGTGCCGCTACGATGTCGATGGCCGAGAGCCCGACTTCGCACGACCGTTCGGCGAGCACCCGGGAGCGCACGGCGCCGAAGGTCGTGAGTTCCCCGGACGCCAGTTGGTCCATCATCGCGCTGCAGGTCGCGGCGACCTGTCTGCGGTCGGTCGAACGGAACCACCTCCTGGCCGCGATCCCCTTCCCCTTCCGGGGCAGCAGGTCCGACCAGCTGCGCGTGACGCGCGGGAGGGATCGTCCGTCGGGGACCAGGCCCGCAACGTGGAACTGAGCAACCAGCACGAGCGACCGACGGAACTTCGCCTCGAGTGCCAGCGTGTCGAC
>JAUWCJ010000026.1 GCA_030609365.1 Candidatus Eiseniibacteriota bacterium | reverse complement strand
GCTCGTGGAACTCGGCGACATCCGCGGCGACCTTCACGTGCACTCCAACTACAGCGACGGACACTCGACCATCGAGGAGGTGGCGCGCGCGGCCAAGGCCCGCGGCTACAAATACGTGTCGATCAACGATCACTCGCGCTCGCTCGGCGTCGCGCACGGCCTGACGATCGAGCGGCTGCTGGAGCAGGCGGAGGAGATAGCGCAGGTCAACCGGCGCGTCAAAGGGATCACCGTGCTGTGCGGTACCGAGGCCGACATCCTGTCGGACGGGAGCATGGATTTCCCGGACGAAGTCCTGGAGAAGCTGGACGTCGTGGTCGGTTCGATACACAGCGGGTTCCAGCAGTCAGAGGACAGGATCACGGGCCGGATCCTCTCGGCCATTCAGAACCCTCATGTTGACATAATCGGGCATCCTACCGGGCGCCTTCTTGGCACCAGGCCCGCGTACGACGTCGATCTGGAGGCTGTGATGGCGGCTGCCGCCGATACCGGAACGGCCCTCGAGATCAACGCCTACCACGAGCGGCTCGACCTGAACGACATCAACGCCAGACGCGCGGCGGAGATGGGAGTGAAGGTGGCCATCAACACGGACTCTCATCACGTCGACCAGATGTGGACGATGGAGCTGGGGGTCAGAACGGCCAGGCGTGCGTGGCTCACGCCCGCCAACATCCTGAATACGCTCACGACGAAGACACTTCTCAAGACTCTCAGCGGCGCCTAGGGACAGGTCACCAGGCACAGAGTCGCTGTCGGCGACCTCTGACTGCCCGGAACCCCCTTGTACGCGCGGAGTTGGAGCATCCCCTGCCCAAACTGACTCAGGAGTCGGGGTCCGTCATTGATTCTCGGTGCGGTACATGCTATAATGTAGGTTATGGGGAGAGAAACGCTCCCGCTGAGAACTTCTACATGACAGATTGTCTGGAGGGACTGTGCGATGACTCGGAGAACAGTGTTTGTTGCACTTGCGACGGCGCTTCTAAGTGCGGCGCTCGTCGTGCCTGCACTGGGGGCGGTCGCCTGCTCGGCGACGGGTGAGGTGGAGCAGTCTGGGAGCGACACGTGGACGTACCACGTCTACGTGACATGGGACTTCGGCGAGGCAGCCATCCCCGAACGCTTCAACCTCTCGCTCGAGCATCTGGACGACTGTTTCCATTACAACTCCGACAGTCCGAACCAGCAGGACTACATCGTTGCCCAGAGAGGTTTCTCGGAGGCGGACTCCGGTTGCGTGGACACGGACGGTACGCCGCGCGACAGCATCTACTGGGAGAGCGAGGTCGTGTTCGATGACCCCGACTGCTGGATGCCCTGGCGCCACCTCACCTGGCGGAACGACGGGCTGACCGAGCCGTGTGATCCGCTGCCGGTGGGAGAGGCTCACCTGCAATTCGTTTCGCGCGGCGTGCCCATCGGCCCCGCGATGTACTACGATGCGATCCTCATCGTCGCCAGTGACGGGACGTGCGTGGTCTGCGACTACTTCGGACCGCTGCCTGACTGCAACGAGTGGGCCCCGGTCGAGAGCTCCACGTGGAGTACGGTGAAGGTGCTCTACCGCTGACATCGAGTCGCGCGCCGCAGCGCGGCCTCACGTTGCAGCGCGCTCACTGACACGCTGTGAACACGAAATGGGGATGCCCTTTCCGGGGTATCCCCGTTCTTCTGCTCTGCGGCTTCCACCGTTCCACCGCCACGCCGCGTCGGCGGCCACGCTGCGCCCGCCGCCGGTCTCTTCGCTACATCGCCCTCAATGCGGCGACGCGTTCCTCCACCGCCGGGTGAGTTGAGAAGAGCTTGTTCATTGCGCCGCGCTGTCCCTTGAGCGGATTCTCGATGTAGAGGTGCGCCGTCGCCTTGTTCGCCACCTCGAGCGGCTCGGTGTCGCGGGATATCTTCTCGAGCGCGCTCGCTAACCCCTCCGGGTAACGCGTGAGGCGCGCGGCGTTCGCGTCGGCGAGGAACTCGCGCCGCCGCGAGATGGCGAGCTTGATGAGCTGCGCAATGAGGGGGGAGAGGATGGCGAGCGCCACGGCCACGAGCATCAGAACCAACCCGGCCTGGCCGCCGCCCGAGCTCCTGCTGCGCCTGCGACCGCCCCAGATGAAGCTCCGTAGCATCCAGTCACTGACGAGCGCGACCGTGCCCACGAGAACGACGGTGATGGTCATCAGCAGCGTGTCGTAGTCGGCGATGTGCGACATCTCGTGGCCGATCACGCCCTCGAGTTCTACCCTGTTGAGCTTCTCAAGAAGGCCGGTCGTGACCGCGATGGCGGCGTGCTCGGGGTTCCGTCCGGTGGCGAACGCGTTCGGTGCGCTGTCCTCGATGACGTAGAGAGCAGGTTTAGGCAGCCCGGCCGCGATGGCGAGGCCCTCGACGGAGTTGTAGAGGTGCGGGTACTGCGACTTCTCCGCCGGACGCGCCTTGCTGATGGCCAGGACGAGCTGGTCGCTCTTGTAGTAGCTGACGAACGCGCCGACGCCGGCGATGATCGCGGCGAGTATCGGAGCGTACGGTCCCCACACGGTGGTCTTGCCGAAGATCCACCCGAGGAACACAACGAAAGCCACGAAGAAGACGACCAGGATACCCGACTTCACTCGGTTGCTGGTTATCTGTTCCCACATGGAGTCTTCCCTAGAGGAACGGCGTCGTTATGGCCGCCAGTATCAGGAGTGTCGCGGGCACGACGAGGTTCGGAGCCTTGCCGCCCTCCACGAGCCTGCGCCTTCCAAGGAGAAGCCCCAGCCCGGCGAAGAGGTAGAGGAGTGCCAGGATGATCTTGAACACCGTGTTACCCATCTTCGATCCCTCACTGCTTCAGCGAATGTATCCGACGTTGACACCGGACGCGCGACTCTCTACGAGCTGAAGTCCACCTTCACCGGCTCGCGTTCCGCATCGGCGACCTCGAAGTACTCTCTGTCCTTGAAGCCGAACAGGTTCGCGATGATGTTCGACGGGAACTTCTCACGTTTGTTGTCGTACTTGAGAACGGTGTCGTTGTAGAACTGCCGCGCGTAGGCAATCTTGCTCTCCGTTCCGGACAGTTCCTCCTGGAGCATCATGAAGTTCTGATTTGCCTTGAGCTCCGGGTAGGCCTCGGCGACGGCGAACAGGGACTTGAGCGCCCCCGTCAGCATGTTGTTAGCCTGCGCCTGGTCAGCAACGCCCTGCGCGTTCACGAGGGCGGAGCGCGCCTCGGTGACCTTCGTGAAGACCTCTTTCTCGTGCGCCGCATATCCCTTGACCGTCTCGAGGAGGTTCGGGATGAGATCGGTCCGGCGCTTGAGCTGAACGTCGATCTGAGACCACGCGTTCTCGAAGCGGTTCCTCAGGACGACCAGGCCGTTGTACATCGCCACCACCCAGGCAGCGATCACAACTACAATGACCAAGAATATGAGCATAGGGCTCTCCTTTCATCCGAGCGGATGTCGCTCCGGTCAAGATACGCCTGTTACCCCACTTGTATTCGGGTCACCCTGTTATATCTCCACTCGGGAGCCGGCGTCAACGGGGATTTCCGGCGGGGCCGGACGGGGGCCGGACGCGAGACCGCGGTCACGCACCGAATTCGTGCCTCCTTGACACGTCAGATATCGTTGGCTACCATGCGCTCGTCAACGTAACCACGATCGACGCGGGGACCGGACATGCATACGACCTTCAGCGTGCGGACATCATCACGGACCACGTTCGTCAACATCACCCGTGATGTCGAGCGTGCCGCCGAGGAACTGGGAGTCACCGACGGTGCCGTGCTCGTGTACTGCCCGCACACCACCGCGGCCATCACCATCAACGAGAGCGCGGACCCCGACGTCGTCAGAGACATCGATTCGAAACTCGCGCGTCTCGTTCCGCACGCCGATGGCTACCGGCACTCAGAGGGCAACTCGGACGCCCACGTCAAGTCCAGCCTGGTCGGATGCTCGGAGACCGTGCTGGTCGAGGGCGGCGCCCTCGACCTGGGCACGTGGCAGGGCATCTTCTTTTGCGAGTTCGACGGGCCCAGGACGCGCACCGTCATGGTAGGCGCGCTCACGTCGGGCGGCTAGTCTCATTATTGGATGCTCCGCGGGAGCATCAGGATGCTGGAGGAACGTAGGATGGGTCGGAGTGTGGGCCCGAAACAGACGAGGGGGGAGGATACGACCGTGAGACAGTTTATGGTCCTGATCGTGGCTCTGCTGGCCACAGCGATTCTCGCAGGTGCGGCGTGCGCGGACGATGTGACCGACGCCATCTCCGCGGCCAATAAGGCCTACGGGGGCGGTGACTACAAAGAGGCGAGCACGCAGCTTCAGACGGCGCTGGGGCACGTCAACCAGCAACTCATCGAACTGCTGGTGGACGCGCTGCCCGACCCGCCCTCGGGGTGGAAGGCGGAGGAGGCCGAGGGCCTCGACGCAGCTGCCATAGGCGCGGGGTTCTTCGCGACGCTGGTTGTCGAAAGAACGTACACGGCGCCGGACGGTTCGGAGATCGACATGGTCGTCGCGGCGAACTCGCCGATGCTCATCAGCCTGCGGATGTTCATATCGAACCCGATGATGGCATCGATGGCCGGACAGACGGGCATGAAGAAGGTCTCCGTCTGCGGCTACGACGCGATGGAGCACTTCGACGACGGCACGTACGAGATGCACGTGCTGGCGGGGAACATGACCTTGATATCCATCGACGGTTCGAAGGAATCGGACGTGGAGTACATTCGCACGCTCGCCAACGCGACCGACTGCAAGACCATCGTCGGGATCGTGGAGTAGCGGAGGCACAGCGAACGCGCTGCGTGTTCGTGTGCGCGGCGGTACGTGCTCGCGCCGCCCGTAGTGAGGCGGCGCGGCAGAAGCAGTCTACGCGGGTCGGTCAGGGCTCATCTCACGAGTGGCCCTCGGTCGGCCCGCGTTTCGTTCTCTTCCAGATGAGCCACGCGGCCCAGACAGCCAGCGCGACCGTGCAGGCGAGTCCCGCCTCTGGGCCATAGCTTCCGCCCGTTAGCCGCGAAGCCGGCTCGATCTCCACGACTTCGAGCACCCCGTACAGCGGTATGCCGCTCACGGGGAGCGAGTAGAGGTATCCCAGCGAGAAGTTCCACGCCATGTGGAAGCCGATGGGCATCCAGAGTGAGCCCGTGCGGAAGTAGAGCACGCATAGGATGGCACCGATGCCGATGGTGTTGAAGATGCCGAAGGCGTCGGCGCCCGGATTGAGGTAGTGCATGACGGCGAAGATGACGGAGGACACGAGGATCGATACCGTCTTGCCTGCCCTGTCGTTCAGTCGCTGGAGGATGTAGCCGCGGAACATCAACTCCTCGTAGACGCCGACCGTCAGGAAGGCCAGGAATACACCCAGGAAGTAGACGAGCACGCTGGTCCCCTCAGGAGCGGCGCGCGCGAATCCCTCCACGCGGATGGAGCCGACCGCCAGCGAGAACGTGAAGATGACGCCCATTATCAGGATGGCGAGAGCCGCGCCCTTCCCGAAGTTCCCGAACCAGCCACGGTGGAGTCTCAGCCCGAGGTCCCTCAGCCGTTTCCTGTCGAGTGCGAGCGCGAACACCCACGTGTAGAGGATGGTGTAGATCCCGCTCGCGACGACCAGGTGCAGGAGATAGGGCTCCATTATCTTGAGGATGCCCTCGATGTCCATGAGGCCGATGGTCGCGAGCTCCTCCTCTATGGGCGGCATCTGGACGAGCCCGAATCCCACGAGCAGGCCCATCGCCATCGCGAGCACCATTGAGATCGCGATGCCCACGACGAAGTAGCCGACGATATAGAGAAGCACGCTGACGTAGGGGCCGAAGAGCGGCTCCCGCCGTGGCGGCACTGTTGCGGCCGGGGGCTGTGCGAGCGCGCTCGGGTCGACGTTCGGCGCGACGCTGGCGCCTGTCGCGCTCGGCACCGGCTCGTCGCGGTCGTGCTCGGGGGATTCCATGGGGGCTCCTGTAGAATGGTATAGGAGGCGCGCCGCCCGTCGCGATGCGACGGTACGGGCGCACGGTCCACTTCGCCGCCCGCGCGCGGTTCACGACCAGCGCACGGTGGCTCTGTCGAGATGATAGCGGTGGCGGGATGCGACGCGCAAGGCCGTTCGGCTAGTCGAGGTCGAAGTCGAGGAAGATCGCCTTGAGCTCGCCCCAGGTGGTGGGCATCACCGGTCTGCCGCAGGAGCCGTCTTCATCGACGTCGTACCACAGGACTATCTCCCACAGCGTGTCCCCGGTTGCGCTCTTCTCGTCCTGGTCGACCTGAAGCACGAACAGCGACGGCGCCGTCGCGACGTACTGGAGGCTGTCCTGGCAGTTGACGCGCAGGTCGACGCCGAAGGTGTACTCATACGTAACGGGGTCCCCAGGGTTCGGGCCGGGGACCTCCACCGGCTCACCCTCCTGAAGCAGGTCGAGGATGATGTCGTGCACGAATCCGGGGTACATGAACATGTTCTGGTGGATGCGATGCTCCTCTGTCTTGCCCCACGACTCTGGTATCCACTCGTGCTCGGCAAGAGTGCTCTCGCTTGGGTAGAACGTGAAGTCCTCCGCGAGACAGTCGAGGTAGGGCGAAAGCTGTTGACTCTCGTAGGCGAGCCTCAGGTTAGCGACCACGCTGTCGGGCGACGTGCGGGCGAAGTAGTGGACGCCCGAGCCGGATGGGGGTTCCGGTCCGGTCGAGCTCGAGCAGCCCGTGAGGATGACCGCCGCGAGGACGACCGCTGCGAGGGCTGTGGCTGCGGCGGCGCCCTCTCTTGTGTGAACGGCTTTCGTGTTCATCTCGATTGTCCTCGTGTGAGTGACCTCGCGTGTCGAACCGCGCGTCCTACCGGAACATCGCCTTGACGCCGCCCCAGGTCGTCCACTCTCTGTGCCCTGACACGTCGCCCCGTCCCTCGCTGGCAAGATCATACCATTCGTAGATCTCCCACATCGTCTCGCCGTAGGGCCCTTCCTCATCCGGGTCCACGCGCAGATGGAATCCGGATGGCGCAGTCACTATGAAAGCGTCGCCGTTGAGGAGGTTCATCAGGAAATACACATCCTCCGTGTGTACGTAGGTGTCGTCCAGGGGGTCTTCCGGGTCCGCACCCGTGTCATGGACGACCTCCGTTGTGGTCAGAATCAGAGAGATGCTCTCCACGCAGCTGCCCTCGTCGAACATGTTCCCGTGCATGGTCCGCTCATCGGGCTTGTACCACACTGGGGGAATATCGAGCTCCGGGTTCTGCACATCTTCTTCGCACGGGAAGAACTGGAAATCCTCCGACAGGCAGTCGAGGTAGCTCAAGGAGTCCACGGCAACGTACGCGGCCTCGAGCTGGTCGATGACCTCGGCGGGGGAGGTTCTCCGCGACGTCTCGGAGAGGGATTCGAGGAAGCAGTACTTGATGCCGCCCCAGCCGGCAGCGTCCTCAACCCTGGCGCCGGCATCCCATCCCTCTGCGTCTTCCCACTCGGATATCTCCCAGAGGATCCGTCCGTGTAGTTCCCGCGAGCCGACCACCTCTCTGAAGTAGAAGTTCTGGGGATTCGTGGCAAGATAGGTGAGATTCCCGCTCAGATCGATCCGCAAGTCTGTCAGCACCCGGACTCTGACAACGTCACGCGTTGGTACGCGCAGGTCGCCTCCTGGAATCGTTTCCACCGAAGCCACCGTGAGCGTCAGGGTGATCGACTCGACGTCCCACTCATCTCCGAACATGTTCTCGTGCACCTGCTGCTCGTCGGACTTGTAGAACCACGGGGGCAGCTGAGGCCAGCCCTGCTGGTCCTCTTCCGTGAAGTGGAACTTGAAGTCCTCTGACAGGCAGTCGAGGTACTCGCTGACGTCTCTCTCCCCGTAGGCCCGCTCGAGATTCAGCAGCACGTTCTCAGGTGAGGTCGGGTTGACGTAGTCCGACGCGCTTGGCCCCGAGCTGTTACTGCAGCCGATGAGTCCGACGACACCGGCGGCGAGCAGTGCGACGATGATGGTGGTGGTGTGAGCCATGGGTTTCATGCAGTTTGCTCCCGGATGTCTGTGTCACAAGCAGAGTCTACCAGTACAGCGCCTTGATGCGGCCCCAGCTCGCGCCCTCCACGCGCCCCGCCAGGACACCCCGTCCCTCGCCTCCGAGGTCGTACCACCTGTCGATCTCCCATCACAGCACGTCGTCGGGATCGGGAACCGGATTCGGCTGGTCCATATCGATGCGCATGTAGAACCCGGACGCCGCGGTCGCCAGGAAGCCGTTGCCATCCTTGAGGTTGACGCGAAGGTCCACATCGACCACGCACACGCACGTGTCGTCGAGGGGATCATCCGGAATGCCCTGATCGTAGTCAATTGTCGCGATCGTGAGTGTGAGGCTGATGCTCTCAACGTCCGAATCGCCGGCGAACATGTTCTCGTGCATCGCCGCCTCGTCCGTCTTCAACCACAGCGGTGGAATCGGATTCTCCGGATCGTTCACGTCCTCCTCATTCGGGAAGAACTGGAAGTCCTCGGGCAGGCAGTCGAGGTACTCCTCAAGGTCCATCTCCTCGTACGCGAGCTCGAGGTTGTAGACGACGTTCTCGGGAGACGTGCGCTCACGGAACTCCGGACCTGCGGGGATGTCGGGGCCCGGTCCCGCTGACGAGCATCCGCCGACCAGGACAGCGGCGCACGAGACCGCGCAGAGCAGAGCGATGATGGTCCTCATGAGATCCTCCGTGATGTGATTGCGGAGCCGGCTCAGAGAGAACACGACGGAGCCGTCTGCGGTGAGGAGATCACTCCTCGGTGAGCCAATCCACCCTCACGGGATTATCGCATAGCTGATGTTGCCAATCAAGTCTGAAGTGCCCGCAGCCGAGCCCCCTCGCAGCCCCACAATCTGTCCACGAAGTTGACGCGGCTGGGCACCTCAACAGCTCGCGCGCAGCGCCTCTCAGTCTTCCCGACGGTGGAACCACATGCGTCGCATGCGGTTACGAAGGCGGCCCGCGGAGCGTCCTCGTTCTGGCACGGGGGTTGTTACTACATAGGGTTCGAGCGCTTGCGTCTTGTACGAGACGAGGTCAGGGCTGGGTGGGGTTGGCCCGAAAAGGGGCGGGACTTCTCTACCCAGCACCTACCGAAAGCATTTGGCGAGCCTCCGGCCCGGGGCCAGGGGAGGGCCCGCTGCGCGTGCCCGTGAACGTCCTCGGTGCGACCGCCCTCGGCAGAACTGGCTTGCGCCCCCTCGGGGCGTTGAGTAAACTCAAGTTCACGACGTCTGAGTTCTTGGGCGCAGAAGCGGCGAGATCCTCTTCGTAGCCGCGAAGTGCGCCCAGGCTTTGCTATTATGCGTTGCTGCGACCTTTCACGCCGATCGGCGGAACATCGCGCACCGAGAGATCAATCAGGAGGTCCCCGATGAAGCGCTCCATCCTGGCCATTCTGGGTGTCATCTGCCTCATTCTGCCGACAGTGGCGTCGGCCGAGGACGGCTCCGCTGGTCTCGCGTTTCTCAAGCTGGGAGTGGGGGCCAGGGCCATCGCGATGGGCGATGCCTACACGGCCGTCGACGGCGACGCGTCTTCCGTCTACTGGAATCCGGCGGGCATCATCGACGTCGAGAGCATCGACATCACACTGATGCATACGGAATGGTTCCAGGACATCCGCTACGAGTACGTCGGGGGCGTTCGGTCCTACGGGGACTACGCCATCGGCGGCGGGATCGTCGGGCTCTACATGAACGATCTCGAGCGGCGTGACGGGCCAACGCCCGATCCGATCGGCCACTTCGGCGTGTTCGACTTCGCATTCACTGGAAGCTACGCCCGGCGTCTCACCGACCATCTGGACGTGGGAGGCTCGTTGAAGTATCTGCACGAGAAGATCGACAACGAGACGGCCAAGGGCGTCGCGGTCGATCTCGGCGGGCGCTATCGCATCCCCGGCTACGAGAACATTACGGCGGCGGTCGCGCTCCTGAATCTCGGCCCGCAGATGAAGTTCATCGAAGACAAATTCGACCTGCCGGTGATGTATAAAATCGGCGCGGCCCTCGATGTGCCGGTGGATGCCCTGCACGGCAATCTCGTCATCGCGTCCGATGCGGTGATACCCGCGGACGGCAGCACCAAGGTCCACTTCGGCATGGAGTACGAGTACGCGGAGATGATAGCGTTCAGGTTCGGCTACCGCACGGGGTGGGACAACCACAACGTGTCGTGGGGCCTGGGCGTCAAGGTGCGGAACTTCCGGATCGACTACGCCATGGTGCCGTTCTACTCGGAACTGGGTGACACCCACAGGGTCTCACTGGGCATCATGCTGTAGGAGATCATACGGTTCCTCTCGCAGCGAACCACCGGCCCAGGTCAAGGCCCTTAGACCCTCTTCCGTGAGTTCGACGACGGAGCGGTGTTTCATCCAGTCGCCGACCACGACCGCGGTTCCACTGCCAGACTTCCACATCATCTGCATGTGTATGTGACCGACTATGGCCAGGTCGTAGCCTTCCGTGAGCTTGCTCTCGAGGAATTCCCTCATTGTGGGAGTGGCGGCGCGGATGCGCTCCTCGGTGATCTCACTCAGGCCGGACGCCCAGCGGGCGAGGGACGCTCCCGTCCGGCGGGGGATCAGACGGAACCCGGCGATCGCGGGGCGGCTGCGTATGACGGCCTTCAGCACCTTGTAGCGCAGGTCGCCCGGAGGGAGACCGTCGCCGTGAGCGACGAATGTCCGCCTGCCGAAGTGTGTATCAGTGACGGGCGTCTGATGCACCGTCGCCCCGGTCATCTCCTCGAACTGGCTTCCGGCCCAGTAGTCGTGGTTTCCGCCGAGGAAGCGGACGGCGGTGCCGGAGTCGACGAGCGCTGACAGTCCCTTCAGAACGGCGGCATGGGCGGTCGGCCTGACTCTCGGGTACTCGAACCAGAAGTCGAAGATATCGCCCGCGAGATAGAGGAGAGAGGCGCGGCCCGCGAGATGGGCGAGAAAGCTCAGGAGGTCCCGTTCCTTGGCCTCCTCGACCTCGGGCGCCTCAATGCCCAGGTGGGCGTCGGCTATGAAGTAGACCGGTCCGGGCGAGTGGGCGGACCCTGTCACAGATGACTCAGGTGGTCTAGGACTTGCACTCATGATGGGCGAACTCCCAGGAACTGTTGCATCCGTTGCGCGGACACATAAGTATCGCGCAACGCATCAAGTAAAGGGGTTGCGAACCCTCCGGGCGACGGGCTTTCAAAACCGCTTGACCGGGGGCAACGTTATCCGTATAGTTGCATCCAATCACGTGGGTTCGGCGGAGCGGGGACCTTGGGGTTTTCGACTAAGTGGCCCGACCAGTCGCAATCCACGGTTTTTTCTGCGGTGAGTATAGCTGTGGAGGCCTGCGCGGGCAAGCTCAACGGAGCGTGACCGCGACAAGCAGGGAGGGATGAAGCAATGGCGCCGCTTTGGGACGATGTGAAGAACGCGATCGTAGAGGGCTACGTCTACGCTTCTGACAAGGCCGAGGAAGTGACACAGATCGGCCGCGCCAAGGTCGAGATCCTCAAGCTGAACCGCCAGATGGCGCGCCTCATGGGCGACATGGGTGGGCGCGTGTTTGAAATGTTCGAAAGCGGTGAACAGGCCGCGATTCCTGACGACGAATCCCTTGTCGATTCAGTCGAGAAGATCTGCGGCTTCCAGAAGGACATCTCCAAGTGGGAGAAAGAGATAGAGCGGGCGAAGGTCGAGCGCGACGCGGGTTCCTCGACGGAGTAGGCGGCAGCCGCCGTTCTCCTTCAACCACCGTCAGAAGCTGATTGTCTAATCGCTTACATGGGTGGTTCCCGTTACATGCATGCATACTTCGGAGGTAGTCGTTCAATGGGTCGTTCTTTGGGTTGGGTAACAGGCGGTATCACTCTGGTGGCGGTCGGGTTGATTCTCGGTGTCGTCATCACAGCGAGCACGAACCTCGGGCCCGTCTCGAGCGCTCAGGATGGGGTGGTGTCCGAGCTTCCCGGCACGGTGACGGGATCGTACGCGTCGCTGGCCGTGGGCAGAAGCCCGTTCTCCGCCGTCGCGGAGGAGGTGCTTCCCGCGGTCGTCAGCGTTGACACGAAGCGCACCATTCGTCGCTCGGCAGATCCCTTCGGTGACATGTTCCGCGACATGTTCGGGGACAGGGGACAGGGCGGCGACGAGCAGAACTACAGGGAGTTCGAGGTGCCGGGTTCGGCATCGGGCTTCATCTTCGACGCCTCCGGCTACATCATGACGAACAACCACGTCGTCATGGGAGCGAACGAGGTGGAGGTTACGCTGACCGACGGGCGCGAGTTCGAGGCGACGGTCGTCGGCCAGGACCCGAACACGGACATCGCGGTCATCAAGATCGAGGGAGACGACCTCCCGTGGCTCCGGCTCGGTGATTCAGACGATCTCCGCGTCGGCGACTGGGCCATCGCGGTCGGCAACCCGCTCGATCTCGAGGGCACGGTCACCGTAGGCGTCATCAGCGCCAAGGGCAGGGTGAACCTGAACATCAGGGGCGGCGCGCCGCTCTATCAGGACTTCATTCAGACCGACGCGTCGATCAACTTCGGGAACAGCGGCGGCCCCCTGGTCAACATCAAGGGCGAGGTCATCGGCATCAACTCGGCGGTCAACGCGCAGGCGGACGGGATCGGATTCGCGATTCCCATCAACCTGGCCAAGGACGTTTCCGACGCACTGATCTCGGAGGGCAAGGTCGTGCGCGGCTTCCTGGGCGTCCGGCCGCAGGAGATCACGCGGGAGCTCGCGGAGGCGAGCGACCTCGGAGATACCGAGGGCGTCATCATCTCGAGCGTCGAGTCTGACACGCCTGCCGACAAGGCGGGTATCGAGCCGGGCGACGTTATCACGGACTTCGACGGCGTGTCGATCACGAGCGTCCCGCAGTTCAGGCGCGTCGTTGCCGGCGTGACGCCCGGGGATGAGGTGAAGGTTGGGGTCGTTCGTGATGGGCAGGCGAAGGTGCTGACCGCGGTGCTCGAGGAGCGGCGCGACACGTTCGTTGCGGACGAGCCGGAAGAAGAGGACGAGACACGGTGGTTCGGGCTCGGCGTGGTTGGACTCGACGATCCGTTGATCGCTGACATCGACATCGCGGCGGACGAGGGTGTGTTGGTCGTCGACGTCGAGAACGGCAGTCCCGCGGAGGACGCGGGGATCGCCCCCGGTGACGTCATCCTGAGTGTGGCGGGTAGCTCGGTCGAGGATCTCGACGACTACAGGGACGTCATGAGAGACCTCGAGGGCCGCAAGAAGGCCATCAAGGTCATGGTACAGAGGGCTGAGTACACGCACTTCGTGGCCATCAAACCAGAGTAGCGTGGACGGAAACACGGTAGTACCGCCGCCTTTGAAATCCGGCACAAGGCCAAGGTCAGAAGGCGCGGTGAAAATCAAGAAGGAGCGAGACGGAGAAGATGTCGTATTACGGAAGCACAGCAGAGGAAGACAAGAGCCTCGGTCACTATCTGAAGGAGATCGCCAAGACCCCGCTGCTCACGCGTGAGCAGGAGCAGCAGCTTGGCAGGAGAATCCTCAAGGGCGATCAGGACGCGCGCGACGCACTTGTAACCGCGAACCTCAGGTTCGTGGTGAGCGTCGCCAAGGGGTACGCCCGGAAGACGGGTTCGCCGATCATGGATGTCATCAATCAGGGCAACGTCGGGCTCATGGAAGCGGCCAAGCGGTTCGACGCGGAGCGAGGACGCAAGTTCATCACCTACGCGGTCTGGTGGATCAGACACGCGATCCTCAAGGGAATGGCCGAGCAGTCGGGTGCGATGCGCCTGCCGCTGAACAAGGCCGGCGCCATCAGGAGGATGTGGAGGACGCTCGAACGCCTTCGCCAGCAGATGGGTCGCGAGCCCACCGACACGGAGCTCGCCGAGGTCATGAAGATGAAGGCCAAGGACATCGTGGAGCTGAAGAAGCTCTCGATCGGAAGCCTGTCTCTTGACGCTCCGGTGGCGTTCGATGAGGACGTCAATCTCGGTGATCTGGTTGCCGATAAGTCGGAAGATCCCGGCCTTATCGACCTGCACTACGAGTCGCTCGGGCAGGACCTGGCTCTCGTGCTCGCCGAACTAACGGACCGGGAGAGCACCATTCTTCAGCACTACTTCGGCCTCGGTGGCGAGGACAAGAAGACGCTTGAGCAGGTCGGCCAGATGATGGGCCTGACCCGCGAGCGCATCCGCCAGATCAAGGAAGAGGCTCTGGGCAAGCTCAGGGCTCAGCCGGGTCTGGAGGAGCTTAGGTCCTATCTGAACTAGGGAGCGCCGGGACGCGCACAGCGTCCCCAGTGCCCGCTGCGGCACCTGTCCGCTGGGTGCTGAGCAGTAGAAAGTCGCGATGCGCCCGTCGATGCCACTTGCAACGACGGGCGCATTTCTCGTACAACTTGACGAGCGCTCGCAGGTTCCAATAGTATGTGAGTGAAAATGGAAACCTTCCCCTTGTGGCTCCTTGGAAACGAGACCGGATTCGCTATGAGAACGGCCAGACTGCCAGCTGCCGCGATCGCCGCGATGCTCTTCGCTCTGCTCCTTGCCGGGTGTGGCCAGGAGCGGACAACCACGACCGTACGCATCGTCACGGACAACGGCGCCGTCGTCATCGCCAGGGAGAACCGGGCGAGCAGCGTCGTCGCCGTTCAAGTCTACGTGCGAGACGGTGCCTTCTTCGAAGCCTCTGACGAGGCGGGCGCCGCCAACCTGCTGCGCACTCTCATGTTCAAGGAGACCGGGAGCAGGGGTCCGGGTGAGATTCAGCGCTCCATCGAGGGGCTCGGCGGCTACATGAGTTCGGCCGGTCGGCACGACTTCATTCAGTACACTGCCATCGTTCCCTCTGACAATTTCGATGAGGCAGTCGAGCTTATGCGGGACGGACTTCTGAACGCGAAGTTTGACCCGGGCAGCGTCGAGCGCGAGAAGAAAAGGATTCTCGACTCCATCAAGGACATGCTCAAGCGCTCCGTCGACAGGGCGTACCGGCTCTGCCTCGCAGAGCTGATGGGCGACCATCCCTACGGTCGCCTGGCCGAAGGAGTGCCGGAGGCTCTCTCGCGACTCACCGCCCGTGACATCGAGCGGCGCTATCGTGAGAGGTACGTCGGGTCCAATATGCTTGTTGCCATCACCGGCGACGTGAACCCCGTCGACGCGGCGGAGAAGGTGGCGGACGTGCTGTCCGGTCTCAAGACCGGTGTCCAGGCCCAACCGGCGTCGTCTCCGGTCACGTGGCCGACCGAATCTCGTGTCGTCGTCGAGCGGGCGGACATTCGCAAAGCCTGTCAGGTCGTGGGCTTCCCCGGCCCCGGCGTTGCGGACCGAGACAACGTTACGATGGACGTGCTGCTGGTCATACTGATGGAGGGCGGGAGCTCGCGGCTCAACACCAGGCTCAAGGAAGAGCTCGGGCTCGTGCATTCCATCGGCGCCGGCTGGTACACGCAGCGGCACCCGAGCCCGCTGTTCGTGTGGATGGAGCTGCTCGAGGAGAACGTCGCGGCGGCGGAGCGGGCGACCGTGGAGCTCATGAAGGAACTATCCGAGGAGCCCGTCGACGACGATGAGCTCGCGAAAGCGAAGATGCAGCTCAAGGTCGGGAACATCCGTATGGTCGAGACCGCGGAGGGGCAGACGTTCTACGACGGCTACTGGAACGCCATCGGAGGCGAGGAGTTCGCCAGCGAGTACCTGGAGCGACTGAGCCTCGTGACGGCTGAGGAGATCCAGCGTGCCGCCGAGCTCTACCTCGGAAGCGGCGTTTACCTCGCTGCCGTCGTACTGCCGGATTAGAGGACACAGACTATGCCGAGAAAGCCTGCCAGTATTCTCATCGTGATGGTTGCCGCGGCGCTTCTGACGGCGCTGCCCGCCCAGGGTGGCGATGTCGGCAGGCACCGCCTGTCGAACGGCGTCACGGTCCTTACCATGCCTGGCGAATGGAACCGGATCGTGGCGATCTCGGTGATGATAGACGCCGGCTCGAAGCACGATCCTGCCAAGCTCCCGGGTCTTGCCAATCTCACGAACTCGATGCTCCTTCAGGGAACGACCACGCGGACCGCGCCCGAACTCGCGGAGCTCATGGACAGCGCGGGGTTGAGCATGGGCGTTGAGACCACGAGGGACTACGCAACGGTCTACGTCACGGCGATCGACTCGGAGTTCGAGCTCGCGCTCGAGGTCATCGCGGACGTCCTGCGGAGGCCCGCATTCGATGAGTCCCGCCTGCTCGAGGCCCAGAGGATCGCCCAGGAGAGCATAGCGGAGCGGCTGGAAGACCCGTTCACGACGCCGTTGACCCGCGTCGCCGAGCTGATATACGACGACCACCCGTACGCGCACGACCCGTGGGGGACGGTGAAGGGGATCGAGAGGATCACCGCAGCGCACCTCGTCAAGTTTCACTCCGGCCGCTACGTGGGTGGGAACACGGTCATCTCGATCGTGGGGAACTTCCCCGAGAAGCTCGCGCTCAGGCGGTTGACGGAGCTCTTGTCGGACTACCCCGACATGCAGACGCCCCCGGCCGATCTTCCTTCCGTCTCCATGGATGGTGCCGAGACCGCTACGGTCTTCAAGGACGTAGACGAATCCTACATCGTGATGGGATTCGTGGCCCCTGCGGCCGGCGATCCCGACTTCATCGCGTTCGGGGTTCTGGACGTGCTCATCGGACTGGGCAGTGGTTCCAGGCTGGCCGAGATGCTGGGCGAGAACGGCGCCGGGCTCGCGGACGTCACCGGGGCGTTCTGTCGCTGTGGCCAGGACGCGTCGATGTTCGTCCTCTACGCGTCGACCGAGGACCCGGACGGCGTCATAGACGTCGTAGAGAGTGAGATCGATCGGCTTTCTGCGGAACCTGTCCCGGACGAAGAGCTCAGGACCGCCAGAAACAGGCTGATTGGACGGCACGTGATAAACGGTCAGACGAACCTCGTAAGAGCCGCACGGCTCGCGTCGTATGAGCTTGCGGGGCTCGGATTCGACTTCGGTGATTCCCTCCTTGCAGCGGTCAATCGGGTTGACAAGGACGACATCCTCAGAGTAGCTTCCGAGTGGCTCACGAAGCCCGCTACCGTGGTCGTCCAGCCTGGTGAGACCGCACCTCCTCGAGGCCGCAAGAGAGCGGGCATCTGAACGTAATACCATCACCGGCGTTCCTGTGAGGCGCCCTTCGGAGGACGGCGTGAAACGACGTCCGTTCCATACAGTGCTATTTGTGCTCGTTGCCGCGAGCGCCATCGTTGTCGCGACATCGTTGCCCGCGGCCGCCGGCGCCGACGTGTCCGCCGTGCGCTACTGGACGGCCCCGGACCACACGCGCATCGTCGTCGACCTGACCGGCGAGGCTTCCTACTCGACGAGCGTTCTGACAGACCCCGACCGCGTGGTCGTTCTCGTCGTTGGCGGGGGCATCGGAGCCGCGCAGGTCGTGACGCCCGTTGGCGACGGTCTCGTCGACCGCGTGCGCCTCAACGAGCTCCAGAGCGGGACGCAGGTGGTCGTCGATCTCTCGACCGCATCCGCCCACACCGTGTTTCCGCTCAAGCCCTATCTGACCAAGCCCAACCGCATCGTCATCGATATTTTCCATGAAGAACAACCGGGCGTCGCTCCGCCCGCGCGCCCTGAAGCTGCCGGAGAGATCACGCCTCGCGTGATCATCATCGACCCGGGGCACGGAGGCGAGGACCCGGGTACGCTCGGCAACGGCGTGCTCGTGGAGAAGGACATCGTTCTCGACATCAGCAAGAGGCTCGCCGCGCTGCTCAAGTCGCGCGGGGGCTACGACGTCCGCCTCACGCGCGACGGCGACTACTTCGTCCGGCTGGCGAAGCGGAAGCAGATCGCCAATGCGAGCGGAGGGGACGTCTTCATCAGCATCCACGCCAACAGCGCTCCCAGCAAGCGGGCGGACGGAACCGAGGTGTTCTACGTCTCGCCGCGCGGCGCGAGCGATCAGGCGGCGA
Organism: Candidatus Eiseniibacteriota bacterium; assembly: GCA_030609365.1. Classification (GTDB taxonomy): domain Bacteria; phylum Joyebacterota; class Joyebacteria; order Joyebacterales; family Joyebacteraceae; genus JALGZG01. Next base: position 9,459 of record JAUWCJ010000026.1, on the reverse strand, counting down.
GGGAGCTGGCCGACAGGGAGAATGCGGCCGACCTCGTGGGAGGTGTGTCTCCAGACGCGAACGGGGACGTGCTCTCGATCTTAGTCGACCTCAAGATGAGCGACAACGTGCAGAAGAGCAGCGACCTCGCGGGGCTGGTGGAAGACGAAGTCGGCAGGGACAGGCTCGGCGACTGCGTCATCAAGCAGGCGGGTTTCCTGGTGCTGAAGTCGCTCGCCATGCCGTCGATTCTCGTGGAGGTCGGGTTCCTGACGAACTCGTCCGACGTCAACAAACTCAAGCGAGCCTCGTACCGCCAGAGCTACGCGGAGTGCCTGGCTGCCGCGATCGATCACTACTTCGACCGATACGCTCCGGTGGTCGCGCAGGACGGGGGCATGCACAAGGTGGCGCCGGGCGAGACGCTGTGGAGCATAGCCCGACGGTACGACATCACGATCGACGACCTTCGCGCCATGAACGGTCTCGATCCCAGAGCGACCATTCGGGTGGACCAGGTTCTCGCAGTAACAAGATCCTAGGGGATACGCGGTGCCGTTTCGGAGAGCGATCTTCAACAACATGCACATCAAGATGGCGGCCCTGGTGGTCGGCGTCGTTCTGTGGATGTTCGCCAAGGGGGAACAGGAGGGCACCCGGCTCTTCTCGATCCCGCTGATCCTCCGGAACGTGCCCGACGGGCTCACGAACGTCGAGAAGATCCCCGACACCATCGACGTCCTTCTGGAGGGCGACAACAAGGAGCTCGTTCGCATGAACCTGTGGGGCGAGCCCTACGCCGTCGTCGACATGACCGGGGCGCAGGCCGGCGGCACCTTCAGGGTCAGCCTGTCTCCGGCCAACGTCATTCTGTCGCGCGACGCGAAGGTGCAGGTGGTCGAGGTCCGCGACCCGAGAAATCTGGACCTCGAGATCGACGAACTCATTAACAGAAGGATCGCCGTGTCGCCCGTGACAGAGGGCGCGCCGGCTGACGGTTACTACCTACTCGGCAGAGAGCGCAGCCTGCCCGAGTCCGTGTTCGTCTTCGGGCCCGCCCGCGTGGTATCGGAGCTCACGTCCGTCAGGACGGTACCCCTGAGCATCGACGGGCGCAGGAGTCGTGTCGATGCGGTTCGCCGCATCGAGTTCGAGGAGCGGTGGAACCTCCATGCCGTTCCGAAGGAGGTCCGCGTCTTAGTCGGCGTTGAGGGGACGAAGATAGCGACGCTCCCGGACGTGCCGACGCTGTTCGAGCACGAGCTCGGGTTCGGGGAGGCGACGGTGGTCCCCGCGACGGTGGAGCTGACGTTCTCCGGGCCGGACCATCTGGCCTCAGCGCTCCGGGCCGAGGACGTCCAGGTCCTCGTCGACGCCATGGGGCTTCCGAGGGGCACGCACGAGCTCGTTCCTGAGGTTCACGTTCCGGAGGGGATAGAGGTCCACGGCGTGACTCCCGCGCGAGTCACCGTCACACTGCAGTAGGGACGGCTCCCGGAGTCAGTGACGCGTCGGGTGCGAAGGCCGTCGGAAGGCATCGCGGCGGGCCGACCGGATGACGACATGATAGTCCTTGGCATCGACACATCATGTGACGAGACCGCGGCGGCCGTTCTCTCGGACGGCCGCTCGATTCTCTCGAACGTCGTGGCCTCCCAGCTCATCCACTCGGAGTTCGGCGGCGTGGTGCCCGAGTACGCCTCGCGCGCACACATCCGCACCATCCAGCCCGTTGTGGAGCAGGCGCTCGACGGTGCGGGAATCGGCTACGACGCCCTCGAGGGCATCGCGGTCACGAGCCGCCCGGGTCTCGTAGGGTGTCTTCTGGTCGGCGTCTCGTTCGCCAAGGCGCTGGCGTACTCGCTCGACATCCCCGTGGTCGGAGTCGACCACATCGAGGGCCACGTCTTCGCCGTCCGGCTGGCCGAGCCTGGCATCCCGCTTCCTACTATCTGTCTGGTCGTGTCGGGCGGTCACACCGAGCTGATACTGGTCGAGGACTGGGGTCAGTACCGCACGCTCGGGCGAACCCGCGACGATGCGTCGGGAGAGGCGTTCGACAAGGTGGGGAAGCTCCTGGGGCTGCCATACCCGGCCGGGCCGATCATAGAGGAGCTCGCCACGGGCGGCAACCCGGGCGCCATCGACTTCCCCAGGGCGATGATGCAGCGCGGCAACCTGGACTTCAGCTTCTCGGGCGTCAAGACCGCGGTCAGGTACCGGGTCGACGCCATGGAGACGAAACCTGAGGGCGACGAACTCGCCGATTTCCTCGCGAGCTTCCAGGAAGCAGTGATCGACGCGCTTGTCACGAAGACGATGTGGGCCGCCGACGCCCACGACGTGCCGTCGGTCTGTCTCGGCGGCGGCGTGGCCGCCAACGGCCCGCTGAGGACGCGATTCGAGGAGGAAGCGGCCCGGCTCGGTCTCGTGGCCGTCGTGCCGCCCAAGAACCTCTGCACGGACAACGGCGCGGTCATCGCCGCGGTGGGCGACTCGCTGCTCTCAAAGGGAGTGCGGGACGACGCGTCGCTCACGGTCAGCGCATCAAGGGACGCGGCCCGGGCGCGTCGGTAGGTTCCATCGGAGATCCAACTCATGTCGACCACCTTCATCGAAGTGGCGGTGCCCCTTCCGGTCACCGGCACGTTCACCTACTCGGTTCCGGACGAGCTCGTCGACCGGGCCGGCGTCGGCGCGCGCGTGCTCGTGCCGTTCGGACGCAGGAAGGTGACGGGCTTCGTGGTGGCGGTGGAAGTCAAGCCTGCGGTGGATGCGGTCAAGGACATCATTGAGACACTGGACGTCGCGCCCGTCATCGACCCTCCGATGATCGAGCTGACGCGGTGGATCGCGGACTACTACCTTGCCCCGTGGGGCGAGGTGCTCCGCGCGACGCTTCCCCCCGGTATCAACATGGAGAGCAGGCGATTCCTCCGCGCGACGGACGCGGGGAGGGAGGCGCTCGCGAGCGTGACCGGCGAGTCTGCGGGGGGCGCGGCCTCGGCCGGCTCGGCACGTGCCTTCGGCGGCGCGGTGGCCTCCCAGCTTACGGAGCGAAGGCTCAAGATCCTCGAACTTGCATGCAGTCGCGAGCAGGTCAGCGTCGGGCACGCGCGACGCGAGGCCGGCATCTCGCGCGGCAATCGTTCGGACATCGATGCGCTCGTGCGCGAGGGGTTCATAGAGGAGTTCGAGGTCGTCCATCCTCCGAAGGTCGAGGGCGGGAAGGAGTCCGTGGTGCGGTTGGCTGTCTCCGCGGAGGACGCGCTCGCGGAGAGGCAGAAGCTCGAACGCAGGGCGCCGAAGCAGGCGGAGGCGCTGGGGCTCCTGATAGAAGCGCCCGATGTGACACTCCCAGTAGCTAGGCTCGGAGAGGCCGGTGTCACCTCGGCCACTGTGACGGCTCTCGTGAAGAAGGGGCTGGCGGAGCGCACCGAGCGCCCCAGCCCGAGGCTGTCGGTCGGCCAGGATGGGTGGAGGCTGCGCGACGAGGGAGAACTGACCGCGCAGCAGCAGGGCGCGGTCGATCTGATCGGAGGCAGGATCTCCTCGGGCGAATTCGGGGTCGTGCTCCTTCACGGCGTCACCGGCAGCGGCAAGACCCGCGTCTACAGTGAGGCCATTCAGGTGGCGCTCGATGCAGGACGCGGGGCGATCATCCTTGTGCCGGAGATCTCGCTGACCCCGCAGATGGTCCAGCGGATGAAGAAGGAGTTTGGCGAGCGTGTCGCGGTCGTGCACAGCGGGCTGTCGCTGACGGAGCGCTACGACACGTGGCGTGCCATTCGGGAGGGGATGTTCCCCATCGTCGTGGGGCCGCGGTCGGCCGTGTTTGCGCCCGTGCGGAACCTCGGGGTCATCGTCGTCGACGAGGAGCACGAGCAGACCTACAAGCAGAGCGAGTCGCCCCGATATCACGCGCGTGACGTCGCGACGATGAGGGCCAAGCTCGAGCAGGCCGTGGCCGTTCTGGGCACGGCGACGCCGAGCCTGGAGAGCTACCTCAACGCGCGAGACGGGAAGTACGACCTCGCCGAACTGCCCGAACGCATCGACTCCGGGCCCCTGCCCGAGGTCGAGGTCGTCGACATGTGCGAGGAGCCGACGGTCGATTCCGAGGGCGCGTTCTCGGCCGTGCTCCGGGACGCCGTCCTCGAGACGCTCGGTGCGGGTAAGCAGGTCATTCTCTTCCTGAACCGTCGCGGCTACGCGTCGTTCGTGCAGTGCATCTCGTGCGGACACTCGGAGAAGTGCCCGAACTGCAATGTAGCGCTGACGTTCCACTCGACCGACAGAACGATGCGATGCCACTACTGCGGCATCTCGGCGCCGGTGCCCGCCAAGTGCCCCTCGTGCAACAGTGTCGACCTGAGGTTCGGTGCACCGGGGACGCAGCGCGTGGAGAAGGCCATTCACGAGCTCTTCCCGGAGGCGACGGTCGAGAGGATGGACGTGGACACGACGACCCGCCACGGGTCGCACTGGCGTATCCTCAAGGATTTCGCGGAGCGGAAGACCGACATCCTGCTCGGGACGCAGATGATAGCGAAGGGGCTCGACTTCCCGGGCGTGGGTCTCGTCGGTGTCGTCGCCGCGGACGTCGGACTCAACCTGCCCGACTTCCGCGCGGGCGAGAGGACCTTCCAGCTCCTGACGCAAGTGGCCGGCCGCACCGGCCGCGGAGAGGAGCGGGGGAGGGTCGTTGTGCAGTCGTACCTACCCGAGCATTACACGATCGCGCTGGCGCGCGACCAGCACTTCACCCCGTTCTTCGAGCGTGAGATCGCCGAGCGCGAGGGCATAGGCCTCGGCTACCCGCCGTTCTCGCGGCTCGTGGGCATCACCGTCCGAAGCAGGAACGAGGATGAGACGCGGGAGGCGGCGGGACGGCTCGCCGACTTTCTGGAACGGGGCTCCGAGCACATGGAGGACCCGCACCCCGAGGTACTGGGTCCGGCGCCCGCACCGCTCGAGAAGATACGGGGTATCTATCGCTGGCAGGTGCTCGTCCGGGGGAGAGGCGGAAGCGCCCGCGCGCTGGTCGCAGGGGCGCTGGCACAGAAGAACGCGCTCAAGTTCCCGAGCGCCGTGACGCTCGCGGTGGATGTGGACCCGCTGGATCTGCTGTAGATTCCCTCACTTCACAAGTCGCGCGAAGGCCGCGGTCATCGAGTAGGTATCGCCGGCCTCCGGGTCATCGTTCTCGGCGAGGAACTCGACCAGCTCGTGCAGAAGCCCATGTCGACGGACGGGGTCTTCTCGACGACCTCGATCTGCATCGGCTGGGGAACCGCGAGTGACGGAGTGCGCGCCACCGCGGTGCTGTTGAAGATGAAGACTATCAGGGCGACGAAGACTATCATGGCGATGTTGAAGGCTGTCTGGGCGAGCGTTCTTCCGAACTTCACACTGGGCCTCCCTTCGGGGCTTGGGCCGGGGGCTCTCATTTTCCTGGCCTCACATTGGGATCCCAGTCCCTTCCTCACGCCATATATGGCACGCGGTCACCCCTCGAGGTTTACGTGTTCTTTGCCTCCTGACAAACGAGTCGACCAATGCGAGAGCCCGGCAGTCTCCCGACCACCGGGCTCCGTCAGTGATGCGTTGTTCAGCGTACGGCACGTGCCTGGGGCGCGCCGTGCGGGCCTACTGGACGGCCGTCAGCCTGCCGTCGGGCGCCTCGGGGTTGAGGACTCCCTCATTACACGCGATCTCCGCGAGGATGGAGTAGAACGTGGAGTAGGTGTTCTCCGGGTTGGTCGCGTAGCGTTTGAACCAGAAGTAGCCGTCGCCCTCGTGCTGCACGATGAAACTGTTGCTGAGCACCGTGTAGTCGCGGTCGGGATCGAGCGGCCTCCACTCGCCGTCGGCATCCAGCACCGTCACCTCCACGACGCGCTCGCCCGGCACGGACACCGACCAGCTGCCGTCGGGGCCCTGCGTGAGTTCCTGCTCCGTGCGAGTGAGATCCACGACGTAACGAAGGCCCGCGGCATGGAGCAGCCCGCCGCCTCCGAAGCTCGCCGCGCTCCGCTCCAGGACCTCGAGGATGTAGCGTCCCTGAAGACTCATCGAGAACGCGTAGTTGCTGAACTCGTCGATCTCGTGAAGCATGACGTCCGTGACCGGCCCCGGCTGGTAGACCTTCTTGCCGCGGAACGCGCCCGCGTTGTTCAGGACGATGTCCACCCGGAACTTGTCGCGCATGCGGTCGTTGACGAGGTTCGCGACCGGAGATTCGCCCTGGCGCAGGGTCTCCTTCGTCATGTCCCACGGCACTTCGGTCTGGCCTAGAACGATGGCTTCCGGGAACTGCTCCTGATAGGCGGCCAGCTTCGCCTCGATGTCCTCATCCGCCGGCACGGCGTCCGTGACCGGGATGAGCTCGGAGCGCACGCTCGCGAGGTCGAGCTTCCCGAACTCGTTCGTGGTGAGGTCGAGCCGCACCAGGTAGGGTCCCTTCTCTCCACCGTTGACGACGATCGTGCCGCCCATCCGGTAGGCGCTCTTCGCGTACTCGTGCGAGTGCCCGCCGAAGATGACGTCGATGCCGGGGACGGACCGGGCGATCTCGAGGTCGCGCTCGTAGCCGACGTGCGTCAGCCCCACGACCAACTGCGCGCCCGCGTCACGCAGCTCGCGCACGGCCCGGTGCGCCGTCTCGAGGTTCGTGCCCGTCATCTCGACGCTCTTTCCGCTCGTGACGTACGGGAACCCCTCGGTCATGAGCGAGAAGAATCCGACGCTCAGGCCGTCGTAGTCCTTGATGAGCCACGGGACGCAGCGCCCTTCGAGCGGCGTGCCCTCGACCGCGAGGTCCGTGCAGATGCACTCGAAGTCCGTGCTGTCGAGCGCGGCGGCGAGTACATCGGGGCCCTTGTCGAACTCGTGGTTGCCGAAGGCGTAGAGCTCGTAGCCGGCGTCGGACATGAGCCCGAAGATGGCCTTCCCCTTGAACGTGTGGAAGTAGCGGTTCATCAGGTCGTCACCGGCGGAGACGACCACGACGGGGTTCTCCGTCTCGTCCTGGATCTGCCGGATGAGGGTCGCGATGCGGGCGATGCCGCCGGCCAGGACCTCTTCCTCCTTGCCGTCGCCGTCGGCATCCAGTTTCATGACCAAGGGCTCGAGCATGCCCTGAAGGTCGGCGGTGCCGATGATGGTGAGCGCGTATGTCTTCGGCGCATCCAGGACGGGCGTGTCCGTTCCCGGCGCCCGCGTGCAGGAGGCGAGAAGCAGGGGAAGGACGATGGCGAGAACCAGTGCGGCGAGGACGCGTTTGGTCTTCATGAATACCTCCTTGCGGGCGCGTTTGCCGGGGCCAGGGACGCTGACCCTGAATCACCGGGATGCTAGCACATGCGGCAGGCCGCTTGACAGGGCTCTCTGCGGGGCGTACATTGTAACTACCGCCTGCCCTTCCATGGGCAGGCACGCTTTTCGCAGGCAGTAGTGGGGCTGGCCGTCAGGGGCCGGCTTCTGGGTGAGGGCAGGAAGGCGCCCGCGTGGCATGAGCAACGGGGCTGCACTACCTGCGCCTCACCAGCACCAGAGCAGAATTGGAGTAGATGAAGATGGCAGTATTGACGTTCAACAAGATTAGTAAAAATCAGGACATCATCGCGATGATCAAGCAGTCCGACGAGCAGCTTGGCATCATCGGATACACCGAGCACGGCATCCGGCACGCCAAGTGGGTGGGACGGACGGCCCAGAAGGTGCTCAAGACGCTCGGGAAGGAGAAGAGGGAGGCCGACCTCGCCGGGATCGCGGGCTTCATGCATGACATCGGTAACCTGGTCAACCGCGAGGACCACGCCCAGGCGGGTGCCATCCTTGCGCATGGGCTTCTCAAGGAGCTCGAGATGCCGCTTGATGAGATAATGAGCGTGATGTCGGCCATCGGGAACCACCACGAGGACCACGCGGACCCGGCGACCAACGTCTCGGCGGCGCTCATCCTCGCGGATAAGGCGGATGCTCACAAGTCGCGTGTCAGGAACCCCTCGACGGTCAAGTTCGACATCCACGACCGCGTCAACTACGCGGTCCAGAGGTCACAGCTCCAGGTCGTCCCGGAGAGAAACATCATCCGGCTGGACCTGACCATCAACACGAAGATCTCCTCGGTGATGGAGTATTTTGAGATCTTCCTCTCAAGGATGGTGGTCTCCCGCAGGGCGGCCGACTTCCTGGGCTGCCACTACGAGCTGGCGGTCAACGGAAACCGGCTGCTCTAGCCGCAGATCTCGCTCAGCTACCGCTCACTACATCAAGGCCCGGGTGTGGCGACCAGCCCATCCGGGCCGAGCTCGCTTCCGAACGCGGGTTCGGCGAGATCCGCTTCCCCGTCGCCTGCGCCTGCGGTCGCGTAGGACCGGATGACGTCGCGGAGCTGCTCCATGTGCCAGTGGGGAGAGAACAGGTCGTACTCCTGCGGATTGTGATCGACCGTGTAGAACCAGATCTCCTCGCAGTAGGGAGCGGCATTGTCGATGTCACCCTTGAGATGAACGTGCTTCGGGCTCTGGTACCCGCGCTGTCCCGGGATGTACATCAGGCCGACGATGGGAACGAGGCGCTTGTGCGTTCCGAGGGCCACGTACCGGTCCCGCTTCTCAGCGAAGGTCAACGTGTAGTGGCACGGCATCAGCCGGTACGCCGTATCGAAGTAGTCACCGTCGTAGGAGTCGAGAGGAGTGGCGATGTACAGTCCGTGCTCGCCCGACTTCGTTCGGTTGATGTAGTTCCCGACGGACTCAACGGCGGCCGCCGGATGGCCTCTGTGCTTGGGTTCATCCAGGCAGAAGAAGCCTGACTGGATCGCGCTGATGTAGTCGTAGACCTCTTGGTGTTTCCCCGCGGCCACGCTGTCCATCTGTGCGTGAGAGATGGGAGCCACCACACGCGTCACGCCACGTGCCTTGATGGCGGAGATCATCTCGTTCATCTGTGCCGGTGAATACTTGTAGGGCATGAAGCCCTGCAGCGACACGCGCGTGATGCCGGCAGCCACGAGCTGGTCTATCTCGTTGAGGTTCATACGAGCGCCCCACATGCCCCACGTCGGTACCCGGCCCTCGCTGCCTCCGTGCATGAGCTTCGACTCGGAGCGCGCCACGGGCGCGGCGGCGTGGATCGCCAGCGCGGAGGCGTGGATCTCCGGCTCGGAGGCGCGGATCTCCGCTGCATACTCCGCGCAGCCTGCGAGAGTCAGTATCAAAACGAGCATGAGCGGTGCGTATCGCCTGGCCACGGGTACCGTCCCTCCTTGAACCGTCCGTGCCTGCCGGTGGACTGCTCCCGGCCGGGATCCCAAGCCACCAGTCTACTGTTGGCGCCTTCCCGTGTCCCCACTTCTCTTTAGTGATGTCCGCGTCATCTGGGGGCCTCAGGGGCCGGGAAGTGCGCATTGATTCTACCCTCATCTACCTACATCTACCCTCATATGGCTGTTTAAGCAACGAGATTCTGTCC
>JAUWCJ010000063.1 GCA_030609365.1 Candidatus Eiseniibacteriota bacterium | reverse complement strand
ACGCGGTATGGGTCGGCAAGTGGCCGGGCAGTCGGACGGCCGAGCTGGCGACGAGCTTCAGCGCCGTGACGTTTCTGATGGAAGAGCGCTGGGGGGATGCCGTGGTTGCCTACGAGGAACTCGACCGCGATTACGGCCACGACGGGAATCGTCCGGGCATCTGGCTGACGCTCGCCGACACCTACTCGAACAAACTGAACCGGGAGACGACGGCCCGGAGCTACTACCTGAAGGTCGTTGAGAACTACCCGGACGACATCGCGTCGGCGACCGCCGCGCTCGCGCTGGCGGAGGTGGAGATCGCGATGGGTGAACACGAGTCCGCGAGGGGCCGTCTCGGGGGCGTGGCCGAGAGGTTCGCAGAAGAGGAGGCGGTGCGAGCCACGGCGATCCAGTATCTGGCTATCAGCTACGAGCGCGAGGGGCTCTGGGACAGCGCCGTGGCACAGCTTAATGCGCTCGCCAGAGAGCATCCGACAACGCTCTACGGGCTCACCGCGCTTCAGCACATCGCCGAGCACTACGAGGAACTGGGCGAGAGCGGCGCGGTGCGTGTCGCGCTCGAGAAGGCGGCCGACCACTACAAGCGCGTCATCCGGGACTACTCATCGACGCCGGCCGAGCTGGCCGCGCGCGGCTACCTGATCGACACGAGGCTCAAGCAGGAGAGGTGGGGGGACGCGGCCATGGTCATGGCAGAGACGGCCGGGCGTTTCCCCGACTCCGAGTCCTCGCCCGATATGATGCTGAGGGCGGCCGACATATACGAGAACAGGCTCGCAGACCCCGGAGCGGCCGCAGAGATCCTCCGATCAGCGATGGATCTCTTCCCTGGCACGCGGGCCGCGGCGGCGGCCGAGCGGCGTCTCGGGGAGCTGGAAGAGTAGGCGAACTCGACCTGGTGTTTCCTGGAGGAAGCATGTCCGTGCCCGAGCGCAAGGTGATCCTGGTAGTCGAACGCGAACGCGCGATCAGCGCGCTCGTGACCGACGCCATTGCGGGATGGCACGATGCGAGCGGCCGGGAGACGGGCACGGGCGTTGACGACGTCCGTCGCTCAGATACCTCCGCGGCCGCTGCCGTCGCCATCAGGATGCTCCGCCCCGACGTCGTAGTTGCGGACGCGGAGCTTGCCTTCGAGGGCGGAGCCGGTGATGGGGAGATGTCGCTTCTCGATGTCATCCATGAGATCGCTCTGCCGCCGAAGATCATCGTGGTGGCTGACAGAGAGGATCTGGAGCTGGCGGAGGAGGCCATCGGCCTCGGCGCCTTCAACTACTGCGTGAGACCGATGGGGACCGATGAGTTCTCAGCTCTTCTTCGACAGGCACTGCACACACGGGAGCTGGAGATGGGCATGGAGGACCTGCCCGGCAGGCTCTCCAGCGTCGAGCGCTTCGAGAACCTCGTGGGAAGCTGCGATGCGATGCGCGCGGCGTTCTCTGCTGTCGTCAGGGTCGCGGCGACCGACGCGGGCGTTCTGCTCGTCGGGGAGTCCGGGACGGGGAAACGGCTCATCGCCCGCGCGATACACCACCTGAGCCGCAGGAGCGACCGGCCCTTTGTCGTCGTGAGTTCCACAGGTGCCACGCCCGAGGTCATGGAAGAGGAGATCTTCGGTCGAGTGGGGCCGGGCCCCAAGGACGCGTCCGGACGTGGTTCCGGGCGACTGGAACAGGCCGACCGAGGCACGCTTCTTCTGGAGGGCGTCTGCGGACTGCCCCTGCCGATCCAGGCGAGGCTGTCCGCCTTCCTTAGGGAGCGAGAATCTAGTCCCGACGTCCGGGTTGTCGCATCCACTGACCGTCCGCCTGGCTGCGGCGTGGCGCCGGGCGCGGGCGAAGGCGAAGGCTGTCCCACGCTCTGGGGTGACCTGTACTACCGGCTCGGCGTTGTGACGATCGAGCTGCCCCCTCTCAGAGACAGGGGAGAGGATATCGCGATCATGGCCCGCGCGTTCCTCGCGAAGTACTCTCGCGAGCACGGTCGAACCCTGTCGGGATTCGGCAGGTCAGCGATGGCGTCGCTGATGAGCCACGGATGGCCGGGGAACGTCGCCGAACTCGAGGCTCGCGTGCGGCGTGCCGTCATACTGTCGCGTGGACGACTCGTGAGCGCGGCCGATCTGGGTCTGAACGGCAACGGCCGGTCCTCCGACCGCTCGCTCGCGGAGGCAAGATGCGAGCTCGAGCGCAGCATGGTGACCGGCGCCCTTCTCCAGGCAGTGGGGAACGTCTCGAGGGCCGCCAGGGCCATCGGAGTGAGCAGGCCCACGATGTACGACCTTATTAGGAAGTACGAACTGGATCTGTCCAGTTTCAAAGGACTCGCGCGCCGGCCGTAGCCGGTCGTGCGTCCTCCCTGTCCCGGGCGAGCTTGACACTCGCGGGAGTGGGCCATAGAATCGCTGTGCCGGGTCGCCCCCGCGGCGGCCAGGCGGTTCGTCCGTAAGATCACCGAGCGTTCGCGTTCACACAGAGCCACCAGCAGGATGGTCCACGAAGTCACCCAAAGGAGTGAGAGATGTCCGTGAGAGTAGTAGCGCTCCTTCTTGTTGCCCTCGCGGCCGCGCTTCCGCTGGCGGAGGCTGCGCACGCCCAGGGCACGAACGGTGTGGTGATAACGTCTTCCCCACCGGGGGCAGTCGTTGAACTCAGAGGAGACCACGTCTTCAGCGGCGTGACGCCGTGGAGGCTCGACAGAGGTCTGTCAGGCATCTACGAGGTCTACGCAACGAAGCCGGGGTACGCCGACTGGACCGGCAGCACGTCACTGTCGTCGACCCGCCACGATTCGATCTACATTCGCATGAACAGAAAGACAGCCATGGCGACCGGCGTACGCTCCGCCCTGTGTCCCGGGTGGGGGCAGTTCTACGCGGGCCAGGCGCTGAAGGGCAGCGTGTTCATGCTCTCGGAGGCGGGCGCTGTCTGGGGCATCATCTACACGGACTCCAAGCGCTCGGACGCGATGCGCACGCACGAACGGGCCATCAGGGCATACAACTCCGCCTCCGAGATCGACGAGATCAACGCCACCCGCGAGGAGGTGCTCAACGCGTTCGACGACCTCGAGCGATGGCACGAGAGTCGCAAGCGGTGGGCCTACGCGGCGACCGCCATCTGGCTCGTCAATGTACTCGATGCCACATTGCTTACTCCCAACGAGGGGGGCGGTCTCTTTGCAGGTCTGCCCGACTCCGATGGGTCCGGGCTCTTCGCCGCCGTAGACGCGGACAGGACCGTGCTCGGCTACTCGGTGTCGTTCTGAGTGCAGACTCGATGCTGCCGGAGGTGACTAGATGAAACGATACATCACAGGAGCCGCGCTGCTGCTGGCCCTGGTCGCGGGACTGTCGGGTTGCTTCGACACCCTCGTGGAGCCGGGCCACGACAACCCGCTGGACCCCTCGAACCCGAACACGTCCTCGCCAGTACCGGCAACGCCCAGGGGACTGACCGCGGTCGTTTCCGACCGGCTGGTCGAACTCTCGTGGTTTGTCAGCAACGCGTCAGCGATCGACCACTATCGTGTGTATCGATGGGAGGTCGAGGACGACGACGAAGAGGACTACGAGCTGATCGATACCACGGCGGAGACGGAGTACGCGGACGCGGACGTCAGAAACGGGCAGGCGTACTACTACAAGGTGTCCGGCGTCAACGATCTTGGCCTTGAGGGAAGAGCGTCGAGAGAGATAATCGTGATCCCCAGAATGTTCAGCGTGGCGATAAATCAGGGCAGTCCGAAGACCTCATCGAGGAACGTTGCCCTCAGGATGTCCGCCTCTGTCCAGACCGAGATCATGCAGGTCTCAAACGAGCCGGACATGTCGGACGGTCAGTGGGAGCCCTATGTATCCGCCTACTCGTGGTCTCTCCTGCCCGGCGACGGGGACAAGACCGTCTATGTCCGGTTCAGGGACGCGGCCGACAATGAGTCCTCCATCGTCAGCGACGACATCGAGCTGGATACCAGGGCCGTGATCGAGTTGGTGACCGAGGACTCGGACGGCGAGGACCTGGCGGCCGGCGACGTCATTCACTTCACCCTGACGGCGGGTGAACTCCACGGCGAAGCCGCGGTGGATCTGGGTACGATCGTTCCCGGCATCGTTCTCTACGACGACGGGACAGGTGGGGACACGGTGCCCGAGGACGGCGTGTACGAGAGGGACTACACCATCGATCCGGGTGTGGAGGTCGTGAACGGCCCGGTGATAGGGGCTTTCAGTGACGAGGTCGGCAACCGTGCGGAACCCGTGCTGGCAGCGGGCACCGTTACGGTCCTCGATCCTCCTGCGGCTGTCGAGATGAGCACTCCGATACCGCTTTCGGAGCGCCAGATCGTCCTCTCGTGGTCGCGCAACAACGACGCGGACTTCTCCGCCTACAAACTCTATCGGTCGTATGTTCCCGGCGTCGACGGGTCAACGGATAGGGAACTCATCGGCGACTTCTCCAGCCAGTCCACCACGGAATACACGGACACGGGACTCGAGCCGGAGACGACGTACTACTACGCGGTCTACGTGGTCGACCGCGTGGGACTGACGACCATCAGCAACGAGGTCTCTGCGACGACCCTTGAGAACGAGCCGCCGGCCGCGGTCGAGCTCTTCACGCCCTGGTCGCCAGGTTCATCCTCGCTCGAGCTCAGCTGGACCATGAGCGACGCAGAGGACTTCGTGTACTATGAGCTCATCGTGTGGGAGGAAGATCCTCCGGCTCCCCCCGCGACCTCAGAGAAGAGGATCATCGCGAGGATCGAGACGCGGAGCGAGACGTTCTACACTCACGAGTCGCTCGATGAATCCATCATCTACTGGTACGAGGTGGCGGTGGTCGACTCGTTCGGAGCCGAGGCTCTCTCGAACACGGTCTCGGGATCGCCGCTTCCGTAGCGCCGCACTCCGTGGCGCTGCGCCGCGCAGTGACGGGACTCTCGCCCGAGGGGGGAGAGGCCCGGAGAGGTAGCAAGCTTCAAGAAAGCAGTCAGCTTCAGGGGGCCCGCTCGCACGCGCCAGCGTGAGGGCGGGCCCCGTCTTTACTGTGCGCCGCACCGCACCGTCCCCAGACTGAAATGAGTTCCCCTCAATTTCGCCGTGCCCTCCCTGAGGACCGTCCAGACTCTTCGCTTTGTTACATGCCTATTGGCACAGCTTGTGCATTGCTATCAGACAGAATTCCGTCTGTGACGGCTGGCAAGTGAAGCCAGCAAGGAATCGAGATCAGGCGGGGCCAAGCGGGCACTCGAGAAGCCTCGGTCGCGCTGGACTGGCAAGACAACCCCCACGCTGGCCGGTCCTTGAGTCTTCCACTGTACTGGCAACCCCCTGTGCACTTGCCCCAGGCCCCGCTGATCTCGTTCAGCTTCCTTTGTCGGCGCAACACGGGGTGTGTAGATGCGGGAACTCGACAGGGGGCGTGTCAGCGCGGTTGTCGCGCTGGCGGCTGCGGTGGTAGCTCTGGTGGCTCCAGGTGCTCTGGCTGACGGTCCGGGCGCAAGGGACGCCACTTCACATGTACTGATAGGGGTCTCTCCCGGGTCGTCGTTCGGCGTGGTGGTCGACGGCGAGCCTCTCCCGGAAGGCTCCGTGGAGTCAGATCCGCTCGGTATCCTCGAGTTTGCCGTCGACGACGGCGCGCCCGGAGTTCACACGGTCTCGTTCTCGCTTCCGGAACTCCTGGTCCTGTCGTCGGTCGCTGTCGATTCCGTCACATCATCGTCTGCCGTCATCAGGTGGCAGACGAACATCCCGTCGAACTCCAGCATCGAGTACGGCCTAACCTACGACTACGGGGACGCCACCGGAGTTGATCCTGAGATGACGCTGTCCCACCGGGTAGTCATTGAGGGACTCATCCCGGCATCGACGTACCACTTCAGGGCAGTGAGTACCGACGTGTTCGACAGGACCGCCGTGTCCGGCGATCAGGTGTTCGAGACCGCCCCTCCTCCTCTTGAGATAGCAGACGTGACTGTGTCGGGGGTGGGGCCGACGTGGGCCATCATCGGCTGGACGACGACGAGGCCGGCCACGTCCAGGGTCGAGTACGGCCTGACCGACGGATACGGGCAGGAGACCTCCGAGGATACTCTCGCGGTCGTCGAGCACTCGGTGATGCTCACCGGTCTTCTCGACGGGACGGCGCACCATTTCCGCGTGCACTCCCGCGACGGTTACGGTCCGGACGCGTCCTCACCCGACTCCACGTTCACGACCATGGAACTGGAGCCAACCGGTCCCCCGATCATAGGTGACGTCGCAGCGCTCGCGGAGTGTGTGAGCTCGGTCGTAGTCACGTGGACGACGGATCGTCCCGCGACCTCCCGCGTGCGGTACGGGACGAGGGGAGATCTGGACTGCTCCACGCAGCTGGACCCCGCTCTTGTAACGGACCACGTCGTGCGCGTGGGGCCGGTGGCGCCGAGGCACGAGTACACATTCATCGTTCTGAGCGCCTGCGGGGCGGACACCGCCGAGAGTACTCCGCTCGTCTTCGCCACGGAGCTCCCCGAGGCATCCGTGAACGACGGCAAGGGTGTGACTATTGCGAGGCCGGGGATCGCATGCCTGGCCGATACGACCGCAACGATCGCGTGGTCGACAGATCGCCCGTGCACCACGTGGGTGGAGTACGGCACGGACAAGGACCTGGGCTCGGCGAATGTCCAGTTGCCGACCCGCGGGTACACGTACGAGGCGTCGCTGGTCGGCCTCGCGCCCGGCACTCTCTACTACTACAGAGTGTGTGCCTGGGACGAGTTCGGAGGAGCGGTCTACTCGAACAGAAGCACTTTCGAGACCTGTGAACTAGTTGACCGGAATCCGCCCGAGTCGCCCGGTGGTCTGTCGGGCATCGTGGTTGAGGGTGGAGTGTCACTCGAGTGGATTCCCTGTGGCGAAGAGGACCTGCGCGGCTACTACGTCTACCGGATGCAGTCGGCCCGACCCGACGGGGGGCAGTACCCGTTTGACATAGATAGAGCCGTCAGGATGAACGACCTGCCGTTGTGGAACGCGAGCTACTTCGATGATGATATCGACGCGCGCGCGACCTACCACTACGCGGTGAGTGCTGTCGACCTCGTTGGGAACGAGAGCGCGGTATCAGGGCCCGTGACCGTTCAGTGCTCGGCGTTCGCGGAATTCCGTCTGTCGATTCTGCCGAATCCGTCGTTTGGCAGTGCGACGCTGGCGTACGCGGCGGCACCGGGTGCGCTCGTCCGTGCTCGGATCTACACCGCGACCGGCAGACTCGTGCGCGAGATCTCCTGCACTGTGTCCGCGTCGGGGCAGGGTTCGCTCGCGTGGGACGGCAGGGACTTGGTCAACAGGCCCGTCGGAAGCGGCATCTACCTCTGCGAGCTCTCTGACGGCGGGCACGCTGTGCGGCGCAAGTTCACCGTTCTGCGGTGAGCACCTCCACCTGGCGTTCCATCCACAACAGTGTACGCGTTCCGACATTGCTTGGGGCGCGGGGTTCTTCGGTCTGTCGGGCGCTGGTGCCCGCCCGGCACGCACCGCCGTGTGTGTCTCTACGGGCCCAATGTGGGGTCACGCGGGCACTTAGACGGCCCGGTAGAAATACACAGATAAGAGGACTTGTCATTGGTTCTCGTATATGATATTATTGACACTAGTTGAGGGAAATGCCATTATCGCATCTGGGACTATTATATCTGGAGGTGGCAAGATGAGAGTGATTCTGATACTTGCTGTCGCGGCGCTGATCGTTGGTGTTTCAGTACCCGCGGGAGCGTCGTTGCTAAGCGATCTGTTCGGTGTCACGTTGTCGGTGAATGGGGCGGGGGTGTTCAACAACAGCTGGGCGCCGGTAACATCGACGGCGGATTACTTCGTCGATGACAACTGGAGCACCTACTTCGCGCGGACGCCACACGGTGGTGAGATGTTCGACATCGAGGCCATCTACTTCGACAACGACGCGAGCTTCGCCTACATGGCCGTAGTGACTTCGCTGCCCGTGCCTCTCGGGGCGAGCTATCTGGGCGAGACGGTTCTTCCGGGTGATCTGGCCATCGACCTTGGTGATGGCTCGCACGATGTCGGCATCGACATCGACGAAGGAACCGGCGTGGTGGCGGACGTGGTGCTCGGTGACTGGTATCAGTCGAGTTCCAACTTCTTCGCGGAGATAGGGCCGACGCACTTCGACGGCGGCGTACCTCTCGGTCTCGCGTCCTTCAACTACTACGATTACGGTCTTGTCGAGCGCGGTTACTCAACCTACGTGTTCGAGCTCACCGTTCCGAGGGCGGCTCTCAAGAACCCCGTTCACGGTGACGCGATAGGCCTCACCTGGTCGATGGGCTGCCGCAACGACGTCATCAATCTTGACGGAACGTTCGACGGCGACACGGTCGTCCCGGAGCCCGGCACGATGCTCCTGCTGGGTTCAGGTCTCCTCGGCATGGTTGGTGTTGTCAGGAGGCGCAGGAAGTAGACGGGCGCGTATCTGAAGCGATTACGAGGAGCAGAGACCTTTGTCTCTGCTCCTCGTTCTTGTACCGGGTGGGGTAGCACTGTACCGGGTGAGGTAGCACTGTACCGGGTGAGGTCGCACGGAGTCTGTGGTCTCGCGCGGCCCCGCGGTGTATAGTCGAGTGAGCGGCAGATCTCAGCAAGAGGGCACGAACTCGTGAAGATACTGTTCCTGACAGACAACTTCCCTCCGGAGACCAACGCCCCCGCGCTCAGGACCTTCGAGCACGCGAGAGTGTGGGTGGAGGACGGGCACGACGTCACCGTCATCACCGGGGCGCCCAACTTCCCGACGGGGAAGGTCCACGACGGCTACCGGAACAGCCTCTACGCTGTTGAGGAGATGGAAGGGATCCGCGTCGTGCGCGTGTGGACCTACGTCGCTCCGAACAGAGGGCGATTCCGCCGCTCGTTCGACTACCTGAGTTTCATGCTGATGTCCCTGCCTGCCGCGGTCGTCCAAGAGCGTCCCGATGTCGTGGTCGGCACCTCTCCTCAGCTGCTTACAGGTATCTCAGCGTGGGCGGTGGCGCGCCTCCGGCGCCGTCCGTTCGTGTTCGAGCTCAGAGATCTCTGGCCGGAGTCGATCGCGGCAGTCGGCGTTGTCAGCGGCGGCCCGGCGATGCGCGTGGTCGCCGCCCTGGCCAGCTTCCTCTACAACAGGGCGGATTGTATTGTCTCGGTGACGGAGTCCTTCGTCACCATTCTGAAGAGCCGCGGTATCGCGGAGAGCAGACTCGCGGTAGTGAGAAACGGCGTGAACCTGTCTGAGTTCAAGCCCGGCCCGAAGGAGAACGGTCTCCGGGAGGAGGCGGGCATACGTCCCGATGAGTTCCTGGCTACCTACGTCGGGACGCTGGGAATGGCGCACGGGCTCAGGAGCGTGATCGCCGCCGCCGCGATAACGCACGGTGAACCGATCCACTACCTGTTCGTTGGAGAGGGCGCCGAAAGGGCTGAGCTGGAGCACGAGGTCGAGCGGCTGGATCTCACGAATGTGACCTTCTTAGGCGGTCAGCCGCGCGAGCGCATTCCCCTGATACTGAGAGCGAGCGATGTCGTTCTGGTGCACCTGCGGGATGACCCGCTCTTCAGCACCGTGATCCCCTCGAAGATCTTCGAGGCGATGGCCATTGCGAAGCCGATAGTTCTGGCGGTGGCGGGGGAGAGCGCGGACATCGTCACGAACGCGAGGGCAGGCGTGGTCGTAAGAGCCGAATCACCCGCCGAGCTGGCGGAGACCCTTCGGCGATTCCGCTCGTACCCCGGGCTCGCCAGTGAACTCGGGATGAACGGACGGCACGCGGCAGAGAGCGAATTCTGCCGGAGGGCGGCGGCCAGACGGATGCTGGGGGTGCTGGCGCGAACGGCCGGGCTGGAAGCGGGGTCCCGCTAGTCCTCCCACCCCTGATTGTCGAGGAGCTGCTCCTCAGGAACGTCCTTCCTGAGTCTCGCCGGAGACCCGAGGACGATCTTCTTCGCCGGCGCGTCGTTCGTGAGAACGGAGCCGGCTGCAACCACGGCATCGGCGCCCACGGTCTTGCCGGGCAGGATGACGGCACCCGCGGCGATCCGTCCGCCCCTCTCCACCGTGACACCCTTGAAGTGCTTGAAACGTTCCTCGGTCCTGCCGATGAAGTTGTCGTTGGACGTCACCACACCCGGGGCGACGAAGACGCGGTCGGCAAGGGATGAATAGGCCGTGATGTAGCACTCGCTTTCCAGCTTGCAGTACTGTCCGACGGTGCAGTGGTTCTCCACCGTCACGCCCCTGCCGACGATGGTGAAGTCTCCGACCGTAACATCCTCTCTGACCGATGCCAGGTCAGCAACGAGCACCCGAGACCCCAGCACGCACCCGGCGTATATCACGACGGACGTGCCGATGATGCAGCCGTCGCCGATGCTCGCCGGTGGCAGTGTCGCGCCGTCTGTCGTCGCGGAGTTGGCCGCCTTCATCGGCAGCTTTCCCAAGACGGCGCCGTCATCGATCCTCACGTTGTTACCTACAACGGTCCCCGCGTGGATGACCACGTTGTGTCCTATCGCGCAGCCGGCGCCCACGACGGCCGACGACTCGATAACTGTGAAACGGCCGACGGTCGTGCCGTCACCTACGCTGGCGGTCGGGTCGATGAAGCGTTCCATTGAGGCGTTTCCTCCAGAGCGGCGCAGGCGTCGATCAGACGCCGCGCCCGCCGAGTCAGCTTCCATTTGAGTGGGTCAAGTCTACTCCAGAGTGACCGGCAGGCCTCCGGATTTCAGAGATCGCTGGGCGGCGTCCAGGACCCGGACCACCCTCATGCCGTCCCTGCCGTCTGAACGGGGCGTCGTGCGGTTCGTCACGCAGTCGACGAAGTGTTCGCACTCGAGCTTGAGAGGCTCTGTCATCTTCAGGGCGGGCACGACGACCTCTCCGAAGCGAAGCGTCAGTGATTCGGCGTACCCGACGAACCTGCCGTTGGGGTCCACGCCCTTGTCGTAGATCTTGATCTTCTCCGAGCCTTGCATGTCGTCGAAGACGACCATGCGCTTGCTGCCCACGAGCGTGGTGCGCCTGACCTTGTGTGGGTCGAGCCACGATACATGGATTTGGGCGAACCTGTTCCCCGGGAACCGCATTTCCAGGAAGACGACGTCCTCTATGTCCGGGCGGATGTAGGCCGCGCCCTGGGCCGCCACATCGATGGGTTCGTCGCCGAGGAGATACAAGATGATTGAGATGTCGTGCGGCGCCAGGCTCCAGAGCGCGTTCTCGTCACTCCTGATGCGGCCCAGGTTCAGGCGCTCGGAGTAGAGGTAGTACGGATCGCCCAGCTCGCCGGTGTCGAGGAGTTCCTTCATCTTGTCGACCGCGGCGTGGTACTCGAGCAGGTGCCCGACCATGAGGATGCGCTCGCCCGCGTCGGCGGCCCTAACGAGCTCGACCGCGTGCTCGTAGGTGAGCGTCATCGGCTTCTCTACGAAGACGTCCTTGCCCGACTCGATGGCGCGCCTGGCGAGTTCGAAGTGAGTTACAGCAGGAGTGGCTATAGCAACGGCGTCGATCGAAGGATCCGCGAAGACGACTTCCGGGTCGGTCTCCACGCGGATCCCGCGGAACCCGTTGAGCGTCGTCTGGCACTGGTCGCCGTCGGAGTCGCAGCAGACTCTGAGGTGTGCCCCATTGAGGTGCGCGAAGTTCCTGAGGAGATTCCGTCCCCAGGCCCCCGTGCCTATGAGCGCCAGGTTGACCAATGTCTTACCCTCCACAGGATGCCCGTGCTGTGACCCTCACTCATGCGGGCTTCCCGTCCGTCTGTGTTCGACTATCCCAGACTCTATATGGTTCCCGCACTGCCCGCAACCTGTAACGTTTTGCAAGAGGCGTGCCGGTTGGGTTCCGGCATGCCCCGCGACCAGTCCCGTGCGTTGGGCCGCGCCGGCCTTGACGCGGCGGCACGGCGAGGCTAGAATCATCTCCAGACACCCGTACCATATCCTGAAGGCACCAGGGGTTCCGGCCTTGCGTAACGCAACGGCCGGACATTTCGCGGGAGGAGAGGGGAATTGGACAAGACCGAAAAGATGTTCAAGGAACTGACCGAGGCCAGCGGCATCTCCGGGTTCGAGGATGAAGTCGCTGACATCATGGCGGGCCACCTGAAGGGCATCGCCAAGATCAGCTACGACAAGCTGGGCAGTCTGATCGCTGAGAAGAAGGGTTCGGCGGCGGCGCCCAAGGTCATGATCGCCGGGCACATGGACGAGGTCGGCTTTCTGGTCAAGAACGTGACGAAGGAAGGGTTCATCAAGTTCCTGTCCATCGGTGGTTGGTGGGGGCACGTCGCGCTATCTCAGCGCGTGATGGTCAGAACCAGGAAGGGTGACTTCCTGGGCGTCATCGGTTCGAAGGCGCCGCACGTCCTGAAACCCGATGAGCGCAAGAAGGTGCTGGACATCGCCGACATGTACATCGACGTGGGCGCCGCCGAAGGCTTCGACGTCAAGAAGAAGCTCGGCGTCAAGCCCGGCGACCCGATCATTCCGGTATCCGACTTCGCGGTCCTTGGGAACCCGAAGACCTACGCGGCCAAGGCCTGGGATGACCGCATCGGTGTCGCGACCGTCATCGACGTCCTGAACAAGGTCGGCAAGAGCCACCCGAACACGCTGTACGGTGTCGGGACGGTGCAGGAGGAGGTGGGCCTGAGAGGTGCACGGACGAGCGCCCAGATGGTAGAGCCCGACGTCGCGTTCGCCGTCGACGTCACGATCGCCACCGACACTCCGGGCAGCGACGGCGCCGGTGAGGACCTCGGCGCCGGTGTGGGCATCATGATCTACGACGGCAGCGCGATACCCAGCCGCCGTCTGCGCGACCTCGTCATAAGCGTCGCCGAGAAGAACAAGATCCCGTTCGTCCTGACTGCTCTCACCAGGGGCGGCACGGACAGCGGAACCATTCAGTTCGCCAAGTGGGGCGTACCGTGTCTCACCCTCGCTATCCAGACCCGCTACATCCACGGACACGTCGGCGTGCTGCACAGAGATGACTACGACAACTGCGTGAAGCTCCTGCTCGCGGTCGTCAAGAAGCTCGACAAGAAGACCGTCGCTTCGCTGACGCGCGGGTAGCGCGCGACGAGGGTCGAGACGCACTGCTGCCGCACGGTCCTACGACCCCCCAGGTCGCTGTTCCGTGCGGCAGCGATTCCCTGCACCCGCGATGTGAGGGACCGATATGGGCGCTCTGGAAGAGCTATTCGGCCGACCGAAGAGCCTCATCGGCGTCGTGCATCTCGAGCCTTTGCCGGGAAGCTCCGGGTGGGACGGGGACATGCCGCGGGTTGTTGGAAGGGCGCTTGACGACGCGTCCGCTCTCGAGGCAGCAGGCTTCGACGGGATCATTCTGGAGAACTTCGGCGACGCCCCGTTCTCCAGGGACTTCGCGGGGAGGGGAGCGGTCGCGGCGATGGCCGCCATCGGGTCTCTCGTCCAGGAGAAGACGTCGCTGCCGTTGGGCATCAACGTGCTGCGAAGCGACGCTCTGTCGGCCGTGGCCGTAGCTGCCGCCGTGGGAGCGCGCTTTATCAGGGTGAATGTCCACATCGGCGCCGCCGCGACCGACCAGGGTATCATCCAGGGGAACGCGAGGGAGACGCTTCTGGCCATCCGGAACCTCTCACCGGGGCTCAGGGTCTTTGCGGACGTCTTCGTGAAGCACGCGAAACCTCTCGGCAGCGAGAGCATCGAACAAGCGGCGGCCGAACTCGTGGAACGAGGGAAGGCGGCCGCTCTCATCGTCACTGGCGACATGACAGGCTCACCGGGCTCGCCCGAGGAGCTTGCACGCGTCAGGGCGGCCGTGCCCGGCACGCCGGTCGTAGCCGGAAGCGGCGTAACGGCGGAGACCGTCGCGGACGTACTTGGCAGGTGCGACGCCGTCATCATCGGAAGCTACGTAATGGAGGGTGGGCGCGCTGCCAACGCCATCGACCCCGCGCGAGCCGCGGCGTTCGTCAGAGCGGCCCGACCCTGATCGTATGCTCGCGCCGTTGGTCCGCGACACTTGACAGGGGCGGCCCTCTCCGATTATCCTCATACCAGAGAGACAGACAAGCGACGCGGCCCGGTCACGACGTGGCCGGGCCGCCGGTCGCAGTTGGTATTCCCGGAGGAACGAGGCGATGTTGAGGATATACGACACACTCGCGGGCAAGAAGAAAGAGTTCGTGCCGGTCCACGAAGGCAAGGTCGGCATGTACTTCTGCGGGATGACCGTCCAGGCGGAGCCGCATGTGGGGCACATGAGGGTCGCGCTGGTGTCGGACGTGTTCCGCCGCTACTTCAGGTACAAGGGCTACGATGTCACTCTGGTCATCAATTTCACGGACATCGATGACAAGATCATAGAGAAGGCCGAGGCGGAGGACGTCGATTACACGGTGATAGCGAAGAGGAACATCGACAAGTTCATGGAGTTCCTGAAGTTCCTCGGCGCCGAGGAGGCGGACCACTACCCGCGGGCGACCGGGCACATCACCGAGATCGTCGAGCTCGTCAAGACGCTGGTCCACAAGGGCTTTGCGTACGAGGCCGGCGGCGACGTCTACTTCGAGGTCAGAAAGTTCCCGGGCTACGGAAAGCTCTCGAAGAGGAACCTGGACGACCTGATCGCCGGGGCGAGCGAGCGTGTCGATATCGACGACAAGAAGCGCAATCCGGAGGACTTCTGCCTGTGGAAGGGCGCCAAGGCGGGCGAACCCTCCTGGGAGAGCCCGTGGGGGCAGGGGAGGCCCGGATGGCACATCGAGTGCTCAGCGATGTCCGTGAAGTACCTGGGCGAGCATTTTGATATACACGGGGGCGGGACCGAGCTGATATTCCCTCATCACGAGAATGAGATCGCGCAGCACGAGGCGGCGACCGGCAGCTCTTATGTAAACCACTGGGTGCACCACGGGCTCGTCAATCTCGTGGGCGAGAAGATGTCGAAGTCGACCGGGCACTTCAAGACCATGGAGGAGATCTCGAAGCGCTTCCCCGCGGATGTTGTCAGGTTCTACCTCCTGTCGACGCACTACAGGTCCGAGATAGAGTTCTCAGACGAACGGCTGAGCGAGGCGGGCGTGGCCATCGAGCGGTTTGAGAACCTCTTCAGGGTGCTGGCGCGGAGCGTGGGGCCGGAGGGGGAGGGCGAGACCGCGGATACGCCCAGCCCGGCGGTGTCTGAACTCAAAGACAGGTTCCTGGGAGCGATGGATGACGACTTAAACACCGCGCAGGCAATAGGTTATCTCTTCGAGCTCGTCCGGACCATCAACTCTGAGATTGAGTCCGGGACGGAGGACGCTGTTCTTCGGGCCGACAGGGGCGTCCTGCGGGAGTTGTCTGATATTCTGGGGCTGCTGCAACATACTGGGGTCGCCGACGAGAGCGTGCCCGATGAGATCGTCAAGATGGTGCAGGAGCGCTCTGACGCCCGCGACGCGAAGAACTGGGGCTTGGCGGATGAGCTGCGTGCGGCCATCGAGGAGGCGGGATACGTCGTCGAGGACACCGGGACGGGTTCCGTGGCACGCAAG
>JAUWCJ010000022.1 GCA_030609365.1 Candidatus Eiseniibacteriota bacterium | reverse complement strand
TACGAGGGCGTGCTCGTCCGGGTCGAGGACGTGACCGTGGCGGACGACAATCCGGATGACTGGCTGGTCACATCGACGGGTTCGTGCCGGGTCGGCCGCTGGAGCGGCTACTCCTACATGCCGGTCCTGGATGATGAGCTCCATGTGACGGGCGTGGTTGGCGCGCTCGCGGACCTGCACAAGATCCAGCCGCGGGACGATGACGACATCGAGTACACCAGCGGCGTGTCCGAAGATGAACTCCCGACCGTCGTCTCGCTGTCGCAGAACCTCCCGAATCCGTTCGGCGGGGACACCGGTATCAGCTATACACTCCCGGCCGACAGTGGCGTCCTGCTCCAGGTGTTCAACGTGGCGGGGAAGGTCGTGCGGACACTGGTGGACGGCCCGCAGCCGGCGGGCAAGTGGAACGTCGCGTGGGATGGGAAGGATGAAGACGCGCGCCCGGTCTCGAACGGTGTCTACTTCTACCGGCTCAAGACGGACGACAAGACCATTGAGAAGCGAATGGTGTTGATCGAATAGTGCGTTGGTGGCAGGAGCCCGGCAGAAGGCAGCACGGGCAGGCGGCCCGAGACAGGCACCCTTCGCAATCGGAGGGTCAGCTGCTGTTCAGCGCCGACTGCACGGCCTCTCCGAGGTGGGAGGCCAAGTAGGGCTTCCTGACGTAGCCCGAAGCTCCCAACTCCTGTGCCTTCTTCACGCGCTCCGATTCGGCGTAGCCGCTCACGATGATGGCGGGCAGCCCCGGGCGGATTTCCAGGGCGCTACGGTAGGTATCGAGACCGTCCATGCCCGGATCCATTATCATGTCGAGCAGGAGCAGGTCGCACTCGTTCTCGCGGAGGTAGTCGAGCGCCTCCTCGCCGCTCGCCACGCTGTGGGCCCGATAGCCCATCAAACGCAGGATGCTCACTGCTATCTCGCGCTGTTCCGGAAGGTCGTCGACGACGAGGATCGGCTCGCCGTTTCCGGCGTAGTCCTCGAGCGCACGTTCAGCCGGCGCTTCCTTCGGCGCCTCTTCCGTGACAGGGAAGTACAGAGTGAAGCGCGTCCCCTCTTTCAGCTCGCTCTCCGTCTCGATGTAGCCACCGTGGTCCTGGACCGTGCCCCAGACGACCGCCATTCCCAGACCGGAGCCACTGCGGCCGAGTTTCTTCTTCGTGAAGAACGGCTCGAAGATCTTCTTGAGGTCTTCCGGAGCGATCCCTCCACCGGAGTCGGCGACCTCGAGGATGGCGTACGAATCAGGGTCGGACCCGTCGTCGGAGCGCGGCGCTCCGGCGGCTCTGCAGGACGTGGAGATGACCACCGTGCCACCGCTAGGCATCGCCTCACAGGCGTTTATGACGAGGTTCATGAGCATCTTGATCAGGTGCACTCGCGAGCCGCTGATCGGGGGCAGGCCGACGGACAAGCGATTCTCGAACGTGATCTTCGGGTTCTCCTCTGCGAGCCTGGCGAACTCAGGCGTCGACGTGTACTCGTTCACGATGTCGTTGAGGCTCAGCGCCTCTGGCGTCGCGACGCCGCGGCGGGCCATGGTCAGGAGATCCTCGACGACGGCGGCCGCCCGCTCCCCGGAGTTCTTGATCAGGCCGAGTGGACGAATCAGGTCGCTGTCCTCCGGGAGCTCGCGGAGCAGAAGCTCCGGGTAGTTCACAATGCCTGATAGAATATTGTTCAGGTCGTGAGCGACGCCTCCAGCGAGCATGCCCAGAGCCTCCATCTTCTGCGCGCGCTGCAGTTGTTCCTCGGCCTGGCGACGCTTCGCCTCGGACGTCAGCTTCTCCTGTCTCTCCCTCAGAAGCCGCTTGTTAGTCTCGGACAGCTGGGCCGTTCGTTCAGCGACAAGGCCCTCAAGATTGTCGCGGTGCCGCTTCAGGTCTTCTGCCATGCCATTGAACGACTCGGCGAGTTCGACAATCTCGAGGCTGCCGGACTCAACGAGGCGCCCGTTCCAGTCCTGTCTGCCGACGGCAGCGACCGCGGACGAGAGCCGTCCGATGGGGCCGGCGAGCACTCCTGCGACCCTGGAGGCGATGAGGACACCGAAGGCAATCGTGAGCGCGGAGAGGAGTCCCAGTGCGACCAGTATGCTCCGAGTTCTCGCCCGGCCGATCGTCGAGAGCTCGCGCTCCATCACGGCGATGTCGTTGTAGATGGGCGCAAGCGAGAACCCCAGGGCGACGCCTCCGATGACCTCGTCACCGAGCTTCAGGGGCTCGACCACAGTGAGAATATCGTTCGTCTCGTCCATGCTGAAGGACGCCCCGCGCGAAGGCTGGAACCCCGCCACTAGCCCGTCATCGAGCCTCTCGCCGTGTGCCTCCACGAGGTGTGTGCCGTCGTGAATGATTGTCCCATCGGGCTCGTAGACGTACGCGAACACGATGCCGGGCTGCGTCTTCGCTGAAGCAAGGATCAGCTCCATCTCCTCCATATCGAGGAAGTAGAACGCGTTCAGGATGTTCCCCGCCACGAGGCGGGCGGCGGTCTCCCCGCGCTTGTGAATCTGGTCCACCAGCCTGTTGGTGGCTGCGGTGGAACCCGCTGATATCAGGGAGTCGGCGGAGTGCGTCGTACCGTACATCAGAACCGCGGTCAGCACGCAGGTCGTGATGACAATCACTGCCACAATGGCCAGAGCGTACTGTGTCTTCAGACGAAGGGTCATTTCCCAAGCTCCGACTGGACCAGGTGCAGGAGTCTGTCGACCTCCCTGAGCTCCGTCTGGACGTGGGCGTCGATCTCGTTGAACCTCGTTGTTCTCTGATACGCCTCGAGCGCCGTCGCCGCATCGGGATCCTCGTGCGCCCCGAGCAGGATCTCGCGAAGCCTCTCCCTGATCTCGGGTTCGAGGTCGCCCCTGACGAGCTCGAGTGCTCTTGGGAACGAGGCACTCTCGTGGAAGATGCGCAGTTCCTCACGAAGGGGACCGGGCATGTGGCCTTCCTTGCTCCAGTCGAGGTTGTTGAACGCTGCGGCGTCAGCTATGCCCCGGTGAACCCATATCGACGAGTTGATTTCCTCGTGCGTGAAAATGTATCCCACGGCGTCCGTGGGCGGTCGGTCGCGGGGGGAGTCGAGCGGGACGAGCTTGAGCCCCGCCTCGATGAGTTCGGATGCCGGAATGAAGTAAGCTGAACTCGAGCCCGGATCCTCGAATGCGATGGTCCGCCCCCTGAGGTCCTCGATGGAGTGAATGTCACTGTCATTGCGGGTGAAAAAGACGGTTCTGTACCTGGACACACCCTTCTTCCACTTGCATAGTAGCAGCTCCGCGCCGGCCTCCTCCCTGAAGATGATCGAGGAAAATGGCGTCTCCGTCACCCAGTCGACTCGTCCTTCCTTGAGGTATCGGACCATGACGTCGTTCGAGGGTGCCATAAGGACGCCGGCCTCGGTGATGCCGAGGTCACCCATGCGAGCGGCAACGTAGTCGGCCATGGGACGAAGGTACGAATAATGCTTCTTGGGATTGTCGGAGACCTTCCCGATCACGAGCGAGCGTCCCGAACCCCCGCTGGATGTCCCGGCGCGCGTCGCAACGTCGCTATCGAGCGACCGGCTTTCACCGGGGCACAACAACACGAGTGCCGCCAGAACGAGCGCGCACGTGAAGTGTCGAGCCGCTGTCATTCCGAGATACTTCCTCCTAGAACGCTACCTGGCAGCGCAGCTGAAATATGCCCGGGTCGTCATCGCCGTCCACGTCGCCGTCGGCATCGGCGCAGTCGTCGTTGTCGACGATAACGTAGTTCATCATGAAGCGGACATGGCTGTTCGGGTACCAGTTGAGCGCCACGGTGATGTTCGTCTCTTCTCCGCCCTCGATCTCGCCGTCACTGAGGTTGAGCGTGCTGTATCTGGCGGCAAGCTCGAGCGCGCCGAGGCGCCCGAGCGGTTTTACGGAGCCGAACGTGCCGTCCTTGTCATAGTCGCGCGATTCGCCAGTCACAAACCAGCTGGCGTAGGCGTACCAGCCGCTGAACGTGCGCTCCTCTTCCTCCGGCGCCTGCGTCACGCTGCACGAGATGTACTCTCCCTGCACAGAGAAGGGCCCGAACACCGCAGCACCCTCGGCGCCCCAGGTCAGGATCTCCTCGACCCGCTTGATCTTTCCTGTGTCCAGGTATTTGATGTCGGTAACGTGCGACTCCGGACGAGCGTTGAACTTGACCTCACGCTCGCTATCTGGGTTCTCCATCGACGCGTGCGCTCCGAAGTGTACTGCCAGATCGTCGTCGCGGATTGGGGCGAACGTGGCTCTGCCGACCGTGCTCCACCCCTCGTTGCCCTCGTCGTCTGCATCGTCGTCGAAGGCCTCGCCGAAGACACCGAGCGACGCGGTCCACGTGTCGGCCTGATGCGAGGCAGCTACCCCGATTCGACGGCGGGGCACGAGTTCATTGACGAGCGCTCTCTCCAGGAACGTGATGTTCTTCGCGCTTGTGAGCTCCTCGATGCTGAACGGGGTTTTCTGCTGTCCGATGACAATCCTGGTTGCGGCGAGACCGGTGTAGCAGAGGGCCGCGTCCTTGACGTCAGCGGTCCCGTCGGCGAAGTCACAGCCGAACTCAAACTCCCATTCGGGAGCCACGCCGCCTTCGGCCTCGAAAGACGCGCGCCGGAGTTCGGTCCCGTCGCCGAGAGCGACCTCGTCCTCGGCGTAGAACGCTCCGTCTATGGCGACTCTGCCGCCGAACTCGAACCAGGCGCTTCCATCGTACCTGGACACCTCGATGCCGCCCTCGGTAGAGACCGCTGTCTCTTCTGCGGCGGCGGTCGTTAGTAGGAGAACCAGAACGGCGAGGAGGACCGCGGCCGGGACAGTCGTGTGACGAGCGTGCATACAGAAACCTCCGTGGTTAGTGGACCCGCGCGAGGCAGTGAGCGAGTATGTGCCCGCGTCGATTCCCTCGCGTACCTGACCGCCAACGCTCGCGTCATTCCTAATGCATAGTCGTCTCCTTTGCAAGTCCCGCGCCATCAGCGAGTGAATCCCGCGACCGCTCACACAAAGTCCTTGACTTGCTCTTTGCGGCAACTTATAATGTTAGGCACGCCAAACAGCATCACTGAGGAGGCTTCGCGTGACGCAGGACAACGGCCTGACAGAGAGCCAGGAAGACTACCTGGAGGCCATTCTCGCGATCCTGGAGGACAAGCAGGCGGTGCGCGCGAAGGACATCGCGAAGCGCCTGGGTGTCACGGGGCCGTCGGTAACGGGGGCTCTGCACGTGCTCAGTGCGAAGGGAGTCGTGAATTACGCTCCCTACGATGTCATCACCCTGACCAAGAAGGGGAGGAAGGCGGCCGAGGACGTCGCGCGCCGACACCGGGTGCTCAAGGACTTCCTGACGAGAGTGCTGGGTGTGAGCGCGAGCGAGGCCGATGTGGCGGCCTGCCGGATGGAGCACGTGCTCTCACCGTCCGTGATGCGGAAGATCGTAGATTTCCTCGGGTTGGTTGACATGTGCCCGGACGGGGGCAACGACTGGATCTGCAGCGTTCTCAGGACGTTCGAGGAGGTCGAGGACCCGGAAGGATGCCGGAAGTGCATCGAACGATGTCTGGAGCAGCATCGAGTCCAGGGTTCGAACCCCGAGCCTCCTGAGAGATCATCCGGGTGAGGCGGGATGAGGGGGAGTGAGGGGAGCGTGCAGGACTCCCTTTTTTTTGGACTCCATATTAGGTGCACCTAAGAACACATGGTAAGACAAACACCAGCAGAGGAGGAGCGATGAGACAGACTGGAGCCATAGTCGCGGCCGTGTGTGTCGCCGTTCTCGCGACGGCGGCCCTGGCGCAGCAGTTCGGGGGCGTCCGGGGCAGCATCGTCGATGCCGATACCGGGACTCCGCTCGCCTTCGTCAACGTGTGTCTTCGAGGAGGAGTGTCCGGCGGGATCACCAATCGGGCCGGGGAGTTCCATATCCCGAACGTCATGGTGGGTCCCCAGAAGATCGTGGCTTCGATGATGGGCTACAAGACCCTGACGATGGACGTTGTCATCGAACCTGACCGAACGGTGACTGCTGACTTCGCGCTCGCAGAGACGGCTCTCGAAATGGGGGAGGTCGTCGTCACCGGCACAAGGACGACGCGCTACATCAAGGACGTGCCCGTCCGCACGCAGGTGATGACGCGCCAGTCGATCGAGGATGCGGGGGCGTGCGACATCTACGAGGCACTTGGCGGAACCCCGGGAGTGCGCGTCGAGCAGCAGTGTCAGTTCTGCAACTTCAGCCAGATCCGCCTGCAGGGTCTTGGACCCGACCACACGCAGGTGCTCGTGGACGGCCAGCCGGTGTACTCGGGCCTTGCCGGCGTCTACGGCCTTCAACAGGTCGGCACGGCGTCCCTCGACCGCATCGAGATCGTCAAGGGAGCCGGGTCGGCGGTGTACGGAAGCGGTGCCATCGCCGGCGCAATCAACCTCATTACCCGGACACCCCGGTCGCGCCCCGAGGCCGGGCTGGCTCTCGAGTTCGGGGAGTATGGAACGCAGCGGTACGACTTCTCGGCGTCTCAGCAGCTCGGGTCCGCAGGGCTAGTGGTGTTCGCCCAGAAGAACAGAGGTGATGCCATCGACCACACACGCGACGGGCTCGGTCGCGACGAGGTCCTGGGGCCGGACTACATCTCCGACAGAGTGCGCAGCAACCTGACGAGCGCGGGCTTCAACGCGATCTTCGATGCGGTTCCGGGCATGGACCGCGTTGTCGTGAGGGGCCGCGCCCTTCACGAGGTCAGGCAAGGGGGCGAGCTCTACAATGAGGACTACGAGATTCCGGAGGACGTTTACGAGAATCCCTTCACGCTTGGGACGGAGTGTATCACCACCGACAGATATGAGACGGAGGTGTCGCTCTCGAGGGCCTTCGGTGCCGGGAACGGTCTTGATATCTCCCTCGCGTATGCCACACATGACAGGAACGCCACGAACGACACGTTCGCGGGCGACTACGAGTCCATTCATGGAGAGCCGCCGCCCGTGGATCTCCTGCGCCCATACCTGGCCACTGAGAATCTCGTGAGCGCGAACGTGACGTACTCGCATCCGATTCGCAGCAGACACCGATTCCTCATTGGTACACAGCTGACGCACGATCGATTCGAGGAGTCCGGGATGTACATGGTCGTGGACGAGGAAGACGAGGACTACGGGCAGGCCTATCGCTCGACCAGTGAGAAACGAGCGACGGACATCGGTCTCTATGCGCAGGACGAGTTCGTGGCGAGCGACGAACTCGAGTTCGTGTTCGGTCTCCGGTTCGACCACCACGCATCCGAGGACGCGTTCCGGGGGTCGGGCAGCGTTGCTCCCGAGGGAGTCCCGAGCGTGGAGTACGAGGAGTCCTCCGTGAACCCCCGCGTGGGGGTTCGCTACAGCCCCGGCGAGCGGTTGGCTTTCCGTGGCAGTGTGGGCACAGGATTCCGCGTGCCGTTCGGGTTCTCCGAGGACCTCCATCTGTGCAGCGGGTCCCCGCGGGTCTGGAAGGGCGATGGCCTGAAACCCGAGAGATCGGTGAGCTACAACGTGTCTGCCGATTACTACGGCGAGCGTTGGACACTCGGGGCGTCGCTCTACCGCGTGGACATGCGTGACAAGGTAGGACTCGTCGATGCGAGCGAATCCGCGGCCGCGCTCGGCTACACCTACGAGTGGGAGAACATCGACGACGCGTTTGTCCAGGGCATCGAGGTGAACGCACGGCACGAGGTCACCGCGGCGCTCGTTCTCGATGCATACACGACTCTCGCGCAAGGCAAGTACGACAACGCACGTGAGGACTGGGTCGGGACGGAGCACGAGGACGAGAGCGTCCATATCTCGAGGCTCCCGAGCTACAGCGCGGGACTGGGGGTCGAGTACCGCCCGTCGAGATGGAATGTCGTCGTGGACGCGAGTCTCCAGGGTCCGCTCTACATCGACTACTTCGCCGACGGGGAAGAGCCGACCAAGATCAAGGAAACGGAGAGCTTCGTGATCGTCAACGCCAAGGTCTCTCGGGAGGTAGCGTCGGGTATCGAGCTCTTCGCCGGTGCCAGGAATCTCACGGACTACGTTCAGGAAGAGAAGCACGCGGACGACGCGGCCTTCATGTACGCTCCTGTCTTCGGCCGCATCTTCTACGGAGGGATTGCATTGGGGTTCTAGTTCCCCGCTGGCGCTCGGACCGCTCGTCGTGGAGCGATGGGGCGGAGAGATCTACGGGGTCGCATTCAACTCCCTCAGGCGCCGGGCTGGCGTGCCCGGTGTCGCAGGGACTCATGGAAGGAGTTAGTCAATGACGTGTCACCGGTTCTTCGGCCGTCCGGCGGGTCTCGCGCGGGCAGCTGTGCTCACGGTCCTCGTGGCGGCGATGGGGGGGCTCGTGCTGCCCGGTTCCGCCCTCGCGAGCGATCGCGGGCTCTTGATCGTTGGACACGGCGCACCGATGCCGTCTTGGAACGGGCCCGTGTTGGCCCTTGAGAACCAGGTGAAGACGCTCCTTGAAAAGGGGGAGGGATGTGACGTCTTTGCCGAAGTGCGGGTCGCTCTCATGGAGTTCGCGGAGCCCTCGATCCATACGGTCATGTGCGAGCTTGAGGAGGCGGGCATCGATGAGGTGTACGTTCTCCCGCTCTTCATCGCTCCCTCCGGCCATTCGCTCTTCGACATCCCGACGATCCTGGGGTTGTACGCTGAAGCGAGCATGATCGAGGAGCTGAGTGAGGAAGGCATTACGATCGTCGATACCGACATGAAGGTGACGCTCGGTCCCACCCTCCGAACAGGCAGCGTTCTCGAAGAGATCATGCTTGATCGGGTCACGGAGCTGTCCACGGATCCCGAAGTCGAGAGCGTCGTGCTTCTCGCGCACGGCGACGTTGCTACGGAGCCGGTTTGGGATGGTCTGTGCCGCGAGATAGGTTCGTACGTCTGCTCGCGCACCGGCGTTGAGCACTACGACTACGCGCTCGTCGAGGTGGGGCAGTCGTTTCCCACAAAGGGGATAGCAGCGATCGCACGTGCCGCCGAGAAGGCGGAGCGCGTACTGGTCGTCGGGCTCTATCTTTCCATGGGAGTAGAGGGAATGGCTGAGCGGAGCATCCTGGACATGGGCATGATGAAGCTGACCGCCGGCGAGGCGTTCCGCGGCAGCGACGTCCGCTACGCCGCGCGGGGTCTTCTGCCGGATCCGCGCATCCCCGAGTGGATCGTCGAGCGGGCGATGGAATGGGTGGACGGACAATCGGAGGAGGGTACTCCTTGATCACTATCTTCACACGGACACAGCAGCGGATTCCCGCGAATCCCAGTCGGCACGGGACGGCTCGCAAGAGGCGTCGAGCTTGGCTGCCGCGTGCATCGATGCTTGGATGCTCGCTCTTGTTGCCCCTTCTATTCCTGACAGCGGGCCTCGCGGAAGGCATGGAGGTGCCGCCTCCGGAAGTCCACGCCGGCGTAGTGGTGCAGGCGGAGTTCTACGGTGACGGCGCTCCGCTCCTGACCTCCTTCGGGCCTGGCGTCGATCGGTACGCCGTGCGTCACGTGGCTCTCGAGATCCTGGGACGAGTCGGCGAGCGAGTCGAGTACAACCTCGAGGCCGGTGTGGCAAGCTGCATGGGTGGTGGGGACATCAGGCTCATGGAAGGGGGTGTGTACTACAAGCTGTCTCCGGCACTCAGACTCGGTGTCATGCAGGGGCACGTGGTCCGGGGGTTCGAACTGCACCAGGAATGCGTGCACGTGCTGACTGCCGAGAAGCCGCTCTGGGCGCAGACGTTCGCTCCGTGTCATCCCATGGGCGTCGTGTGTGATTTCGCCGTCGGTCTTGACGGCCGCATGTCGATCGAGGGGCAGCTCACTTACCTGAACGGCGCGGACTCAACACTGGACGACGAACACGACGCGAACGTGGGCCTCGTCTTCCGCACTCCTGTGGACGGCCTGTCCGTCGCCGGCTACTACAATCACGTGGAGTTGGGCCTCGGATACTCCGACGAGTGGGAACCGCTGCACGGCACCGGGTATCGGGGAGGAGCAGGTGTCGACTACCAGGCGCACAACATCCTCTTCCGCGCGGAGTACTACGCCGGAAGAGGATTCGAGAAAGGCGTAGGGGTAGGCTCCGATGAGACGTCGGTCGAGCCTGAGGATCACGAGATGGTGGCGTACTACCTGGAGGGAGCCTACACGATCGCAACGGGTTTTGATCCCCTGCCCAGTGTGCAGCCGTACGTGAGGTACCAGGCGTGGGACAGGGCATCCAACGCCCCCGAGGATCTCGAGTACGCGTACATCACCGCGGGAATCACCATCGGACTCGGTGACGGAGACTGTTCTCTCAAGATCGACTACGAGGCTCCGATCTCGACGCCGGAGGACGCGGCGGGGGAAGAGGCAAGTCGTTTCGTTGTCAGACTGCAGGCTGGGTCGTAGCAGAAACAGGCACAGACAGTTGAGTAGTGAGAGAGGAGAAAGTCCATCATGAAGATGCGTTCCCTGGTGTTTGCAGCACTGCTGGTCATCGCTCTAGCGCTCCCTGCGGGCGCAGATACGATAACGCTCGTGCCCACCGACGACATGTACACCGACCCCGATCACCCAACGACGCCACCCGACACGACGATACTGTGGGTGGGGAACTTCTCCGGGGGCTGCGGCACGTACCGCGAGCAGGTCATGATCAGATTCGATCTCAGCGAGTTCGAAGGCGCGACAATAGACGAAGCAACCCTAGATCTCTACCGGTGGTGGCGTTGCCCCAACGACTACTACACCAGCACCGGTCTCTACGTGATCACAGAGGACTGGGACGAGGACACCTGGCCCTACGTTCAGTATGTGGCCCGCGAGACGACACCCAGGGTCACATACACCTTCGGACCGAATCTCGGCTGGCACGAGATCGACGTCACTGACGTCGTCCAGGCCTGGATCGATGGGGACGTCGAGAACCACGGCCTCGTGATCATCGCCAACTGGGGAGAGAAGTGCAGCAAGTTCTACTCGAAGGAGTATGCGAACCCGACCCTGCATCCGTCACTCGATGTGACCTACACGGGCACGGGCGTTGACGACGGGCAAGTAGCCAGCCGCCGCCCGACGGTGACCAGCTACCCGAATCCCTTCAACCCCGAGACGACGATCCGGTACTGCCTGCCCGCCGGGACCCGGGCCACGCTCCGCATCTACGACGCGCGCGGGCGCCTTGTGCGGGAGTTGCTCGACTCCGTCTGCTCGGCCGGAGAGCACGAGGTTCTCTGGGACGGTACGGATGACCACGGTCGTCCCGCTTCCTCCGGTGTCTACTTCTACGTTCTTGAGACCGCAGCAGGCGACACCGAGGGCAGGATGGTCTTGATCAAGTAGTCGGCTGGCGCCGCCGGCCGGATTGCCAACAGAACTCCGCAGTCCAATCCTGCCGAGGGACGGCACCATGAGTGGACCGCCCGAGATGGGGGTAGCTTTCGACCGGATTTACGATGCGACGGTGCTCGGGCCGATCCGCTGAAAGCTCATGCTTGCTGTTGTGGAACCAGGTGTCTTCGACCACCTGTCCGTCCCGAGGTTGGCCGAAGCCGTGGCGCAGTCGATCGATGGTCACGCGGGAAACACGACGTTCCTGCTCGACGGCCTCACACGCGGAAGCACGAAGCTGGAGGAAATGGTCCTGGCGTGGATGGGATGGGGGATGATGGGAAGGGACATGGCGTTCGAGCAGGGAGACATCGCCAGCTCCATGCTTCGAGTCGGATTCAAGTCGGTGCGTGGACGGACGCTCGATGCGCCCATGGGTCCCATGGACCTCGAGATCGCCCGGAAGGCCGAGACGGGCTCGGGAACGAGCACGTCTTGAGCTGACTCGCACAGACGACCCCGAAGGAGGACCGCCCGTGAAAGGGAACCAGAAACGGCCATACTACGGATACGGAGCCAACAGATACATGATCGGTGCGTTGGCCGCAGCCGGGATGGTGTGCGTGGTCCTGGCGATCGCCCTCGGCGCCTCGGGGCACTCGACCGCCATTCCCACCACGTGCTGGGTTCTTGCCGTGATCCTGTTCGCCGCAGGGTTCTTCTGGTATCTCGCCTTCGGTTTCGTAACCGATGCCGGGAAGACCCAGCGTTTCCATGACAGCTTCGTTCAGCAAGTGGACGCGCTCTGGGACGGCAAGGGCAGGGTGCTGGACATCGGAACCGGCCTTGGCCGGGCAGCCGTCGAGATCGCCAGGAGGTTCCCCGAGGCCCACGTGGTCGGCGTTGATACCTGGACAAGGAAGTGGGAGTTCTGGGGCATGAGCGAATCCGGAGCCCGGAAGACCGCCGAGATCGAAGGGGTGAGCGATCGGTGCACCTTCGTGCGCGCCGATGCGGCGATGCTGCCGTTTGACGACGGGGAGTTCGAACTCGTGGTGAGCAGCTTCGCGTTCCACGAGGTCAAAGTGCCGGATCGAACGGTTCTCTTCGAGGAGGTCGTTCGTGTCCTTCGTCCCGGCGGCGCGTTCCTCATATGCGATATGTTCGGCGGGCGCTTCCTGAACGCCTACCGGGTCCAGAGCATGCCACAGCTTGTCCAAAGGGTGCGAGACATGGGCGTTGAAGAAGGGCAATTCATTGATGCTGGCCGGGCTGGCGTCGATCTTGGCGGGCTCGCGCGCTTCTGGCGGCCCGGCTACCTCACCGGGAGGAAGCGCGCGCGGCAGTCGGGCGGGACAACGTAACCCAAGAAGGGGGATTAGAAGATGTCACGGAGATCCATGTGCGCCGCGATTCTGTGCCTTTCGTTGGCGGCACCTTGTGCGTGGTCCGCGGAGTCCGAGTCCGTTTCGCTCGCTGATTGGGAGGGGACGTGGATTAGTGCCAGCTCCCTGGTTGGAGATCCCGCCATGCGTCCCGCCTGCGAGGCCGTGGCCGACGCGGCACGCGGCTACCAGGCGGATGACGTAGCGTCGGTGTTGGCATCGTGGTACGCGACGAGTTTCGCCGTCCTCCGGGTTGCCGACGACGCGATCACGTTCTACGAGGCCGACGGAGTTACGGTCCTTGCCGAGTGTGAGTACGAGTTCTCCGGTGCGAAGATGGCCTCGTTCGGCGAGCACGAGTTCCCGTGGTACACGTTCGAAGCGCGGTCTGGGGACGGAGCCTGCGCAGAGTACAGGCACGTCATTGCCACCGAGATACACACCCATGAGGGAAGCATGCCGCACTGGCACATGAGGTACGGGGACCGTAGCGTCAAGGAACTCATCCACGACGGCACCTACGCAGGGTGGTGGCCCACGCTTGCGGCAGGTGGCACGACGGCGCGGCAACTCGCAGGGGAGATGCTGAAGAACGCGGATGAGTTCGCCGCGATGTTGCCGACCAGGCTCTCGACCACGGTGGAGACCAACCGGTTGACTGTTGTCGCGCACGAGTCCGGCGATCGAGACACACTGCGTCTTGAAGAAGCATCAGTCGAAGAGGAGAACGGCTCAAAGAAGTTCTGCATCTGCAGGGCCATGGGCTTCCGGATCGCCCAGATGCTCTCTGGGATGTGGGACGACGGCGCGTTCCACCCCGACGATGTGTCCGTCGTGACAGGGTGGTCCACTGACGGCATGAAGGAGATCTTCGAGAGCGTCTTGGGCGTCGCCGGCTTCGCATATGCAGAGAACGCCACCGAACCCGAGAACCTGACACTCGATGACAGCTGGTATGAGGTGACGATCCTATCCGCGGGAGAGAGGTTCACCTTCAGGGGGACCGACACGATCTATAGCAAGGAGTTCCTGGAGCTGCGCTCGAGATTCAAGAAGGGCGGCGAGAGCGCCGCGCCCGAATTCGCCGCTGGGAGAAGCGAGGTCGTCGACGTGGTCAAAACAGTACCCTTTGAGCATATGCTCCTTGTCGAAGACTAGCGGGAAGGCACCTCGTTCTCCCGGCGGCACAACTGGTGCGGCTACGGGCCCCAGGCGAGAGGAGGCAGGAATGAGAATAGCAGTGGCGACCGAGGACAAGGTCAGCGTGGGTGCCCACTTTGGCGCGTGCCCGTACGTCGCTGTGTTCACTGCGGAACACGGGGCAATCGCCCGAGCGGAAATGCGCGAGAAGCCCGGCCACGAGCTCAAGCACTTGGAGTCTCGCCTCAACTAGCCTGGGAAGCTCGACCGCGGTCGACGAACCGCAGGTGCGACGAGTACCGTTCGCTTGGCTGTGGCTTGCCCTGGCTTCATGCAGAGGGTAATATGCCATCTCGCACAGGTCGCCGGATGGGCACGCCCCGGTGGCGAACATCTCCGCGCATCCCCGAGTGGATCGTCGAGCGGGCGATGGAATGGCTGGAAGAGTAGGCGGGAGAGCCCGCGCTGGGAGGAGATCATGAAGTGGATGCAGAAGCACGAAGGGAACAACGGAACTGGCCACCGTGTCTGTCCGTTGGGCGCGGCGCGCATGTTCGACAATCCGCTCCGTCTCTTGATCCACCAGCCGGGGAAAATGCTTCGGGACTACGTCAAGCCGGGAGCGAAAGTGCTCGACTTCGGCTGCGGGCTGGGTTTCTTCTCGATCGCCATGGCGAAGATGGTGGGGGAAGGCGGGCTTGTCATCGCCGCCGACCTCCAGGACGTGATGCTGCAGGGACTCATGA
The DNA here is from genome assembly GCA_030609365.1 of Candidatus Eiseniibacteriota bacterium. Taxonomy (GTDB): domain Bacteria; phylum Joyebacterota; class Joyebacteria; order Joyebacterales; family Joyebacteraceae; genus JALGZG01. The sequence goes on along the minus strand of JAUWCJ010000022.1, from coordinate 14,773 downwards.
AAAGAGCGCGCCGGGCGGGCGTTGCGGACAGAATCCGACCGCATCTGACCGCGGCCGACAGGATCGGCCTCGAGGACCAGGTCGACTTCGCCATCGGGTGCTGGGTCATCCACGAGACGCCGGACATCGATGCTGCCTTCCGGGAGCTAGCATCGATCCTGAAGCCGGGCGGGCGACTGTTCGTTCTGGAGCCCAAGTCTCACGCGTCCGAGAAGGAGTTCGGTAAGCTGCTCGCCTCGGCGACGGCCGCCGGGCTCCACGAGATCGCGCGGCCTCGCTCCATCGGGGACCGTGCTGTCGTTCTGGAGCGCCCGCCGGCTCGGCTCTAGCCCCTCGGCTCGAGGAATCTCAGAAACGGCGGATAGTCCCACAGGGGTTCGAGTGCCCTCTCGCGATCTCCCATCCTGGCCGCGAGCACCCCGATACAGCCCTGGTCGTTGATATCGTCGGGGTCGGCCAGCGCGAACTCCTCGGGTTGTTCCTCATCGTCATCAGGTCTTTCCGAGAACACGCACCTTCTCTCGGAGCCAATCGCCTACTGCCCATTCAACGGCAATGCCGATGACGAGAGCGGCAGCGACATAGCCGGTCTCGGCGACCATTCGCTCTGAAACCAACACCTCATTGCTATCGTCTTCAAACTGTGCTATGGTTCCAGTTCGTGGGGGAATGCCATACCTTCAGCGCCAACCCTTCGGAGTGTGGTGGCGATGTCGGACTGAACCTAAGGAGCGCCCATGGCCAAGAGACCGCGGTAAGAACGAATCCACAACCTCTCAGGATCTTCGACTCCTCCCGCTTGGAAACAAACGCAATCAAGGAGCTGACAATGCGTTTCTTCGCTATCGTTGCCTTAATCCTTGCCTTGGTCGTCTCTGCGGGCGCTACCGATCGCGCTACCATGATTGACAACCCTAACGCCTGCAAACCGCCCGCCGAGCCGCAGCACGGTCCCCAGAATGGGGACGGCGTTGTCATCACGACGCAGCGCGCTGCTACGGTGTACTACAACCTCGCCGAGTTCCTGGCTGTCCTCGATGCGGATTACTACTTCGACGATTTCGCATCGTTGGACTGGGGTACCATCAGTGGTGTTGTGACCTACCAGTTCGGCCCGGTCAACGGCTACAGCTACACGGCATTCGCCGCTGGGGAATTGTTCAGCATACCGGGCGCGATGTCGACCAGCGCCGCCGAGGACCCGATCACGCTCACGTTTGACGGCCTGCCGGTTACGGCGGTCGCCGGCGATTTCTTCGCCACCGACTTCGATGGCAATCCGATGCCAACGACGGTCACGGTCGCGCTAGACGATGGCACCACGGTCGAGCTGACCTACCCGACGGCATTCGTCGGTTTCACGACGGTGGTACCGATCACGTCGATGACGATCAGCTGCGGCGATGGCCTGTGGGTCACTTATGACAATTTCTACGTGGGTCAGATGGCCACCGTGCCAGTCGAGGACCAGAGCTGGGGCCGGATCAAGACGCTGTACAGATAGGCCTGGCGCTCCCGCAATGGTGCACAGAGAGAGCCCGGTCCGTAAGAGCCGGGCTCTCTCTCTTTATGGCAGGACCCCGGCCGTAGGCTCCGAGCAGCCAACCCCTCGGTCCAGGAAGGGAGGAGAAACATGTTTGGCAGGCGAACTATTCCGCTGGTCCTTGTGCTGCTCCTGTGCGCTCTTTCTGCACAGGCGCATGACGTGGCGATACACAGCTCCGTGGAAACGTGTGCCGGTGTCCGCGGCGAACGAGGGATGGCCTACGCGGTCCTCATCAAGCAGTCGACGTACGACGACGCGCAGTGGGCTGCGGTGGCAGACTCACTCCTGGCACGGTACTCGGGACAGCTATTCATCTGGACCTCTACTCCGTACGACGTGCAGACGGAGCTTTCGGCCTTCCGACCGACGCACGTCGGCTTCGTCTGCGAACTGGGCACCGCCTCGGCCAGCTTCGTGCAGAACGCGGTCTGGCCCTTCATGCGGAGCCTGGACGGCGACAACTACTGCGACGCCATCTGGGGAATCGTGACCGGGTACAATTCCGACGATGCGCTCAGGCTCGTTACCGGGCCCACCGGGTTCGACGTCAAGACGGTGCTCGGCGGGACCAGCTCCTGCGATCTGGCCTACTACACCCAGGGCATCGCTACAAACGAGGCGACGTACGGGCTGTACTACGTCAAGTACCCGGACTCCCTCGCTACTACGAGTCACACCGACGGTCCCACCGACCGCACCGAGTGGCTGGTAGGCATGATCAACAGGGGCATTCCCATATTCGACTCCGACCCGGTCGACATCATGTACACGAGCGGACACGGCGACCACAACATGTGGCAGATGCACTACCCCACCTCAGGCCTCGAGGGGTTCTTCCGCTCGAGCAGCGGCCAGGTCTACGGGGATCCCTACAGTGGGGCGAACTTCAACATCAACTCGGACCATCCGATGATCTACTTCGGGCTCGGGAACTGCAACATCGGCAAGATCCTGAGCGGCAGCTCAATGGTGCCTTCCTGGATCCACACGGGCGGAGCGTACCAGTACACCGGCTACGTGATGTACGAGGGCGGCACCTCCCATCAGCACGGCGGCACGAAGGCGTACTTCTACAAGGCGGCTAGGCAGTACACCTGGGCGGAGGCGTACTACCTCGCGAACCAGGCGCTGAGATTCGACATGCTGAACGGGACGCCCGGAGCGAGCCCGCCCGATCTCAACGGCTCCGCTCTCTACGGAGACCCGGGGATGCTGGTCAGGATGTCGCACGAGGGTGTCTATCGGGAACCGCTCTTTGACACAGAACTCACGACGAGCGAGGGCGCCACGCGTGACACCATCACGTTCAGGATGACCATGAACAGAGAGGGAAGCCCCGGCTACACGAGCAAGTGGGGGGAGCGTCACCCCGCGATGATCCTGCCGTTCCGGGCGGAGAATGTCAGCATCGTCTCCACAGATGCCATCAGTGCCGTCGTGGAAGACGATTTCGTCCTCCTGTACGCATGGTATCAGGGACAGCCGGCGCTCCCGGAAGGCGCGACCAGAGAGGTCGTCTTCACGTGCGACCACGTTGCGACCGGCATCGACGAAGGGACGGAGCTCGTGAGGGTCGCCCTCCGTCAGAACTGTCCCAATCCCTTCAACCCTGTGACGACCATCTCGTACACGCTGTCGCAGCAGGGCCAGGTGCTTCTCCGGGTCTACAGCGTTGACGGCCGGCTCGTGGAGACGCTGGTTGACGGTGTCAGACAGGCCGGCGACCACAACGTCCTGTGGGACGCGGGCGAGGTGAGTTCGGGCCTCTACTTCTACCGGATCACCGCCGGTGGCGTGAGCGCGGCGAGGAAGTGCCTTGTGTTGAAGTAGCAGGCGTGTCCACACAGCGGCAGGCCTTCCGGCCGTGAGAGTCTCCACTCGCAGGGATGGACACCTGAGAGAGGCGCTCCGCGGGCCGGGATGCCGCAGGAGGTGATGACAATGGACAGCTCGCTTCGCGGGCACAGGCTGCTGTTTCTCCTTGTTCTCGTGAGTCTTGTGTTGGTGGCGACGAACACACGGGCGGAATGGGTGCTGATCGATTCCACCTACGTGACCGATCTCGTTCCGGCAGGGGAGGAGTGCTGCTTCTCTCTCCAGTATCCGGCGCACCAGATCGACGTGTCGGCTGCGGCCGGAGAGCTCACGCCCGACGCCGAGGCTGCCGTGGCCCTCGCTCCCGGCTGGCTGCGCACTGCTCTCCGGGAGAATCTCCTCCAGCTCAGTGAAATCGATCAGAACCTGTACGCGGGGCTGATTCTGAGCGCGGAGCCCGCGTACGTGGACGAGATCTGCTTCGAAGTGGCCCACATTGCCCCCGAGGTACTCGCGGGCTCGATGGACCCGGGCGTGCTCGTCGAGAACGTCGAGTCGCTCTACGCGGCCGACGACCATCTCGCGTATGCAGACATCGTGGACTACGCCGGCGAGGACTACTACTCGACGATCAGCTACAGAGTCCTTGAGGCGGGAGAAACACACGAGTTCGAGCTTCCTCGCGACGTGTACTACTGGTACGTCGTGCATCCCAAGCTGCACAAGGAGACCCCGTACTACATCAATCCCGACACCGGGTCTCCCGTGGCCCCACCGACCGGCGTGTTCTGGCGGGACTTCCTGATGAACCACAGCGACCACGGGTATCCTCTCCTGAGGACGTGCCTCGACACCTGCTCGGTTCTCTGGAAGAGCGAGCAGAACACGCTCGATAACGGGGCGGTCGGCGCTGTCACGCGCTGGGTCCAGGATGTGATGACCTTCCAGTCATATCCGCATAACAACCAGCCGGTGCGGATATACCACCAGCACATCGGGACCTGCAGCGTGCACTCCTATCTCACGTCGGCCGCTGCGCGGGCGGCGCTCATCCCCACCGTCGTCGATGTCATGTATAGTGACAATCACAAGATCAATGAGTTCTGGGACAGACGGTGGATCGCGTGGGAGCCCGTGAACACCTACATCGATAACCCGGGGGGCTACGAGAACTGGGGATGGGACGTGGCCGCGGCGTTCAACTGGCGCGGCGACAGCTTCATCTGGGACGCGACCGAGCGTTACACGGAAGTCTGTACCTTAAACGTCAGCGTGACCGGCAGCGAGGGGCGTCCCGTTGACGGCGCGAGGGTCAAGATCCTGAGCTACCCGTGCGTGAGCTGGGGCGCGACGGCCGGCTGGACAGACCGCAACGGGCAGAAGAGATTCCTCCTCGGCGACAACCGCGCGTTCTTGGCGTCTGTCCAGAGTGATATCGGGAACTACCCTCCGAGCGGCACGGAGATAGTGATCTCGGCCAGCCACCCCGGCGTCTGCTACGAGTGGAACGTCACGCTGCCGGGGGCCGTGCCCGCGCCTCGGGCCTTGCCGGACAGCCTGCCGGGCAGTCCTACGGACGACTACCGGCTGGTCGTGGAGTACGACCTGCCAACAGAGATCCTGCACGGCAGCAACCTCGATGATGGCAACCGCTTCTCAGAACCAAGCTCGCCGGGATACACGAGCTTCTTCATCTGTGACCAGGAGAACTTCGCCCACTATGCGGCGGGCGACAGTTTCCGAGCCTTCGAAATACGGGAGGACACGTTCCGAGGCAGCGTCGAGTTCGTGCTCCCGAGCCCGGAGCCCTGGCACGCCGTGTTCTCCAACAGGGGGAACCTGGCTCTGACACAGGAGCTCGAGGTCACGGCGAAGCTCTACGCGAGACCGACTGGAGTCGCGTCCGACGGGGAGCACGAGGAGCCGCCAACGACGCTGACGCTCTATCCCAGTCACCCGAACCCGTTCAGCCCCGAGACTCGGATCGCGTTTCGGTCCTCTCTCGGCGGGCGGGCGGACGTGACGATCTACGGCGTGCGCGGGGAGAAGGTGCGGACTCTGGTGAGCGGGTTCCGGCCGGCCGGCGAGCACGCAGTCGTGTGGGACGGGCGGGACGACACCGGGAGGGAGATGAGTAGCGGCGTCTACTTCCTGAGCGTGAGTGCCGGCAACTGCAGGAGAGTTGGGAAGCTGCTGCTCATCAGGTAATATGAAGCGGTCGGGCTCGACCGTTCCACTCAGACGTTGATCGACGGAATCACTCCTCGTTCAACAGCGGTCATGAGAAACGGCTCCGCTCCTGCCTTGCCGTGCATGTAGTCATCCATCCAACCATCCGGGACCGGGAGGGCTTCATAGAGTTCCTCTCGTCGTGCTTCAAGCAAGAGCGGAGGACGTTGCATGAAATCCGCGGCAGAACAGACCTTTCCACCGGCGCTCTGGGACAGCTTTCTCAACCACTGAGCGCCGGCTTCGCTGCGCATGAGATGATGATCGACGATGAGTGTATCCACGCTGTTCGCAAGACGCAGCGTGTTCTTCCAAGCGTTTTCTCGTGAATGAGTTCCCAGAGAGTTGAGATAGAGCGGCGGGCCGGCGGTGAAAACGATGTCGGGCTGCCACCGGATGATCTGATCCACGGCCTCGGTGTTGAGTAGCTGGATATCCGAGGCATGTACGAATACCCCGTGCTCCAACTCGATACGGGTCATCATGACCGTTCCCAGATGGGTGTTCGCTTCGCCATGCGGCACGGGTGGTGAGAAGGACAGCGGGCCCTCACTGCGGTCTTCGACAACCCGCAGATTGTCTCCCGAGAGTTCCTGCAGGTCATGAAAGCGCCGGCGCATCTCAGGATGAGACTCGTCGCCGTTCTTGCACCAGCTACGAAGTTCCGAGAAGCACTCCGGCAGCACTGCGAAGGAGAGCTGGAAAGGATTGGCATCTTTGAGGGGTACATGATCACCGTGGAAATGGCTGAATACGATATCGGTGGCATCATGCAGCAGCTCCACAATGCCACGGCGCACATGCTGGCCGATAGCTATCTGCACGGGATGAGGGTGGCGGCCGTGGCGGTAGAAACCCAGAGCAAGTCCTGGATCGATGATAATGCGGCGACTACCCACTGTCACGGCACAGCACAATCCGCGCACCCCGAGCGACTCAGTGGCAACGATCTGAATGCTCTCCATTGTTCTTGGGCCTCGATTCTGAACGCCTCCGGCAAGAGATAGAAAGGACCGCCCGGCAGATAGATCTAGTGTAACGTGTTTTCGGGGCTATGGGGAGAGCAGGGAGAGAACTCCGGTAGTCATGGAGGACGAGTAGTCCCAGATGATAGAGTGGCGAGGCGAATTCGCCCTTGACTGGTATAACCAGTCAATCGTATGGTGTGACCATACAATATGAGCATGCTACCTGACATACTGTCATCGCGCGCACGCGCCGAGATCTTCCGACTCCTGTTCGGGGTATCCTCCCAGGAACTCCACATGCGGGAGCTTGAGCGCAGGTCCGGCCTGGCGCTCGGTACGATCCAGCAGGAGCTCAAGAAGCTCGAGGGCATGGAGCTTATTGTGGCTCGCAAGGATGGCAACCGCGTCTACTACAGCGCGAATGCGTCGCACGCGCTCTACGGGGACATCCATCGTCTGGTACTCAAGACCTCAGGTCTGGTTGAGGTCCTGCGGGAGGCTCTTTCTGCAGAAGGCATCAGCGTGGCCTTCGTGTTTGGGTCGGTTGCGCGTGGCGACGAGGGAGCTGAGGGGGATGTCGATCTGATGATTGTCGCGGACCTTGGGCTCGCGGCTGCTTCCTCGTTGCTTAGCGGTGTTTCGGAGAAGCTGGGGCGCGAGGTCAACCCACACGTGATGGACGCTGCGGAATTCAACCGGCGGCGCGGGTCCGGGGACCACTTCCTTCTTCGGGTCCTGGATTCGCCGAAGCTGTTCGTGGTGGGGGATGATGATGAGCTTGCACGACTGGGCTGAGAGCAAGTGGCTCCGTCAACACACGACCAGCAGGGAGGAGATCGCTGGCCTGCTCGGGATTGTCGAGCGTGACCTTGCGGATGCCGGACAGGGCATCTCCGCCGACTGGAAGTTCGGGATCGCCTACAACGCGGCCCTGAGGCTGTGCACCATCCTGCTCCACGCTGAGGGCTACAGACCCGAACGAACACTCCAGCACTACCGGACAATCCAGGCACTTGGCCTGATACTGGGACCGGACAAGAGAGCGGACGTCGAGTACCTCGAGGTCTGTCGTAAGAAGCGGAACATCATCGAGTACGATGCGGCTGGTACGGTGACTGATCGGGATGCAACGGAGTTGGCTGCGTTCGTAGTGGAGTTGAGGGACAGGGTGCTTGCCTGGCTTCGGGAACATCACGCCGAGCTGCTGGAATCCTGAACGAGTACGTCTACATCATTGAAGATGCAGATTCAGACCCCAGGGCTCCTGCAAACCCCTTCTACACAAGAACCGATACACTACTCACGGGCGGCCCCGGTTGAGTATGCTCGGGCTCCGTGGTAGAATTGAAATGTGCAAAGGACACCGTTCGAGACGGCGTGCCAGTGCCGCCGGACGACCGGTCGACCCGAGGGACCGTTCGCAAAGGAGTCCTCATGCGCACCCCCCGCCGAAGAACCGTCCTGATCGCCCTCTTCGCAGTCGTCCTTCTCCTCCCGCTCGACGCTGGTGCGACCGCTGTGGACGATGCCGAGGCACAGACGGTGGCCAGGAACTGGGCTGCCTACATCGCCCGTGAGACCGACGGCTGGGCCGGGGTGTCCGATCCCGGAATCGCGTCCGACGCCAGACTCCAGTCGGACGATGGCCGCCTCCTTGCTCATGTCTTCACGGTCACTCCGGACGGGTTCGTCGTCGTTCCCGCGCTCCGTGAGCTCCCGCCGGTCAAGCTCTACGCCGAGACCGGATCCTTCGACGCCGACGCCGTCCACGGTCTCGTGCAGCTCGTGCGGGAACGACTCGATGAACAGGTTGCCGTCTTCGTCGATAGATACGGGAGCGTCAACGCCTCGTCGACGCGCGACGACATCTTCCCAACGCACCATCGCTCCGCATGGGAGCAGCTCAGCGTTGCGCCAGCCGTGTTCAACGAGCTGCTCCGCCGCGGCGACGCACCGGCGCTCCGCGGTTCCGGCCCCCTACTCACGACAAGCTGGCACCAGCAGTGGCCCTACAACGCGGACTGCCCGATGGGCGACGGCGGCAGGTGCGTGGCCGGGTGCGTTGCCATCGGGACCGCGCAGGTCATGAACTACCACGCGTGGCCGCCCAACGGGTTCGGGCAGCACACCTACTGGTGGAGCGGCGACGGACCGGTCCCCGGTGACAGCCTCTCAGCCGTCTTCTCGGATGACTACGACTGGAGCGGTTCGAACGACGGGCTTGCAGAGATCTGCTACGAGGTCGGCGTCGGCTACGAGATGCAGTACGGACACGGAGGCTCGTCCTCGGGCCTCGCCAGCGGTCCGCACGTCCTGACGTCCTACTTCCGCTACGACGACTCCATCAGCTACGAGCACGGCTCGGACTACTCGTCGACGCAGTGGTTCCAACTCATTCAGAGCGAGATCAACAGCGGAAGGCCGATGCCGTACTCCTACCCGAGCCACGCACTCGCGTGCGACGGGTGGCGAGTGTGGAGCTTCCAAGACCAGATTCACCTGAATTACGGCTGGGGCGGCTCGATGAACGGCTGGTACGCCGTCGATGATATCTACGGTCACTCCGGCAACCACACCAGCGAGCACCTCATCAAGAACATGATCCCCGACCCGGCCATCATCCTGAACGCGGCGGGCACGGGCGACTACGCGAGCATCCAGGCGGCCATCGATGCTGCGGATGAAGGCCAGACGATCAAGCTGCAGGACGGGATCTACACGGGAACCGGCAACTGCGACGTGTCGTTCCGTGGAAAGGCGCTGACCGTGCGGTCCCAGAGCAGGGACCCCGACGTCTGCATTGTGCACGCGCAGGGCTCGGTGCTCAACGAGCACCGCGGGTTCCTGTTCCTCTCAGGCGAAGGACCAGCGTCCCGTCTCGAGGACGTCACCGTGCGCGGCGGGTGGAGCCCCGACGGAGGCGCCGGGATCGCCTGCCATACATCGAGCCCGACTATCGAGGGCTGCCTCATCCTGGACAACACCGCCCCGTACGCGGCCGGCGTCGGGTGCTACGAGGCGGACCCGACAATCACGAACTGCACGATCTACGGGAACCACGGCGGCGGGATCGGCGTCATCGCCGCGTTCCCCCAGGTCACGAACACGATCATCACGGCCAATGCCGATACGTTCGCCGTCGTCTGCCTCGAGGGCGGCGTGCCGCAGCTCGCCTGCACGGACGTCTGGGGGAACCCCGAGGGCGACTGGACGGAATGCATCGAAGACCAGCTCGAGCTGAACGGCAACATTTCTGCTGACCCAATCTTCTGTGCACCATGGGACACGGTGCTGACGCTCTCAACGCCGTCCGAGTGCCTCCCGGCGAACAACTCGTGCGGCGTTCTCATGGGCGCGTTTGGTGAGGGCTGCAGCGATTACATCGTCTACGCCGACGGATCGGGCTACTTCTCCACGATCCAGTCGGCCGTCGATGCCGCGGTCGACGGCGCGAACATCCTGCTCTCCGATGGGATCTTCTCAGGGGCGGGGAACTGCGACGTCGACGTCATTGCGAAGCGGGTGAACATCCGGTCCGTCTCGGAGGACCCGACTCTCTGCATCATCGACTGCTCCGACGCAGGCCGCGCACCGCACCGTGCGTTCGCGTACCGTTCGAGCGGGTGGCCCGCCTCCCAGCTCATCGGCATCACGATCACGGGGGGCCACATGCCGGGCGGCAACGGCGCCGCCGTGCTCGTCGGGAACGCAGGCGTGGTTTACATGAACAACTGCATTCTCCGGGGGAACGAGGCGGCGCGGGGCGGCGCTGCAGCCGCCGACTCGTCAGCGCAGCTCCAGCTCCACGCGTGCGAGTTCTCGCGGAACGCGGCCGACGAGGGCGGGGCAGTCTGGTCGAGGGACTCCAACCTGGCGCTCACGAGCTGCACGGTCGCTGAGAACACGGCGGAACTGGGAAGCGGCCTTTCACTGATCGGCGGCTCATTCAGCGCGATTCAGAGTATCATCGCGTTCGGCGCGCCCGGTGAGGCTGTGGCAGGCGTCGCCGTCTCCCCGGAGTTCGACTGCTCCGACGTCTACGGAAACCAGGGCGGTGACTGGGTAGGCTGCATCGCCGGACAGGACGGCGTCGACGGGAACCGAAGCAATGACCCGCTTTTCTGCAACCCGGCCGGCTGCGACTACATGATTGCCGAGGACTCGCCGTGTCTCGATCTAACGGAGTGCCTCTTCATCGTCGGTCCGCAGATTGGCTGTTACGGAATCGGATGCATGCAGTCAGGTGTGCCTTCGGACGCCCCGGCTGAGCGGCCTGACCTCGCTCTTCTTCAGAACATACCGAACCCCTTCAACCCGTCGACGGCGATTGGGTACCTCCTGCCATCGAAGGGACACGTGACGCTCGCCGTCTACGACATCGCCGGTCGGCGCGTCGCGACCCTCGTCGACGAGATGAAGCTCGCTGGCCGACACAGCATGGTATGGGACGCTAAGAATGAGGCTGGCGAACGCGTGGCATCGGGTGTGTACTTCGTACGGCTCGAGTGCGACGGAGCAGGTGATTCGCGTCGGTTGGTGGTCCTCAAGTAGGTCCCTTAGTCCATCGACTCCAGGACCTCCTGGAACCGCAGGTCATCGTGCAGGATCGTGAGGTCGGCGTCTCGGAGCGTGCCGTCCCTGTCTGCGTAGCCCGCCTCTCCTGGCATCCATACAAACACCCGCCTCCAAGGAGACGGGTGTTCGCATCAAGTTGGTAGCGGGGGCAGGATTCGAACCCGATTCGGACAAGCTGCCTGTCGTGACTGCACGTTGGCGCTACGCTGGCATCACGCACTCAGCGCGGGAGATGGCGCGGGTCGGGCTGGTGGCGTGACGCACCATGCGCCTGGGCGGGTCCGCAGGACACGCTCGTGCTACGGGAGCACGCGGTACACCTTTGTCAGTACGGGGTCACCCTCTCTGAACCACGGATACTCGCTCTCGACCGTGTCGAGAACGAGCTCGTATAGATCAGGGTGAAGTTCGTGGGTTGTGCGGCAGGGCTCAAGATCGAATGCCCGGATGAAGAGATAGTCCACGCCATCTTTAACCAGTCCATCGTGCATTCCCCTGACGCCGTCCCGCCTGATGCTGAACGATGTTCCCACGTCGCCCTCCATCACGACGCTGTTTCCCGGAAGCGAGCCGACAAGCGGATACCGAAAGGTCGAGTAGTACTGGTGATCAGTGACCCGAGTCAGTGCGATCTTCGTACCAGGCGGCAGAGAGTACACCCACGATGGCATCCTGTAGAAGTCCTTCTTGGTCCTCAGACCCAGGAAGGAGGACGTCAGGTCCTTCTCGGAGTACAGCACAAGCAGCGACCCAAGCGACGAGAACGCAACAGCAACGACAAGCAGTACCTCGGCAGCACGGCGCCATGATCGACGACACGACTCGAGCAACACGCCCAATGCCGGCATCGCGAGCACGACTGCAGAGAGCATGTAGCGCGGCAGGCGGACTCCTGCCCCCCACCACGAGACGAGAGCCACCCCAGCCAGAGACAGCACAAGAAGCCGTCTCCTCCGCCAGCAATCCTGAAGCTTCGGCCCGCCGACTCCCGCCAGCATCCAGAGCGCAGACGGGATCACGAGTGCAGCGAAAGCTGCTCCGAATCCGGCGCTTGCGCTGTAGGAGCCGGAGAGCGCTCTGTCGCGCAACGCGAACCACCACCAATCCGCCACCGAGTGAACGTAGTGGAACTGCTGTTCGCCATACACGTCGCGGGGGTCCAGTCCTGGCCACAGTTGAGCGCCACCGATGCGCACCGCAAAGGGCGCCAGCGGGTTGCCTGCTGCCATCCAGTTCGACGCGTACCAGTAAAGGGAGGGGAGGAGAATCGCGCCTACTGCCAGAAGAGCGAGCACGGGGGTGTTCCCGCTCCGCCCCTTCGGAACGCCCTGCCCATCTCTCCGGCGAGGCATGAGAACGAGCGTCAGTACCACTCCCGCGACCACAAGAGGGAGGGCTGGGTATCGAGACCCGACCGCGAGCCCAGCTGCCACGCCGGCTGTGACGAGATTGAGGGGCCCGTCGGTCTGTGACGGCCTTCTGTTCAGCGCGCGGGCCGCGAAGTAGACCGAGCACATGATCATGGCGAGCACAACGATGTCGTTCTTCGCGATCGCGGTCTGGAAGACAATGATGGGCATCGTTAGGAGAGTCAGCGCCACGATTAGGGACGAGCGCCGACCAGCTCCAAGCAGGCGGGATGTACCATAGAGGGCGAGCGCGCAGAGCAGGGCGAAGGGTAGCTGCACGACGGGCACCAAACGGTCGCTCCCCGAGAAGAGGAGCGTGAGGAGCAGAAGCTCACCGTTGCCCGGGTAGTGGGCCGTGTTGCCGCCGTAGGGTTGGAGACTGCCGCTCTGCAGCCAGGCCACGGCCCGAGGGAGGTGGTATGAGAGAACATCCCACCCTCGGGGTGGGGCAAGCAGGCTGCTCGCGAGCGCCGAGATGAGAAGCAAGACCGCGAAAACGGCCAAGACAGTGGGCACTACGCGGGGGCTCGGGTTGCCTGCGCCTTCCGGGCCATCTGAGGGGAGATACTGCGACCTACCCTCTGCGCTTGGGATTCGGAGACGGGGTGTTGCGAACCAACAGCCTAGGCACCCGACCCCGAGCACGATGACGAGCTGCGTGCCACCCACGCAGTGGCGCCCCGAGAGGGCAGCACAGAGCCCGAGCGCTTGGAGAGCAACGACAAGCGACGCGAAAGACCACACGCCGAGCGCGAGAAGTCGCGCGACGCGGTCCCCGTACGCGCGGGCTATGGGGTAGGCGCTTCCCAGTGCGAGCCCAACTGCCACTACGACCAAGAGAAAACCCACGACGCGCCATCCCGTCTGCCTGGTGTACGTGCGCTACGATCCGATCGCGATTCTGAGGAGCTTGCGTATGATGCCGGAGTTGACAGCGAGGTACGTGGCCAGAAGCACGCTGGCTGCCACGATGACGAGAGGACAGCACCGGTCCTCACAGGTCCGCATCTCCGTGCGAGGTCGGGCTTGAGCCTTCTTCTTGCCGTTCTTCCTGCTGCGCTTCGCCATGGACGCTGACCCCCACCCAGCACAGATCGCTGCCCGATGCCACATCTTACCTCCGCACGCGACGCTCGGGCTACCGGAAAAGAGCCGTGGTGCCCCGGTGGCGGCACTAGCTGTCTTCGGCGGTCGGTGCGCGACGCCTCCTACCGACCAAGGTGGAGCCACGGGCAGCTCGGGGAACATGACGCGCGTACGCCCGGCTGTTCGTGAAGAGGATCGAGGTGGATCCGGACACAGGTGACATTCTGATGTACCTCTTCGGCCGTCCGCCCGCGCCGGTCCCAAAGCAAACACCCGCCTCCGAAGAGACGGGTGTTCGCATCAAGTTGGTAGCGGGGGCCCGCTACGAAGTCCAACAGAGAAGCCACGTGCGGGAGCCGGAGGTGGTTCGGGTGAGATTCACGACCCGGGGCACCGCGCTCGTGCCGGCAGGGGGCGTGACGACTACGGACTGAGTTCGCGAGGTCCGGATCTGAACGCTGAAGGCCTCCCGGTTCCGAGAGGTCGTCGGGCTGAGGCATGTGGACAACGGCTACGCCTCTGTCTGCACTCCCCTCATGACCGCCTTAACGGCGGCCTCGTCATTCCGGGCGGCCGCAACCGTCCCTGAAGTCATGTACCGTGCCGGCCTGCGGGTCTTGAGGTCGTCAGGCTTGGCCCTAGCGACATCGGGTGGAAGGATGGTATGCTGGAAGTCCACAGGGGAAAGGGAGCAGAGGACCGGAATGTCCCCGTGGACCAAGAAGCGGTTGGGCGGCTGCAGCGCGCCGGCGGAGGTGAGCTGTCCAATTGTGACGAGACGGGATTATGACGCGTATTGGGTCGTGTAACCCGCAGGAGGGCGGAGGCCCACAGGTGGTGCTGGCAGGGCCAGCAGCCTCGGGGCAGGCGACAGGCACTGCTTCACACGGCGTCCTTGTCCGGCCCATTTGACACGCATTGGGGCGCAGCTGTCGGCAGTATAAGTGTAGTTAGCCGGACAAACCAGCTGTAGTTCGTTTTGAAAAGGCAGGGATAGGGCGGGGGCTAGTGTCGTGTCCCAGAAGTAGCCTGACATAATCTTTTGATCTTCCGGAGTATCGAGTCGGCCGTCGCGGACCAGACGAAGGGTTTGGATCTGCTGTTGTACTGAGAGACGAAGAGGTCGATCTTGCGCACGAGATCTT
>JAUWCJ010000156.1 GCA_030609365.1 Candidatus Eiseniibacteriota bacterium | reverse complement strand
GCTGCTCGAGGTGCTCGGACGTCTGGTCGACCGCGGCAACACCGTCCTGGTCATCGAACACAATATGGACGTCGTCAAGACCGCCGATCACATCATCGATCTTGGTCCGGAGGGAGGCGACGATGGTGGACGTGTCGTCGTGGCCGGAACGCCCGAAGAAGTGGCGCGCAGCAAGGGCTCGTACACCGGTGCCGTGCTGGCGCGTGTGCTGAAGCAGCAGGCGGGCTCCGAAACGGCTTGACCGCACCTCTCTCACTCTCATACAATAACAGGTTGTATCGGGACGCCTCGCGGCGTCCATGTGTTAAACTGCGCCCGGCAATGCCGTGGCCGTCTACCGACAGCGGGAGTGCTTCAACCGATGCTGACACAGGAGGTTGCCACCGTCAGGAAGACAGCTCTATACGATGAACACGTGGCCCTCGGGGGCAAGGTCGTTGAGTTCGCTGGATGGGCCATGCCCATGTTCTACGAAGGGATCATCAGCGAACACCGGCGAGTGCGGAGCACCGCGGGGCTCTTCGACGTCTCCCACATGGGGGAGTTCCTGATCTCGGGAGCGGACGCTCTCCCCGCTCTGGAGAGGCTCACCACCAACCGGGTTGCCTCGCTCACGGAGGGACGCGTGCAGTACTCGGCGATGTGCTACGAGAACGGCGGGTTCGTGGACGATCTTCTCGTCTACGCGATGCCGGGGCGCTACATGCTCGTGGTCAATGCCGCCAATCTGGAGAAGGACCTCGACTGGATCCGTTCCAATTTGACAGGTGATGCGGTCGTCGATGACATCTCGGATGAGACCGGGCTGATAGCACTCCAGGGACCCGCGTCCGAGGGGATACTGGCGGGAGTGACCACGGCCGACCTGACGAAGCTGCCATACTATCACTGGGTGAGGGCGGAGGTCGCAGGCCGCGCGACGACGCTGTCCAGAACAGGGTACACCGGCGAGGACGGTTTCGAGATCTACTGCGATCCGGAGGATTCGCACACCATCTGGAGTGCCCTCATGGAGGAGGGAAAGGCCGCGGAGATCGCGCCCGTTGGACTCGGTGCACGAGACACATTGAGGCTCGAGATGGGCTACAGCCTCTACGGCAGCGAGATGGATGCGAACCGCACGCCTCCCGAGGCCGGTCTCATGTGGATCACCAAGCTTTCGAAGGGTGATTTCATCGGACGCGACGCGATCGTTCGCAAGATGGACGAGGGAATCGACGAGCGTATTGTCGGGTTCGAACTCACTGGCAGGGGCGTTCCGCGTCCGGGACACCGGATCCTGGTTGGGGACGACGAGGTCGGGTACGTGACCAGCGGGACGTTCTCCCCGAGTCTCGGGAGGGGCATCGGGCTCGGCTACGTGAGGTCGGACGTGACCGGCGAGCTCTCTGTGGACATAAGAGGCAGTCACATCGAGGCGCACACGGTCTCTCTCCCGTTCTACCGGGAGGGAAGCATCAAGCGCGGGCGTTAGCGCCCTGCTCTCCAACAGCGGTGGTTCTCGGGGCCGCTCGCGGGAGAGTCCGGCGCGTCAATTCACGAGGTGAGAAATGGGTGAGAAGGACCGTTTGTTCACTGAGACGCACGAGTGGTTCAGTGTGGAGGGCGACGTGGCCACGCTGGGACTCACCGACTACGCACAGGGGGAACTCGGGGACATCGTGTTCGTCGAGCTTCCTGAGGCCGGCAGAAACCTGGCCGCGGGCGACGTGCTGACCACGGTGGAGTCGGTCAAGAGCGTCAGTGAACTCTACGCGCCGATCGAGGGTGAGATCGTGGAAGGGAACGCCGATCTCGAGGACGACCCATCCTTGGTCAACTCCGACCCGTACGGCAAGGGTTGGATTGCGAAGCTCAAGCTGGCTGACGGGACGGACCTCTCGCAGTTCATGAACGCCGAGCAGTACGAAGCGCATATCAAGGGGTAGGCTTGCCGTACGTTTCCAACACAGATCGCGATCGTGAGGAGATGCTCCGCGAGATAGGGGCCGCGTCCATCGAGGACCTCTTCGCTGATGTCCCGCCGGAGCTGCGGACGAAGACGAAACTCGACGTGCCGGGCCCGCTGTCGGAAGCGGAGCTCGTCCGGCACATGCGGAGCCTCGCGTCGATGAACCGGACGACGGACGATGTAGTCAGCTTCCTCGGAGGCGGCATCTACGACCACACGGTGCCCGCGGTCGTCCGATACGTGATGAGCATGCCGCAGTTCTACACGGCCTACACGCCGTACCAGGCAGAGGCGAGCCAGGGGACCCTGCAGAGCATCTACGAATTCCAGTCTCTGATCTGCCGATTGACGGGGCTCGATGCGGCTAACGCGTCCATGTACGACGGCGCCTCCGCCGCGGCCGAGGCCTGTCTGATGGCCGTCGGCATCACCCGGAGAAACAAGGTTCTCATCGCAGGCACTGCCAACCCGTCACTGCGGGCCGTGGTCGAGACCTACCTTGAGGCTTCCGACATCGAGATCGTGGAACTGCCCGAGACCTGTGGCGTGACCGACGCGACGACGCTCGAGACGCACCTGCCGGGTGCGGCTGTCCTCGTTGTTCAGCACCCGAACTTCTTTGGTTTGCTGGAGCCGGTAGACGAGCTGTCGGCGAAATGCGCGGAGGCAGGCGTGCTTCTCGCGGCGTCAGTCGACCCGCTGTCGCTTGCGGTGCTCAAGCCCCCGTCCGACTACGGAGCGTCGATAGCCGTTGGGGAAGGTCAGTCGCTGGGGAATCCCATCGCGTACGGTGGACCGCTCCTCGGCTTCATGGCCGTCGACAGGAAGTACTTGAGAAAGATGCCGGGCCGCATCATCGGCGCCACGGTCGATACGGAGGGGCGGCGCGGCTTCGTGATGACCCTCCAGACCCGCGAGCAGCACATCCGCAGGCAGAAGGCCACCTCCAACATCTGTACCAACGAGGGGCTTGTGGCGCTGGGCGCGGCCGTGCATATGTCGCTCTTGGGGAAGAAGGGCTTTCGTGAGCTCGCCCTCCAGGTGACGTCCAAGGCGCACTACGCCGCCAATGCCCTGTCCGCTGTCGCGGGCGTCGGCGTTCGCTTCGACGGACCGTTCTTCAGGGAGTTCGTGATCGACCTTCCCGTGCCTGCCCACCGCGTCAAGGAGGAGTTGGGCAGGGTCGGCATCTGGCCGGGCATCTCGTGTGGCTGCTACTACGACGGCATGGACAACAGCCTCCTGGTCTCGGTCAGCGAGCGGCACACGCGCGAGGACATCGATTCGCTCGCGTCCGGTCTCGAGGCCGTCATCTCGTCGGGAGGGAACGCGTGACGGATCCCCGAACGACGGGACACGTTCTCGAACCTACTGTGTTCGAGCTCTCGCATCCTGGGAAGTCGGGTTTCAGGCTGCCCGCGCTGGACGTTCCGTCCGCGGACCTCGCGGAGATTCTGGGGGCCTCGAACCTGCGCTCGACGCCCCCCGGACTTCCCGAGCTTTCGGAGCCGGAGGTCGTGAGGCACTTCACCCGACTGGCGGAGATGAACTTCCACATCGACCGGACGATGTACCCCCTGGGCTCGTGCACGATGAAGTACAACCCGAAGATCAACGAGGAGATGGCGGGGCTGCCCGGATTCGCGAGCGTCCACCCCGAAGCTACCGCCGGCGAGTGCCAGGGAGCGATCTCGCTCATCTACAACCTGGGCCGTATGCTGGCCGAGATATCCGGCATGGACGAGGTGAGCGTGCAGCCGCCCGCCGGAGCGTCGGGCGAGCTCGCGGGCATGCTAATGGTGCGCGCGTACCAGACGGATCAGGGGAATCCTCGCAGCAAGGTAATAGTCCCCGACACGTCGCACGGCACGAATCCAGCCAGCCTGACGCTCGCGGGCTACGAGTCGGTCGAGATACCCTCGGGCCCGGACGGGAGGGTCGACGTCCAGGCGCTGGCCGCCGCCGTTGACGATGAGACGGCCGCCTTCATGATTACCAATCCGAACACGCTGGGCGTGTTCGAGAACAGGATCGCGGACATCGCGGAGATCGTACACGGTGTCGGCGGAGTGCTGTACCTCGATGGTGCTAACCTCAACGCGTCGCTCGGTGTCGTCCGTCCCGGTGACGTCGGATTCGATGTGATGCACTTCAACCTGCACAAGACATTCTCGACACCTCACGGCGGGGGCGGTCCCGGGTCGGGGCCCGTCGGCGTGAAGAGCTTCCTGGCGGACTACCTGCCCTGCCCCGTTGTGCGCCGCGATGAGCGGAAGGCCAGGGGACTCGAGTTCGATTTCGACTACGACCGACCGAAGTCCATCGGCAAGGTGCACGCGGTGTATGGGAACTTCCTGGTCGCCGTGAAGGCCTACGCGTACATACTGACACTCGGGCCGGAAGGGTTGAGGCGCGTGGCGGAGAACGCCGTGCTGAACGCCAACTACCTGCAGAAGAAGCTCGAGCCCTTCTTCGAGCTTCCCTACGGCGGGTTCTGTCAGC
>JAUWCJ010000119.1 GCA_030609365.1 Candidatus Eiseniibacteriota bacterium | reverse complement strand
GCAGGAATATACCCAGCGCGTGATAGAGCTTCAGGCTGAAGCGCTCGACGAACATCTCCACGAACTGAACGAACGCCGCAATGACGGCGATGAAGACTATGTACTGGAGGATCGTGAGATCCATCGGCACCAGGATGTGGTGATAAACGCCGTAGTTGATGGCCGTGGTCGCGGTCGTGACGAAGATGACCGCTGCCCCAAGCCCCAGCGCTGTGTCGATCTGCTTCGACACGGCGAGGAACGAGCACATCCCCAGGAAGTTCGCGAGCAGGATGTTGTTTGTAAAGATGGCCGCTATCAGGATCAGGAGCGGGGAGATCTCATTCATCGCTGACTCCCCTCTTCCCTGTTGGCGCCGGAGATCGCGTTGAAGATGGCGATGAGGAACCCGAGCGCGATGAACGCGCCGGGAGCAAGAACAGCGAGCTGGTTCGGCGTGTACCACGCTTCTGAAAGCAACTGGTGTCCGAACAGTCCGCCGGTCCCGATGAGCTCGCGGAAGAAACCGATGATGGCGAGCACGGCCGCGTAGCCCAGACCGTTCGCCAGACCATCGACCATGGAGACCATCGGACGGTTCGACAGCGCGAACGCCTCGGCTCGCCCCATGACGATGCAGTTGGTGATGATGAGCCCGACATACGGCCCCAGCTGCTTCGACATCTCCCAGTAGTAGGCCTTGAGAACTTGGTCGAACACGATGACGAACGTCGCGATTATGGCGACCTCCGCGATCATGCGGATGCGCCGCGGCGTGATGTTCCGGAGGAGCGAAACGAACAGGTTCGAGCCCACCGTGACGAAGATGAGCGCCGCGCCCATGACCAGCGAGTTCTCGAGCCTGTTGGTCACGGCCAGCGCGGAGCAGATGCCCAGAACCTGGACGGCGACCGGGTTGATGTGCCAGACGCCATCCTTGAACGTCACGACGCCCTTCCCGTCGCAAACACCCTTGCCGCACGTGGCGCAAGCCTGTTTGTCCGCCCTAGCCATCGAACCCGTCCCTTCCGATCATCTCCTCGAGGGTCCTGTTGAGCATGTCCTCTACCTTGTCGCTGGTCATCGTCGCGCCCGAGATGGCATCTACCTCGTTGATGTCGTCTGCTCCGTCGCCCACCACCCTGATGCCGGGGCTACCGTCCGGACCGACGGCGGACAGCCCCTCGAACTGGTCCGTGAACGCGGACGACGATATCTCACCGCCGAGTCCCGGCGTCTCCTCCTGTCTGTAGAAGGTCACCGCAGAGATGGTGCGCATGTCCTCCTCGAAGCAGAGGAAGCCCTCCACGCGTCCCCAGAGCCCGGGCCCGCCGAACCGGACCGCGCGCAGGAACCCCTTGGCAGAGTGCTCGTAGGAGTAGAACGTCCGCGTGCCACGCTCCTCCTCGGTGACGTTGTCCTCAAAGACGCGAAGAAGCTCTTGGGGCGCGGCGTCGGCGTCGACCGGCACACCAAGCACGGTGAGTATGTTGCGGACCTCCTCGGCCCGCGCGTTCGCGGCCTTGCGAGTCGCCGTGAACCCATCGACCGCGGAGAGCGTGAGCGCGCAGACGAGGCCGAGGACGGCCGCATAGGCCAGAGTGTAGAGGCTACCCCTCTTCACGAAGCCTCCTCACTCGCGCGGTCACGAAGATCTCGTCGAGTATCGGGGCGAACACGTTGCCGAGCAGGATCGCGAACATCACGCCCTCAACGTATCCGGTCAGATTTCTGATGAGCGCCGCCGCGACACCGATGATGATACCGTAGGACCACCTGCCCGCCTTCGTCAGCGGACTCGAGACCGGATCGGTCGCCATGAAGAACGCGCCGAACAGGATCCCGCCCGCGAGCAGATGCCAGAGCGTCATCATCGGACTCCCGCCGTGCAGAGCGAACGTCATCACCGCGAACGCCCCGAGCGTCGCCGCGACGGTCCGCCAGCTTGCCACGCCTACGAGCAGCAGGAACGCTCCGCCCAGGAGCACCGCAGCGGCCGAGGTCTCCCCCGCGCTTCCCGAGACACTCCCGAAGAAGAGGTCCCAGAGCGGCACGAGTCCCCCGCTCTTGGCCGCCGCGAGCGGCGTTGCGCCGGACACCGCGTCGACGGAAAACTGCGTGACGTGACCGAAGAGCCCGCTACCGGGGATTCCCCAGCTGCTGGACATCGCCCGCGGGTACGCGAGCGCCAGGAATACGCGCCCGACAAGCGCCGGGTTGAACAGGTTGCGGCCCGTGCCGCCAAAGAGCTCCTTGCCGACGAGCACGCCGAACACCACGCCGACCGCGACCATCCAGAACGGAGTCGAGGGTGGAAGGACCAACGGGAAGAGCAGCCCCGTCACCAGGAAGCCCTCGTTAACATCATCCTTGCGGACAATGGCAAACAGCACCTCGACGGCGCCGCCCGCGGCGTACGACACGAGGACCATCGCAAGCACGCGCAGACCGAAGAAGTAGACGGAAGCGGCCATGCACGGCAGAAGAGCAATGATCACAAGCGACATGTAGCGCTTAACGTCGAGCGGGTCCCGGACGTGGGGCGCGGCCCGGGTCCGGTCGAGGGGAGACAGCAATATGGCGGCACCGGCGGCGTAGATGGGCCTGAACAGGCGGAACCTGCCGCCCTCTCTGAAGAGAGGTTCCACTCTGTCGAGAAGGTCGCGGACTATCTTCATACCGTCACCTCCCCCGCCTGCGTCTCTTCGGCCTCGGCCGCCTTCGCCTCGGCAGCCCGCGCCGCTTCAGCCTCGGCCTCCGCCCTCAGTGCTTCCTCCTCCTCGCGCAGCACGCGCTTGGCATCAAGAAGCTCCGTCCGAAGGTCTATCTTGGATGGGCAGACAAACGAACAGAGTCCGCATCCGACGCAGAGATCGACGCGTGTGCGCTGCGCCTCCTCCAACCTGTCCGCGTACAGATGCCGGTGGATTACTTGCGGCAAAATCCCGGCCGGGCAGACGTCGGCGCACTGGCCGCACGCAATGCAGGGCCGGACCTCTCCGGAGAGCCCGGCCCTGTAACGCATGCTCATGTCCGTGCGCAGCGTCCCCACGAACGACCTGTTGTACGAGCGCCTGGAGATCCCCGGACGCGCGAACGCCAGCAGCGTCTGTCTGGTCGGCTCACCGACCACCGTGAGTCCGGTGCACTCCGAGTCAACTCCGCGCTGTTCCGGAGAAAGCACGACGCCGGTCAGAAGCCCGCCGTTGATGACTCGCGCGGGTTCTCTGCAGAGACGCTCGGCCAGTATGTCGGCTACTGGGTGACCCGGGACAAGCCGGAAGTGGGTAGGCTCCGTGACGGCCGGACCCGCGAACGACACGATGCGTTCGGTACAGGGCCTGCCGTCCGTCAGTGCGGCCTCGACGGCGAGCACTCCCTCGACGGGAATCGCCCAGACGGTTGTGTCGGGACCGGCAGGCAGCTTCAGGTAGCGCGCCAGCAGGGCGGGATCATCGAACGGGAATCTCATCGGGACGGATACCACGTGCGCCCCGGAACACGCGGAAACGGCCTTCCGAAGCTCGGCGGCCAGAGGCGCGTCCGCGTTGGGGACAACCACGTAGAGAGGCGCCTCCGGGGCCATGCCCCTCACGTGCTCGAGCCCGCGGGCCAAGCGCTCGAGAGCGCCGTCGAGCTGAGCCTCACCGCCGGCGAGGAACGGCTCGAGTCGGAGAGTCGACACGATGGTTGCTGAAGGGCGCCCGGCGGGGTCCGCGGCATCGCCGGTGCGCGCGTCGGAAAGATACTGCCACGCGCCCAGTGCCAGAAGCCTCTCCGCGACTGCGCCCGTCGAGCCCGCCGCCGCCCGGTCACCGGCGGTCGTGTCGAGCTCGTCGAGAACGATGTGGCCTTCCACCTCGCTCAGACGGACGATGCCTCCGTACGGCGCCAGCAGCGGAATCGAAAAGTGCTCCGGATCGACGGCAAGGACCTCACCGCGCGCGACCCTCTGCCCCTCCTCGACACGGACATCACCGAAATCGAGCCGGCGACTCGCGAGCGGGAGGTACAGACGGTCCGGTGCCGGAAGCTCCCTGATCTCCGGCAGAGGCGCGCCGGCCACGGGTACGTTGTAGCCACCTCTCACTGCGATCCGAGAGGTGTCTCCGGATGGGTTCGTGACGATAAGACTGGTGCGTCGGTGGGACGTGCTCAGAACCGGTGGCCCGTCGGCGACGCCGGAAGAGACACTCCGCCCAGCCCAGCCTCTACCCCTTCACCCCGCGTCTGCCCAGACGACGGCCCAGAGCCACGCGAGGATCCCCAGCGCGATCAGAAGCGCGCCCACCGGAATGATGACCACCATGAGAAGTGGCATCTTGGTGAAGAGCGCTGCCGCGAGCACGAGGATGCCCAGTATCTGGGCCGCCACACCGCGCTTGAGAACGCGCGTTGCAGCCTCGGGACCCGTCGGGAAGAGCTGGAACGGGCTGACCATGTCAGTCCTCCAGATGGTGGGCGATGTCGTGGCAGTCCAGACACGACATCTCGCCCGCCTTCAGTTCGTCTATCAGCGTCTCGGGGTACTGATGCCCGCAGCCCTCGAGGAAGCTCTTCGCCTCGCCGTGGCACTTCAGGCAGACGGCGTTGTCGTAGGGCGCGACGAGCTCCAGTTCCTCGGGCGCCTTCCCGAAGTAGTGAACGCGCACGTCGTGAAGCCCCCTGAGCTTGGCGCCCATGTACCCCAGGAGCCCCGGCTCGGTGTGGCAGACGTAGCACGCCTTCTTCTTATCGACACGGTTGTTCTGGTAGTGCGAGGCGGAGAGTGGCTCGTCGTCGTCGTGCAGGCTCTCTCCGTACGGCTTCATCTCGTGGCAGCTCGTGCAGAAGCTGACCTTCTTCATCTCGGAATCGGCGTAGACCAGCATCGCAAGCAGCCAGACCAAGGGAAGCAGCACCATCGCCACGACGGCGAGCGACCTCGCGAACCCCGTCGACGGCGACTTGAGAGCTCTGGTCAGGCTGACCAGGAGCAGGATCATGACCGCCGCGAAGACTGCCAGTATGGTGACGCTCATACTCGTCTACTCGCCTTTTTCGGCGTCGGTGTCGGGCGCCTCAGGTTCCGCGACCTTCTCTACCTTGGCCGTCGGCGACGTTGCCTTGACCTCTGGCGCCTTGAGCGTCAGGATCCAGTTCGCGAGCGTCGTCAGTTCCTCGTCGGTGCCCTTGAACGTCATCATGTGCTTCTTCTCGTTCAGCTCTTCCTTCTTCTGAAGGAAAAGGGAGATCCACTCCGCGGTCCGACCGGTTCCCGCCAGAGAGAGATCCGGAGGTCCGTCTGCCTTCTTCTCTTCTTCCTTCGCGTCCTTGACGGGAGGTTCACCTATGCCTGCCGAGTAGACGGTGTGGCACATCTGACACTTCTGCGCCACGAACACTTGCTGACCTGCTGGTACCGCGGCCTTCTTGGCCTCGCCCTTCTCGGCCTCGACCTTCTTGACCTCGACCGCGAAGGACGGACCCGCCAGCAGTACGCAAAGCACGCTGACGGCCAGAGCGATGATGAGTAGCTTCTTCATCACTGGTTACCTCCTGTTGAAACGCTGATAGGTTTGCCTGCCGGGGTCGGCACAGACTGCGACCCTCATCACAATTCTAGAGTGTCCGCAGTCAGTGTCAAGTACGTTGCATGAAAGGGACGGCACACTATCGAGCACTTCGATAGCCACAGCCGAGCCCGACTGGGCGTCAGACCTCTCCCCGCCCCTGGGCTTCGAGCACGGCCTCCCAATCGCGGTTCTCCACGAACTCGACCAAGGCCGTCACGACCTGTCGGAGAGTCTTCTCCTTGCGGTGCACGAGGTAGTTCGTGCGCTCGAGCTTGAGCCCCGGAACGTCGATGATCTTGAGGAAACCGAAACGCACCTCATCGGAGACGGTCAGAAACGGAAGGAAAGCCAGACCGACGTCCACACGAACGAAGGTCTTGATGATGGGCAGGTCGTCCACCTCCATGAACACGTTGAGATCCTTGAGCTGGAGACCCACCTCGGGCAGGCTCTTGCTGAGCAGGAGTTCGAGCCCACGGTCGCTGGTCGCCCAGATGATGGGGGTCTCTCTCAGCTGGTCGATCGTGATGTTGTCGGGCGCGCTCTGCGCCGGACCGACCAGCACGATCCTGTCCTGGAAGCACGGGGTCGTGGCGAGCTTGCGGTGCGCTACAGGATGCCCCGTCAGCGCGACGTCGAGTTCCCCGGACACGAGCCTTCTGATGAGTTCATCCTCGTCCAGATGCTTGTAACTGAAGAGGACATCCGGGTGATCCTTCCGGAAGGCAGCAAGCGTCCACGGAAGCGTGAAGGCGCACGTCAGGGCGTCGCCGGCCAGGTAGATGCGCTGCGCGATCTCTTCGGATTGCTCGGAGAACGCATCCTCGATCCGGCGCGCCTCCTGGGCCAGCTTGCGCCCCTTCTCAAAGAGGAGCTTCCCCTCGGCAGTGAGCGAGATGCTCCTGCCGTGCCGCTGGAACAGCGACACACCCAGCTCCCGTTCGAGAGCCTTGATGTGGAAGCTCACTACCGACTGGCTCAATGACAGCTGTCTCGCGGCACGGCTGAAGCTACCTGCCTCAGCCGTCGCCAGAAAGACCCGCATCTTCTTGTCTAGAATCATGGTCTACCCTCACTTTCGAGACAATGAGAATAGCAGAATGTGGAAGGCGACGTCCAGTTGTTAGGCCGGCCCCCGCCATAGCCACCGGCTCGCCCGCACGGCCGAGTTCGTTCGCGGGAGAGACCTTCTCCGCTGGAAGCATCAGAGCAGTCAAGGCAACATAGACACGGGCGGGTCGCGGGGTCGCGACACACATCGGGCGGATCTGCCCCCGGCCAAACCCGGAGAACAGGCCCATAGACAGCCCAGATACAGCCCCAGAGAAGAAATCCAGAGAATGCCCCGGATTAGATACTTGACAGAGTTTCGAGATGTGGTATAATCAGGGTAGTTGAAAAACAACCTTGGCGACGTATACTCAGGTATCACATCATCCATGGAGGAAACAGTTATGAGAACACGTAGATTGCTTGGAGCGCTCGCGCTGGTAGCGATACTCGCGATCCCATCCGTGTCTGCCGCCTACTTCGGCAGCCTGTTGAGCACCGACGGAGGCATTCAGGGTACCGGAAACTGGAT
>JAUWCJ010000018.1 GCA_030609365.1 Candidatus Eiseniibacteriota bacterium | reverse complement strand
GCTGCTGTTCGGGCTGGGGGTCTACGCCATCTACCTGAAGGAAGGATCCGCGTTCATTCCGCGCTACAAGGAGCTTCTGCGCAGCACGGGTGAGGGCAAGGCGGCGGACCTCGCGGCGAGATTCGGCATCGACATTCGATCCAGGGACTTCTGGGACGCGAGCCTCGCGATACTGGGCAAGCAGGTCGACCGCTATTGCGACCTCGACAAGTGAGCCAAGGGAAGCGTACGTGAAAGCAAGAAACGAAGGGGGGAGCCATCAGGCTCCCCTCTTCACATATGTCCGGCCGTACCTAACGCTATGCCGCGACCTTGAGGATCACGATCGTGACATCGTCAGCCTGGTGTTCCAGGCCCGTGAAGCTCCAGACTGCGTCAATGATAGCCTTACCTATCTCCTCGGCTGACTCGTGCCGGTGCTCCTTAAGCACGTTGACGATGCCCCCCACCTCGAATTCGTTGGCTCCCGGATCTCCCGCCTCTGTCACCCCATCGGTGTAGAGACATAGTATATCACCGTTAGCGAGGTCGAGCTCGGCTACCTCGCAGTCGGCTTCGCCGAGGAAGCCGAACATGCACATTCCTTCCTCGAGCAACCGTTCCGAGCCGTCGGCGGACAGGATTATGGGGGCGTCATGACCGGCGCGAACATAACTGAGGTGATGAGTCTCCTTGTCGATTTCCGCCAGAAACATCGTTACAAATTTCCCAACGGCGGTGTTGTCGTACACGAGCCGATTGAGGTTCGCAGCAGTCCTCTTGAGGTCAAACGAGTCCTGGAGAACATGGCAGTGGAGACCCGCTTGTACATTGGACATAAGGAGTGATGCTGGAAGTCCCTTCCCCGAGACGTCGGCGATTGTGAACACGATAGGGCGTCCCTCGCCCAAATCGATAACGTCGAAGTAGTCGCCTGAAACAGCGAGCGAACTCACGTTCGTTCCCCAGATGTCGAGTCCATCAACCACGGGGATATCGTCCGGCAGAAACCCCTCCTGCGTCGTCCTCGCAGTCTCCATCTCTCTCCGAACGCGCTCATTCTCAACCTCTTCAGCGTGGAGCTCCTTCGAGGTCTGGACGTACGACATGATGATCGCGTGAGATCCTACGAAAAAGAGACACCCCAGGAGCAGGCCTGCCGGCAGGACGAAATCGGCCCGGGCGTGAAGGAACCCGGTCGCTATCAGCGCCACCACGATGACGCCGAGAATCACGAACACTGCGAACTCCGGACGCCTCCGTGGAATCACGGCGACGCAGACACCACTCCACAAGACGTTCCAGAGAAGTGCGATCGGCCAGGCCGCATCTCGAATCGGCGACCCCATCAGGAGCGTCTCTGTGATGGCCGCGAGCACGACCACTCCGGACTGCCCAAACGCCTCCACCCCTCCCCCCAGTCTCTGCCGACGGGGCACATCGACGAAGTCTGTCAATGGGTCCTCGGTCAGGCCGATTAGGGCGATCCTGCCATTTACGGATCCCTCTGGCGCCTCACCGTTCAGGACATCACGATAGGACACGAAGGGAACGGTGCGCTCAACGGACGGGAACTCAATCGGCATCGAACTCTCGTGCTTGATCCCGGCGAGCCGCTCCGGGAGCGTTTCAAGACCCAGTCGCTCCAGCCTCCTATCGGCCACAAACCTGCGGACGATGCCGTCGGCGTCCGCCTCGACGTCGACTACGTACGCGCCCTGCGATGCGGCCACGAGGAGCGTGTCCGGATACCGCACGGGTTGAAACACGACCGCGTCTCCTCCGCCGGTCGGCAGCCGCTTCTCGCCGAGCGACATCACCAAGAAGACCCGCTCCGACCACCGAATCGTCTCCGCCAACTCGGTCGGCGGCTCGGCGTACGCGTCCGCCCCCATCTCTAAATCGAAGACGATAGCCCGCGCGCCAGCATCCACGAGCTCACGAATCACAGCCGAGTGTTCCGGAACGTGCCGTGAGAGTGGGAAGACTGGTCGCGCGAAGACCTCCGAGCGAGTCGCTTCGTCGATGCCGATGACCACAACCTCGGACCAGGGCGCGACCGGGCGCTTGGAGTGGAAGAAGTTGTAGAACCGGCCGTCGAGCGCCGTCCAGAGGATTGGCTGGAGAACATAGGCCAGAGGAATGAGGTAGATGAGCGGCAGGAGTCTTCGCGACACGCGGCGCAGGTCTGCGGAAAGCGACTTCATTCAGTACCCCTGAGCCGAATCAAGTCTTCGTAGGCTTCCCGATAGAGACCGCACTCCGCGAGGGCTTGGGCTCGCCAGAGCCTCGCCGACCGGTCGCTGGTTCCGGCCTCCACGGCAGCATCCAAATGACAAATCGCCTCGTCGTGGAGGCCGATCGAAAGAAGGAGGACACCAGCCTCGAGGTTATCGAGATCGCTTAGCGCCTTGCCCAGTTCGGACTCCTCTTCAGCCGTGAGGACTCGGAAGGTTCTCCAGCCGCTCTGGCCGCTCCACCCCTCGAGATCAACACCGACCTTCCACACGTACTCGGCACCTGGCGCGAGTTCCTCCAGCGCCATGGTGTTGCCGCGGACGACTCTCGTCAGCTCCTCACCGACATCGGGAGCAACAGTCACGCGATACCTGTCCACGCCGGGCACGGTGGTCCAGTATAGTCCGGAACGCCCTGCCCGCACGCTTCCATCGGGCGCCGGGATGACGAGTGCCGGAGCATCCTTGGCCACTGCCCATTCCCGCGCGCTCCTCGTAGTCAAGGGACGTCGCCGCCCCTCACCGATCCAGTCGGCTAGCTGCCTGCGAACCCACGTAGCGATATCGTCGACCACACCGTCATCTGAAAGTCCCGGGAGTTGTAGCTCAGCAGGACCTGTGAGCGTGAAAATTTCACCCTGTGGAGTGAATCCGGTGCACTGTGCTCCGTCCTGGAGAACAATCATATCCCCTCCCATCAGCACGAATCCTTCAAGAACTGACGCCCGGATTCCCGACCTCTCCACAACTACGTTTCCGACCACAGAGACGACCACACCATGCGTCGCGGCCGTCGGAGTCACGGCGTCGGCCGCCTCTGATGCTTCATATGAACACGAGAGAAGGAGTATCACAAAGATGGCGAACACGCATCGGTAGAGCATGAGGTACCCCCTCTGGCCTCCGCGGCGAAGACATCAACATCCATGTCCAAACTCTTTGGCCTGGACACACGAGGCGTTCACTTCACAGACTTCGATGATGGCAGCACAGCCCGGGCAGCAACTACACAGCCGGCACGGCTGCTAGTCGAGGCCACGCACCTGAATCAGGTCCTCGTAGGCTTCCCTGTGAAGCCCGCAATCGGCAAGGGCCTGGGAGCGCCAAAGCTTCGCTGAACGCGAGTTGTCGCTTGATGCGGCCGCCGCATCGAAACGGTAGATTGCTTCGTCGTGAATCCCCATCGAGAGGAGGAGAACCCCGGCCTCGAGATCGTCCATGCCGATGAGGGCCGCGTCGAGCTGCGCTTCTGCCTCGAGCGCGAGGACCCGGAACTCTCGCCAAGTTCCGCGGCCGCCCCAGCCTTCGATGTCCGGAGCGACTCTCCAGACGTACTCGGCCCCAGGCTCAAGCTCGCCCAATGTCGCAGTGTTGCCTCGCGCCATCCGGGTGATCTCATCGCCGAGTGCGGGCGCAATGGTCACTACGTATCTGTCGACACCCGGCACGGCACTCCACCGGAGTTCCGGACAGCTATATCGGACGGCTCCTCCGGAGGCCGGTAGAATCAGTGTCGGCGCCTCGCTCACTGTGACCCAGTCGCGCGCACCTCTAGTTGTGAGGGGACGACGCTTGCTCTCACCTACCCAGTCTGCGAGCTGCATCTGGATCCACGAGGTGACGTTGTCGACGAGACCGCCGTCGGCTCCGGTCGGAATTTGATACTCGGAGGGACCCTCCAGCGCGAAGTCGCTCCCTTGGGGCGTGAATCCGCTGCATCGAGCGCCGGCCTTCACGATAATGGTGTCCCCGCCCATCAGCACGAATCCCTCCGTCGCTGCCTCCTGACTGTCCAACCGCTCTATCATGACCTCTCCGGCAACGGAGACGACGATACCTAACGAGGACGGGGCCTCGTCCGAGGCGACGGCTGGAACTGCTAGCCAGACAGACAGAGCAACTGACAGAACCAGAGTGGTGATGAGACCGCCCTTGCAACTCATCGCCTGCCTCCTTCCGCAGATGTACCGGGATCGTGCCGTCAGTCACCCGAGCTTCCTCGTACCTTCCCGTCACGCAGGGATTCGATCGGCGAGGCCCCGCGTGGAATCAAACCCTCTCTTGGAAACTACGGCTTCACACATTCATGAGTTGGCGAGAACGCCCAGTCGCCTACCGTACTACTGTCTATCCCCTATGAGGATGAAAGCGGCCCAGTAGTACGGGTGGCCGAAGGGCTTCTTTCCACGACCGTCCTCGTACCCGCGGAGCCACACTTTCGCCTCGCGGAGCGCGTCCGCTTTGGTCATGGGTGTACCTGCGTACTCAGCCCGATCCCCCTGATACGATCCCGTCCAGTTCTCGTAGAAACGTCTCATGAGAAGCGACGTCGCCTCGTCGTCGACCTTCCAGAGACCGACCAAGAGACTCCTCGCGCCAACCTGCAGGAACGCGTGAGCGAATCCGATGTAGCCCTCACCGACGACCTTTCGGCCCAACCCAGTCTCGCACGCAGACAGAGTCACGAGCTCCGCGTCGAGTTCCCATTCGCGCACTATCTCCTCCGCGGTGAGGAACCCGTCGTAAATCTTCGTCCCAGCAATCGCCGCCTCAAGTGGGTCGGGCAATCCAACCTGACAGAGTACGAGCGCCGATCGCTCCGGACGTTCGTCGTCGACGACCGCGTGTGTCGCAATGTGAATGGCATCGAATTCCGCGAGTTCTCCCGACCACGCCAACCCCACGAGCGCTTCCTCAGACGCATCGGGTCCGAGCAGAACAGTAGCACCAGGAGCGAGATTGGCGAGCAACGCTACCTCCGCGCGCGACGCCGGGAGGCGCTGGAACGATGTAGTGGTCTCCCTCCCTCTGTTCGCGTCTGACGCATGACTTCGCGACGCCAAGTCCGCGTCCGGTGACGATTCCTCTATCATCGCCTCGAGGTGACTGGGCACAAACGGAGGATCGCCGACCAGCAACATCTTGGTCGCAATCGATCTCCGATCGCTCGATACGGTTCTTTCTTCCAGCCAGCTGAAGACAGTGGCCGACGGCGCGTACGACACAGCGTAGGTCTCACCTAGAAACTCCCGTTCGTCAGTGACCAGCGCCTCTAGTGGAATGCCAAGCATCGGTCCGGACGGAATGACGATAAGTTCTTCAACATCATCGAGGGCGTGTACAATCGGCGCGACGCGACTCTGCCACACCGCGGCCGCGTCGCGCGCGACACCGAGGAACGATGACCCCGGATCGACGAGTTGTCCGCGGAGTCTCTGTATGTCCTGGCGACGCACGCCTCCTCCCTGCCAGGGGGAGGCGGGTCCACAAGCGGCCCACGCCACAGGACCCTCATCTCTGAGGACGTACGCCCACACGTCCCAGTTGTCCAGTCCGGACTCGACATCGACCCACCCGATAATCGCCGTCCCCTCAGGCAGGCTCATCTGCACCCGTTTGAGAGGGTACACCCGGCCTTCGGAGACCGGGTACTTCCTGCTGATCACCTGCCGGAACGCGCTCCAGCGCGCCTCCGCCGAGAGAAGAGCTCTGCGAGTCTCGGCGACCATGGCGTCGGCATCGCCAGTCGTGTCCAACGCGGCCTCTACACGATAGGTCGCGAGCTGACCTTCGAGTATTCCGATGGCAGCCTTGATGGAATCCTCTCGCGCGACCTCTCGATCCTCGAGAGGACGCTGCTCCGCAGTCATCAGAAGATCAGCAAGCGCCCTGGCGAGGGCACGCTCCGCAACGGGCCAAGCCCTGTCCTCCTCCCCCAGCGTCAGGCGGACAGCCGCAAGCGTACGTGCTGGAGGTCGGAGACGGAGCGAGGTCGTGGCGCGCTTGAGTCCCTCGCCAGCCCGGGCAATGGCAGCATCGTAGACTTCCATCGCTTCCTCGAGAAACGGTTCGGCGGCCGCAGCGTCCCCCGTGACGTAGTACAGGTAGCCAATGGAACTCAGGTTGTGTGCGACCGCGGCGCTTGCGCTCCTGAATTGATCACGACGTATTTTGAGCGCCTCCTGGTAGAGCGCTTCCGCTGTCTCGTAGTCCCCACGAGCCTCCAAGAGCGACGCCAAGTTGCTCAGGCTGTTGGCGACATCGATGTGGTCGCCACCGAGGACCCGCCTGCGAATCTCAAGAGCCTCTCTGTAGAGCGGCTCCGCAGCCCCGTACTCCCCCTTGGCCTGCAGGAGGTGTGCAAGGTTGTTGAGGCTCGTGGCCGAGTCGGGATGTTCCTCGCCCAGAGCGCTCCTGTTTATCTCGAGCGCTCGTCGGAAGAGGGGCTCGGCCGCGTCATAGTCGCCCTGGTTCTCTAGTGTGTGTGCGAGGTTGTTCACGACTCGCGCGACGTCAGGATGAGCGTCCCCGAGGCTCACCTGAGAGATCGCCAGAGCCTCCCGATGCAGGGCCTCCGCGTGCGCGTATTCCCCCTGCGCATTTGCCAGCGAGCCGAGGTTGTTCAGGCTCATCCCCACGTGGGGATGGTTTGGCCCGAGGACGTTCCGCCAGATCGCCGTCGCTTCGCGAAGGAGCGGCTCGGCCTGAGCGTAGTCGCCGCGCGCGTGCAGAAGAACGGCAAGGTTGGTCAGGCTGTTCGCGACTTCAGGATCACCGTTCTCGAGCTGCTCGCGTCTCGTCGCGAGCGCCTCCCGGTACAGCGGCTCTGCCCCATCGAGGTCACCTTGGTAATAGAGGAGCATTCCGAGATTGTTCGTTAGAGTCGCTACCAGGAGATCCTCACTGCCGAACACCTCCTCGAATATTCCAAGTGCGTCCCGCAGGAGCGGCTCTGCCGCAGTCAGGTCCCCCTTCGCCTGTAGTAGCATCGCAAGGTTGTTCTCGCTGGCGGCGACTTCCGCGTGTCGGTCTCCCAGGAGATTCCGTCGGATATCGAGAGCCTCGCGAAAGAGCGGCTCCGGTGCTTCAAGGTCACCACTGTACTGAAGGAGAGTCGCGAGATCATCGAGACTCTGCGCGATCTCGTTGTGGGTGTCGCCGAGAACATCCCTCTGGATGTCGAGGCGACGGGAGGCCAGATCTGCCGCTTCGGCGTAGCGACCTTCGGCGGAGACGTGCCCGATCTCGATGCTGAAGCTATCGGCTTGAGCCAGTTCGGCCCTGTCTTCGGCGGGAAGTGCAGCAACATGCTCGAGCGTCTCAATCTGACGCCCGAGATCCTCCCGGTCGTAGGGTGTCATGTCCGGGTCGGCAGTCCACAGAGAGAGAAGCTCGTCGGCAGCCCGAAGAGCCTCCGCGTACTCACCGTCCGCCCTGAGTTCGGCGATTCTTTCTTCGAGCGCGGCTCCCGGATCCTCGGACTCCTGCCCGACTGCCGGAGTGATGGCAAAGGACGACAGCGCGAGCCAGAGCACTGCCCGCGCGACGCTACGCCCGGTGCCTCTCTTGAACGATATCACGGAGACTCCCTTTTTGCGCAGGATGCGACCTCGCGCCCAAGGCCAGCGTAACATACCGGAGTGGTGAGTGCCTCTACTTCAGCAGGACCATTTTCTTCCTGAACGACTCGCCGCCGGCTTCAAGCCTGTAGAAGTACACTCCCGAACCCACGGGTCTCCCCTGCCCATCCCGACCGTCCCAAACCACAGACCGGCGGCCCGCGTTCTGAACGACGCCATCCACGAGAGTGCGAACAAGACGACCTGACAGGCCGTAGACCCTGAGGTCGACCTTCGTGACATCGGGAAGGTCGTAGCGGACCACTGTCACAGAGTTGAAGGGATTCGGATAGTTGCCACGCAAGGCGAGCTTGGCGGGGAGCTCGTCGCCACCATCGACCCCAGTCGCAAGGACGGTCAGGAAATACTCGACGACGAGCTCCGGTTCGTCCGGATCGTTCGAGTAGAAAACCAAGTCTATCTCGTGTTCCCCTGTCGGCGCGCGGAGGCAGTCGCTCAGCACGAGAACCTCGACGGAATCCCCCCCCGCGATAACTCTGCTGCGGGGCACAGCGTCAATCCAACTGTAGAGCTCTTCTATCGACACTGCCAGACTGTCGCAGACGTACGGCGCGTTGTAGATAATCTCCAGACCCGCCGACGCGTCGTGGTTCTCAATCCCAACCGTCGCACTGTCGAGCTCGCCATCCATATCCAGATACTGGAAGAGAACCACGTCTGTCGAAGATGTCGGCTCACGATGAAGGACTACCTCGAACGTGTAGTCCCCCTCCCCGCTCTTGCGCGGCACGTTCGTGTACTGGACGATGAAGGATGTATCCGAGAGGTCGTGGTAGTAGTGAACGCTTCCTCCTGCGGCGGGATTGAGGTCGTCCCAGAATGGAGCTATGAGGCGGCCGGGAGCGACTGCCGACGGCAGCGGCGTGTTGTCGCCGGAGGTCGCCTCGGAACCGAATGTCAGATAACCATTTGAACCGATGGTCAATTGACTCTCGTCGACGAAGCTGTCGTAGAATGTGAATGGGAACGGAAACTCGATGGTCGCTGAATCGTCATCCCCGAGGACAACCTGCGTGCCGACGCTGGTGATATCGCGCCACTCGAACGAAGGACCACCAGGTGCGTCACTGTCGATCCAGACGTATCCGTAGGAGTCGGGCCCGCCGGAGCTCCTCCCTCGCACCTTGCCGCTCCGCTCCAAGTCATCACGCTGATCGACGGTCCAAGGTGAGAGCGCATCCAACAAGAGCGGTTTCGAGGAATCGAGACCCGACACGATCGGCTCGGATCCGGCTCTCGATTTCTCGGTCGCTTCACCGCGCCCGAGGTGACCATCCCGCTTCCCGAGAATCCACGTCAGATCCAGATCGCCGAGATTCCTGAGTGTGAGTGGGTCGGACAGAGTGGCGTCGAAGGCACCAATCTTCGTGATCATCAGAGGATAGACATCGATGTCGGGTGGTCGTGGGACAGTCAGGGAAATCGGTACGATGATTACAGGGTTGTTTGGATCGTTGCTTTCTATGACGAGCTCATACAGATAGACGTCCGGCGGAAGTCCAGTCGCATCGACGCAGACGTCGACCACCTCGGTTGCGAGCCCCGGCAAGACCCCTCCCGGGGGATCCTCTGTCATGAGCGCTACTGCATCCTCTATTAGCACAGCGAGAGAGTCCTGAACATATGCCGAGACGAACGCGACCTCGAGTCCCACCGACGCGCTCGCGTTCTCGATCCCGACCGTCGCCACGGTCGGATCGCCCCGCATATCCAGATACTGGAACCTGATGGTTCCATCTGGTGAGAGCGCCACCTGGAACGTGCTCGGTCCGCTTCCCCAGAGGTCATCGACACCGGTGTACTGAACGATGAACCTGTCATCGTCCATGTCGTGGAAGTGGTGAATCGTCCCTCCGGCCTCCGGGTTCAGGTCCGCCCAGAACGGGGCGATGAGGTCATTCGGCTCTACCTGGTCCGGAATGGGGTCGTTGCTGTAGTCCGCCGCGCCCCCGCCGAAGGTCAGGAAGCCATTGGAGCTGATACTGACCTCCTCGTGCGCGAAGCCATAGAATGGGAACGCGAACGGGAGCGGAATCACTTCGGAATCGTCGTCGGCGAGAACCACGGCGGTCCCGATACTACCGATGTCCTGCCACTCGAACTCCGGACCGCCGGGCTCGTTGCTGTCGGTCCACTTGTACCCAAAGGCGTCCGGACCCCCACTCCCCCGCGCGGGCGCCCTCCCGACTCTCACGGCACGCTCGCCTTTCGCGAGCTCGATGTGGATGCGCTCGTCAGCATACCGCTTGAGTCCCCCCTTGATTCCGCCGAGCAGGAGCTGCTCGTCGAATGGCGCGCTCCCGCCACGGCAGGCTCCGGCGCCGCCCTCCGTTTCGCGAATCGACCAGACGAGATCCGCCCTGCCGTCGTTTGTAACGACCAGCTGGTCGCACGCCACGGCTCCCGCTTCCACCACGAACACCAGCGAGTCGGGGCTCACGACAATCTCGGACTCGCTGATGCACCCGGTAGGCAACGCGCCGACAAGTCCACAGCCCTGCGCGTCCGCGCACGGCGAGGTCACCGCCAAGAAGTAGTTCGCGCTGTCCGCATCGCAGAACTGGGGGTCCAGGGAGAAGTTCTCGTTCGTGTCTGCCTGGTCAGCGATGCAGCCGGCCCAGTCGCCGCCAGTGTTCCCGTATACGTCGGAGCAGCTGAGCGCGGCCGTCCCACCCCCGTAGCACGAGACCGCCTCGCCGCCCAAGCCGTAGGCGACGATCGTCCGTTCA
Source organism: Candidatus Eiseniibacteriota bacterium (assembly GCA_030609365.1). Lineage (GTDB taxonomy): Bacteria > Joyebacterota > Joyebacteria > Joyebacterales > Joyebacteraceae > JALGZG01. The sequence goes on along the minus strand of JAUWCJ010000018.1, from coordinate 20,654 downwards.
AGCGTAGGCATCGAACCGTCACCGGAGTAGACTCCTGCGCCCTCCGGGGCTGAGTTCCCTGAGAGCGTGCAGCTCCGGAGCGTAGGTGAGGAAGCGCCAGCGCACGCAATCCCGCCTCCGCCGGTCGTGCTCGTGTTGCCGATGAAGAGACAGTGCTCCAGGAGTGGCGACGAACCTTCCAGACATGCGACCGCAGCGCCCACATCTCCAGAGTTACCGGAGAACACGCAGCCAACCAGGATCGGCGCCGAGGTGTCCGCACACGCGACCGCACCACCCGACTGAGCGCTGTTGCCGAGGAATGTGCACTCCTCAATCCTCGGGGACGAAGAGATCAGGTACAGCCCACCCCCAAAGTCCGGCGAAGACCCTCCTGTGATCGTGAGTCCCCTGACGACCGCCGTGCTGTCGACGCCAACGAAGGTCAACGCGCTCCCGGTTCTCCCGGACGCATCGATGATCACGCACTCAGGATCGCCAGTCTCGCTCTCCACGATAATCCCAGACGGAACCGACATGCCGCTCTCGTAGTATGTTCCACACGCGATCATCACGGTGTCGCCCGGGGACGCCGCATCGATGCCGCCCTGGATCGTGGCCACGTCTCCTGGAACATGCCACGCGCGCGGCGGAGCCACCACTTCGATCGAGACGTGGGCCGTGTCGACGCCGCCGACGCAGTCCGTAACCGTGTAGTCGAATCCGTCGAGCCCCTCGAATCCCGGTGTCGCGATGTATGACACAAGGGAGTCACCGGGCTCTATGGTGGCCAGACCATCTGTTTCACTAGTGAAGATCTCTATGATCCAGAGCTCGTCGCCGTTGGGATCAGTGTCGTTCCCAAGTACCGCAACCGTGATCGGCGAGTAGCCGACCACCGTGTCCGCGTCATCGACAGCCACAGGAGCGTCATTCTCAATCGGCCCAGACACTGCAAGGAACTGGAACTTCGCCAGCTGCTCATCGGGCTCCATGTAGAGCGAGTCAGAGACCACGAGCCCGGAAAGGCAGTCGAAGCCCTCTCCGGGCCGCGCGCTGCGTTCGGAGTACACGATCACAACGAAGCTGTCCCCAACGACAGGCACGAAGCCCTCATCAAAGGTCAGTGAGATCGCACCGTTGAGATCGGCGATTCCTGTGATGTCCAATACGTCGTAGTTGTCGCCGGGCACATGTCCACCCACCTCAATGTGGATCTCGCTCGTCCCCGACTGGATGAGATCGCCCACGAAGCTCAGGGTGCCGTGCGACGCCCCCGGTGAGATCACACCCTTCATGATCGACAGGCCACTCGAAGTATCGAAGGTACCTGAACCACCAAAGAGCGCGTTCTCGCGGTTGTCGAAGAGCCCCGTGTTCAGGAACTGCCCGCCGGCAACAATGATCGTCGCTCCCATGTTGGTGAAGTCCGCGCCCTGCTCGTTTGCAATGGCCCCTGACGCCAGGAAGTCTCCGCCCGCCGTGACTATCGTCGAGCCGAGATTCACGAAGTCCCCGCCACTCTCTACGTTCGTCGTTCCCCCCACCTCGAAGGTACCGGTCGTCGTTACCGACCCAGCCCCCGTCGTGGTGAACTGCCCTCCGGCGGCGATCGACACGGTCCCTGAGTTGTCGAACCCTCCGACCGGAAGCCTGTCTTCGACGAAGTGGCCGCTCACAATCGCCGTCCCGCCGGAATTCACGACCAAGCGTCCGAGGTTCTCGAAATCGCCCTCGACGAAGAGAGACCCGCCCACGGCTACCGTTCCGGGATCAGCGTTACTGAAGGATGCCGCCCGGCTCTCGCGCTCGATGAAGTGGCCGCTCACAATTGCTGTAGCTCCGGAGTTCACGACCAAACGTCCGAGGTTCTCGAAGTCGCCATCAACGAGGAGCGACCCGTCTACGGTCAGTGTCCGGTAGTTCGTGAACGTCACCAGACGGCTTCCGCGCTCCACGAAGTGGGCGCCCACAATCGCCGTCGCTCCGGAGTTCACGACCATACGCGACAGGTTATCGAACTCGCCGTCAATCGAGAGCGTCCCCGCCTCGACGCTGACGTACCCGGCCGCTCCTTCGACGTCGTTCAGGAACGTGAGCCCGATGTGGCTCGTCCCGAGGCCCGTCTTGAAGACGTCCCCACTGTTCACAAACGACCCTGCGCCAATTAGGTCGCCCCCATCGAGCGTGACGAGTCCTCCCGGATTGTTCGTTATGACCGAGGTCGCATCGACCTGCCTGGCCTCCAGGCTCGCGCCAGACCGCACTGTGATCTCGCTCGTGTTTACTGCTCCGTGGGTGACTGCGAGCGGGTTCGACAGAATGTCGAGCGTCTGAATCCCCGATGTAGCCCCGTGGGTGAGCGCCCACACTTCCGCCGCCGCCGCCAGATCCACGGTGTAGGTTCCGTCCATGATGATCTTCGCGTGATCGTTCGGACCCGGCACGCGATCTGGATTCCAATTCAGGGGGTCGCTCCAGGAGAAGCCTCGGGCCGCGGAGCCACCGCCGTCCCAAACTATGTCAGAGATGCAGCCGAGTCCGAACGCCCCCATTTGGCCGCATGCGCTGTTGTGTTCTACACACGGTGAATCGCTCCGGAGCGCGTACGGTTCATCGAGGTTCTCCGTCCCACAGAACACAGGATCCTCAGTAATGTTGCCGTCAACACCCAGTTGACCAGAGATGCAGCCCACGTAGTCCCCAGCGGCGTTGCCGTAGACGTCAGAACAGGTGAGGGTAACGGTGCCCCCTGTGCAGTCGGCCGCCTGACCCACGGAACCGAATGCGATGATGCAGTGAGCGAGATCGACAGTCGAGCCGAGACCAGCCTCAATCCCCCCGCCGGTCGGGGATCCGCTGTCGTTCTCAACCAGCGTGCAGTTCGTGAGTGTGAGCGACGATGCGGCGTCGGCGAGTATCGCTCCGCCGCCGCCTTCGGCCGCATTCTGTGCGAACAGACACGTCGTGAGGCTCGCGGACGATCCGTCACAGAAGAGCCCCCCACCCGCCGACAGCGACCCGGCGGTGTTCCCCTCGAAGACGCAGTCTGTGAGGTTGGGGCTCGATGAGTCGCCGCAATACATCCCACCACCGAAGGTCGACTCTCCCCCGGAGGAGTTCGCAAAGAACACGCAGCTCTCGAACTGCGGCGCGCTTGCGGTCAGGTACGCCCCGGATCCGTAGCCGCCCGTCAGAGTGATTCCTTGAATGAAGGTTGTCGTATCGGCAGCTGAGATCTCGATCACGGGTCCCAGGCCTCCGGCGTCTATCGTCACGCAATCCGGCTCTTGGGTCTCGCTTCTGAACACGATCCCGGAAGGAATTTGGATGCCGTACTCATCGTAGGTCCCGCAGGCAATGAGCACCGTGTCACCGGCGGCCGCCGAGTCGACGGCGGCGGCGATTGTGCCGACTCCGAGGGGAACGTCCCACACGCGGCCACACTGAACGCCGTGGGCTCCCACGCGGCCACATCCGTCGACGTCTGCACACGGAGAGGAGACGTGGAGCGTGTAGCGCCCCTCGTCTCGGTCGCAGAACACGGGGTCCTCGGAGAAATTGCCGTCGACGCCCTCAAAACCTGCCAAACACCCGACAAAGTCACCGCCGGCGTTCCCGTATACGTCGGTGCAGACGAGGTTCGCCGTTCCTCCGGTATCACAGTGGATGGCTTCTCCAGACGAACTGAATGCCACGATGCAGTTCGTGAGGTCGGCCGAGGAGCTGAAGGCCAACCCGATGGCTCCGCCCGTACCTCCAACTGCTGTGTTGTCCGAAATCGTGCACTCACCGAGCACCACGGTTGAACCCTCACACCAAAGAGCGCCGCCCGCATTCGCCGAGCAGTGCTCGAAGACGCAGCGCGTGAAGCTCACATCGGATACGGCCATCTCCGCCCCACCCCCACTACCGTCCACTGCCGTGTTGTTCCGGAAGATGCAGTCAACGAACTCGGCAGAGCTGCCCACACACTCGACGCCATGCAGACCCCCGGTCATCGTGACCCCAGTCACCACCAGGGTACCGCTAATACCGATGGCCCTAAACACGGGCCCTAGTTCACCGGCGTCAATCGTCACGCAGCTGGGATCGCCAGTTTCGCTTCGAATCGTGATTCCCTTCGTGAGGCCCTCCATCAGATTCGACTCGTAGTACGTTCCACACTCTACGATGACGGCGTCTCCGGGCTGCGCAGAATCAATCGCCGCGGCGATCGTCGGGAGGTCCGTCGGCACGTACCAGTCGCGACCGCAACCGATGCCGAACGCCCCGATCAATCCGCATCCATCAGCGTCCGCACACGGTGACGTGTAGTGAAGCTGATAGTTGCCGGCCCCCGCATCGCAGAAGACGGGATCCTCTGAGATGTTCCCGTTGGTGCCTTCCTGCCCAGCAATGCATCCAGTGAAGTCGCCGCCGGGGTTGCCATAGACGTCGGTGCATGTGAGGTTCGCGGCTGAGCCGGCTTCGCAGTACACGGCCGGCCCGGCCGCATTGAGCGCCACTATGGAGTCTGTGATATCGATAGTCGACGCGCCGAAAAGCCCGATGACGCCGGCATGTTCCCCACTGCTGGAGTTGTCCGTGACCGTGCAGTTCGTCAGGCTCACCAATGATCCACCCTCGCACAACACGGCACCGCCAGTGTCCGCCGCGCACTCCGCGAAGATACAGCTATCGAGGGTCGGTGAAGACGCAGTGCTGAAGAGACCGCCGCCACGAGACGTTCCGGTGTTCACTAGGAAGAGGCAGTCTGTTATCTCCGGCGACGAGCCGTCTCGACAGGTCACGCCGCCGCCAGGACCAATATCCCATGTGTTGTCCGAAATGACGCAGTTCACGATGCTCGGCGAGCTCCCACTTAGATTGATGCCTGAGTCCTCGCCTCCTGTCAGCGTGAGGCCTTCGATCAGCGCTGCAGCGTCAACGGAGGAGCACTCGATGACCGCAAACCCGGAACCCGATGCGTCGATGGTCACACAGTCAGGCTCACCCGTTTCGCTCCGAAGCGTGACGCCCGACTTCATCTGAATGCTGTGTTCGGTGTAGGTCCCGCACTCCACGACGACCTCGTCACCAACCCCTGCCGAGTCCATCGCCGCCGCGATAGTCGCGACCCCCGAGGGCACCTGCCATATACGCCCGCACCCGATGCCCAGGGTCCCCACCAACCCGCAGCCAGGTGCATCCACACAGGGCGAGGAGCCGTCCAGGTGGTAGTCGCCGCCGCCAGGATTGCAGAAGAGGGGGTCTTCCGAGAAATTCCCGTTCACACCGTTCTGTCCCTCAATGCAGTCGACGTAGTCGCCGTCAACGTTGCCGTACACGTTTGAGCAGCTGATCGTGGCGTAACAGCCGGAAGAACACGCCACGGCTTTGCCTGTGATGCTGAACGCAACGATGCAGTTCGACAGCTCGACGGATGCGAAGGTGGAACACGTGACTCCTGCACCACCGTATGAACACTCGTTCGACACGAGTGTGCAGTGGTCAAGCGTGGGGAGTGATGCCGACCCCCGGCAGTACACGGCACCGCCGTCATCTACAGCTACGTTGCTCAAGAACTGGGTGTAGGAGATCACGGGCGATGAATTCCCGCAGTGCACGCCCGCCCCCGACGCAGCTGTCGTGTTGCCATCAAACAGGATGCCGGTCAATGACGGAGATGAACTTGCGAGGTAAATTCCACCGCCGCCCTCTGTGCCTGTCGCTTCGTTATTCAGGAAGACCAGGTTCGCAAGCTCCGGAGCCGAGGACTCGCAGAGCATGCCGCCGCCTCGTATCGCACTGCCATTGGCGATCGTGAAACCTGTAAGGGTGGATCCGGCACCGTCACCGACGTGCAGATAGAAACCGCGCCCAGAGGACTCACAGTCGATCACACAGGCCGCGGGATTCCCGTTCTGAGAGCGTAGCGTGAGGTCCTTGCCAAGGAACTCGACATCCCGATTGCCGGGCCCTGTGAAGGTCCCATCCGCCAGTTCGATCGTGTCCCCGTTCGCGGTCGCATTGACAGCGTCCTGGATTGTCGGGAAGTCGCCGGTCCCGTCGGCTTTCACCAGGTAACGCTGCTGCGTGTGCTCGAAGTACTGAAGCCCCGCCAAGCCGAGGCTGTGGTGGTCCCGAATTTCGGACGGCGAGAGGGCCCGGTTGTGCATGGCAATCTCATCGAGGAGGCCGTGATAGCGATAATGCCCGTCGAGGTTGAGGTACCCAACGTCGAGCGGGACGTCACCACCGAAACCAGCCACGGATGTGTCGTCCGTCCCTGTGATAAGGACGCCGTCGACGTAGAGCTTGATGGAATCGGCTGCGACATCCCGCACGGCGGCGATGTGGTGGGGTTCGCCATCGATCAGCGGATTCCCCCCGGCAAGAGCGGCCCCGTCTCCACCGATGTCGATGAGCGTGAAGTTCGCCACGCTGTCGCTGCGGCAGCCAACCCTGATGTGCAGCTGGCTACCGGAGTCATCACGGCCAATCAGCACGACGTCCTCAGACAGGCTCTCGCTTGTCTGCATCCAGCACTCCATGGTGAAGCTGTCGGTCGCTCCCCAATCGAACGACCCGTCGTCCGGGACCGTGACCTCGTCGTCCAGGCCGTCGAACCACTGGCCATTCTCCACCACGCCGGCCACGGGCATCGGACAACTCGTGCACGTCGCGTCCGTGCCAGCGTAGTAGTCCTCGTATGTTCCCGGCTCGCTCTCGTCCAGCTTCCAGTAGTGCACGAGTCCAGCAGGACACTCCGGGATGCCACCGACATGAATCGTGAACGCCTGACTATCGGGTGGACTCACACCATTCGCCACGACCACTGTGATGGAAGCGTCGCCTTCCTGACCGGCGAGCGGCGTCCACTCGACCAGGCCCGTTACATCGTCGATCGTCATCCCGCTCGGCCACACGTCCAGCGAGTAGGTCGGTTCCGGCCACCCCGTCGCATCCACGTCGTAGACGTAGGGGATCCCGATACTTATCATCGTGTCTGGCTCCGTCACTATCAGCGGAGCGACGGGTTCGTTCACAATAGTGAGCGTCTCCGACACGGCCGGTACTCCTGCTTCGACATCAGAGAACGGGGTGACTTCGACGTACCAGTCATCGCCGGTACTGGTCTCCTCCGACACTATTGTGTTCGGGTCGTAGTCACCACCGCTGTAGAGTGCCGCAATCTGTTCTTCAGAGAGGGCTCTGTCATAAAGCCGCGGGTCGTCGATCCAACCCTTGAACCAGCAGCAGACCCCGCTATAGCCACCGATGAACACCCGGTCGTCACTCTCATTGATCGCAGTGACGCCTATCGCACGATCGACCTCTGTTCCGTTTCTGTAGAGGACCATCGTTCCACCTACGACGCTCGCGTCGTAGGTGACAACGACGAACGTCCAGGCATCAGGCGTGAACGCGAGAGGATCCACGACGGCGTCCCAGTTGCCATTGTGCCCCGACGTGAGCCGCATCCCACCTCCGTAGCTATGGATCCAGAACGTGTGATTCACCTCTCCGGAGATGATGTTGTTGTGGGGCTCACCTTCTTCCCAGTTCACCCACGCCGTCTTTGTGTAAGCCGTGAGCGGCAGGCAGGACCCAGCGTCGACGTGGTCGTCGCCATCGAAGTAATAGCAGCCATGACCATCGTGACCGGCGGTTGACATCCACGTGGGATCGCCGTACGTCGCCCCGTGATTTCCGCTACCGGAGTAGTCGTCGAGCGAGATGGGCTCCCCGCCCTCCATTGGCATCAGGAGCGTCATCAAAGGTGCCCTGGTACTCGTCATGCGCCACGCCGCCGCCGCCGTGGTCGCGCTGCCGGCGAGGTCGTATGTCACCACCAGGTCGTCTGTGGTGTAGCCGTTCCCGGAGGTCGACGTCAGAACGGCCCCCTCCACGATCGGACCGGCGAAGGGAACAACGTCGACCTGGAAGTTCTGTGTGTCTGTTCCTCTCACCACGTTTGTGGCTGTGACCGTGACGTCGTTGAGTCCCACCTGCTCAGACTCGGGAACCCACTCGATGAGGCCGGTGGTATCATCGACCGTCATGCCCTCCGGCGCTTCCGTGAGCGCGTAGATCGGCTCCGGGTACCCGCTGGCATCGACATCGTAAGTGTACGACCGCCAGACCTCACCATCCGTGACAGGTACTGTGACAATCTGTGGCGCCGCTTGAGTGCACCCGACATCGAGAGCGCCGACGAGCCCACACCCTGGAGCGTCCGCACAGGGCGACGCATCACGGAGGTGGTAGTCGCCGGCAATGGTGTCACAGAAGAGGGGATCTTCCGAGAAGTTGCCGCCCACACCTTCCATCGTCGCGATGCAGTCGACGAAGTCGCCTCCGGCGTTGTCGTAGATGTCGGAGCAGACCAGCGTGACCGTGCCTCCGTTCATGCAGTTGATTGCAGATCCGCCGATGGTACCGGCGATGATGATATTGGTGAGATCGGGCGTGCTCTGATCGCCACACGTTACTGCTGCGCCGATCGCGGAGGACGTGTTATTGACGAACGTTACGTTGGTAAGATCTGGGGCCGTCAGTGTGCTGCAGTGAACGCCGGCCCCAAAGGAGCTGGTGTTCTCGACGAAGAGACATCCCGCGACGTTGGGAGCGGAGCTGTTGTCAAGATATAGTCCGCCTCCATGTAATGCCTGGTTGCCAGAGAAGACGCAGCCGTCGAGACTCGGCGACGACATCTGAATGCAGGAAGCACCGCCGCCCCACTCGCCTCCGTTGTTCCCGTCCAGCACACAGTTCACAATCCAGGGAGACGAAGCCGAGCACCTGATTCCGCCCCCACCGTCAGAGGAGGCGACACCACCCGTGATCGTGAATCCTTCGATCAGGCTCGTCGCGTCGACGGCATCGCAAGCGATGACCCTGCCCAGGCCCTGTGCATCGATCGTTACGCAGGCGGGGTCACCCGTCTCACTTCGGAGCGCGATGCCGGATTTCATCTGTATGCTGTGTTCGTAGTACGTGCCGCACGCGACCTCAACTAAGTCCCCGGCGCTGGCGGAATCGATACCAGCGGCTATGGTAGGAGCATCTGCCGGCACGTGCCAGATCCGCCCGCACACTCCTGCACCGTGCGCCCCGACCTGCACACCCCAGCTGTTGTAGTCAGGAAGGCAAGGAGACCCGTAGCGAAGCGTCAGGTCGCCGCCCTCCAGGTCGCAGAAGAGCGGGTCGGCGAAGATGTTGTCGGGGTTGTCCCCACAGACCCCGTCGCCACCCTCGTTGCCGAAGCTGCAAGATCTCACGATCGTCGCTGCTTCCCCTTCACAGAAGAACGCAGCGCCGGTATCGCTGTACGCCACGATTGTCTCTATGATGAGTGGATTGCAGGACTCATCGAGGTAGATTCCACCGCCTAGGCCGCCGGCGGCATTCCGCGCAATCGTCACGTTCTGGAGTCTAGGGTTCGAAGGTCCATTGCAGTAGATGGCTCCACCGTTCCCGCTCGCGCGGTTGTCGAAGAACGTCACGTTCGAGAGTTTGGGCGACGACGCCCCGCCGTTGCCCTCGGTGTACATGCCGCCACCGAAGTCGGCCTCACAGGATGAAATCCAGAGCTTCTCGAGCTTCGGCTTCGAGCTAGCGTCGCAGATGATTCCGCCGCCGTGTGAAACATTGTGCGCGTTGGTGACCGTGAGGCCCCTTACAATGGTGGTTGTATCAACAGCGGATGAGAAGTAGAGTCCCCGTCCCAGACTCCCGCAGTCGATGGTCACACAGCTCGGGTCGCCTGTCTCACCCCGAAGCGTGATGCCGGGTGTCACCTGAATGTCGTATTCGTAGTACGTGCCGCACGCCACGACGACGGTGTCGCCCACGGCGGCCGAGTCCATTGCTGCAGAAATAGTCGCAACCTCAGCCGGGACGTTCCAGATCCGCCGGCAGCCGCCTGCTCCGTTCGCTCCGATCAGAACGTTCCATGCGTTGTTCTCGGGCAGGCACGGAGAGTTGCCGGCGAGCGTGAGATCGAGGGCTGCCGGGTCGCAGAAGTCAGGGTCCAGGAAGATGTTGTCGGGGTCATCACCGCACAGCGCGTCTCCCCCAACGTTTCCGTAGCTGCAGCTCCTCACGATCGTCGGGTTGCCAGTGCCCGACTCGCAGAAGAAGGCGCCGCCGCCACTCCCGAATGCGATGATCGTCTCCATCACGAGCGGACTACAGGTGTTGTCGAGGTAGACCCCGCCCCCAGCGGTATCTGCGGAGTTCCCGTACAACGTCACATTCCTGAGTCTCGGCCTCGACGCGCCGTTGCAGTAAATCCCTCCGCCCTGGTCGGTCGCGTAGTTCTCGAAGAACGTCACGTTCGCAAGTTTAGGCGACGTCGCGGACGGACCGTCGACGAACATGCCTCCCCCTCGATTCGCCTGGCACGAGACGATCAGTATGTCCTCGAGTATGGGATCAGCCCCATCGTCACAGAAGATTCCTCCTCCGAACTGGGCATCGATACCGTCGATGATGGAGAAGCCGCGCACGATCGTGGTCGTGTCGACGCTACTGGCGAAGAAGAGCCCCCTCCCCAGTTCCTCGCAATCAATTGTCACGCAGTCGGACTCGCCCGTCGCGCTTCGGAGTGTGATGCCGGGCACCACCTGAATATCGTGCTCGAAGTAAGTTCCGCAAGCTACCTCGACGATGTCCCCCGCCGATGCCGAGTCCATCGCCGCCGCGATCGTCGGAACATCATCTGGGACCTGCCATATGCGGCCGCATCCGGCGCCGTACGCGCCAACCTGAACGCCCCATCCGTTGTTCGCCGGGAGGCATGGAGAAGCATCGCTGACGGTGAACTCCCCCGCCAAGGGGTCGCAGAAGAGGGGATCAAGGAAGAGGTTGTCCGTGTGGGGACCACACAGGGTATCTGTGACTGTGTTCCCGTAGACGCAGCTGTGCGTGGTCGTCGGGGAGGCGCCTCCGGCGCAGAAGATCGCTTCACCGATGTTCTGGGCGATGATGGTATTTTCAATCGTCGCGCCTGCACTTGTGTCGACGTAGATGGTGCCGCCCCCTACGGGAGCCGTGTTGGCGGCAAGCGTGACCTCGGTCAGCGTCGGCCACGCCGTCTCGGTCACATAGATGCCGCCCCCCTGCGTTGCTGTGTTGCCGACGATGGCTACGTTTTCAAGAACAGGAGCTGATGAGACCCTGAGGTACATACCTCCGCCCAGCGACGACACATTGTCCTTGAGAACGCAATCTATGAGTGCGGGTGCGGCGGTCGAGTTACAGGCAATCGCCCCTCCGTACTCACCGTCGTTACCCACGAAGGTGCAATGACGGAGGATGGGTGCGCCGTCACTTCCCACCTCCATGGCTCCCCCGTAGGTATCACTCTCATTGCTCAGGAAGTCCACGTAGCGCAGGACGGCTGGGCCGGTGAGCTGCATGCCCCCCGACGAATGGCTGGAGTAATTGTTGGAGAAGACCACGTGGTCGAGGACTGGTGCTGAGCCATTGAGGCAGCTCATGCCGCCCCCATAGAAGGAGACGCCTTCCGTCATCACCATGCTGACGAACTTGGGAGACGAAGCATCACAGAAGACGGCTGCCCCGCGTTCTTCGAAACCGGACATGTTCCCGTTCCGAATCGTGATGCCCATCACAACGGTGGTCGTGTCCTCCCCGCTATGGAAGTAGAACGCTCTGCCTGCGTCCTCGCAGTCTATCGTGCACAAGTCGGGGTCGCCGGCAGCCGATCTCAGGACGATCGCCTTCCCGAGGAAATCGATATCGCGGTTGCCCGTCCCTGTGAACGTCCCGCTCGCAAGCTCGATCGTGTCCCCTGGAGCGACCGCATTGACGGCGTCCTGGATCGTCGGGAAGTCCCCGGTCCCCTCGGGGTTCACCAGCCATTCATACCCGCACCCGACGCCGAGGGCACCAACGAGTCCGCACGCCGGGGCGTCGGCACACGGTGACGACACGTGCAGCTCGTAGTACCCGCCCGTAGGATCGCAGAACATGGGGTCCTCGGAGAAGTTTCCGTCGATACCCAGCTGATCCGCGATACCGTCGATCCAGTCGCCGCCCGAGTTTCCGTACAGGTCCGAACACGTTAGCGTCGCAATCCCGCCGGTCGCTTCAAACACGGCCTCGCCGTAGGTGCCCAGCGCGATAATCGTATTGTCGATGTCGCACGTCGAGCCGGCGCCCTGAACCGCGATGCCCGAGCACCCGCTGGTCCCTCCCTCGTTGGCCACGAACGTGCAACTCGTCACGGCTCCCCCGGAGTCCTCACCGATGATCAGAGTGGCGTGGTCGCCCGACTGGTTCTCCGCAAAGAGGCAGTGATCGAACGACGGTGTCGAGGCGTATGTCTGCACGGCACCCGCGTCGTCGACGACGGTATTGCCGATGAACTCGCAGTCGGTGAAGGCCGGGGAGGATCCGACCTCAAACTTCGCGGCCCCTCCGTCATCGGTTGCGAGGTTGTTCAGGAACAAGCAGGCGTCGACAGTGACCGAGGAATTCGAACCATAGAGGGCGCCTCCGTCCTCTGTGGCGCTGTTCGAGACGAAGCGGCAGCCGATGAGGGTGGGAGATGCACCCGTGCACGTCACAGCGCCTCCGAATACGCCCGCGCCGTTCGTGACAGTGATATCTTTGACAACAGAGCTGAGGGTTTCCCCTGAGGCGAAGACGAACCCCTGCGCGGCCGACTCGCAGTCGATCATGCACGTCATCGGGTCCCCATCCTGGGATCGAAGGACCACGGCCTTGCCCCCGAAATCTATGTCTCTGTTCCCTGCTCCCGTGAATGTGCCGGCCGCCAGCTCGATCGTGTCGCCGTCAGCGGCAGTATTCAGGGCATCCTGGATGGTCGCGAAGTCGCCGGTCCCGTCGTCCTTCACGAGATAGGTTTGGGGGGAGGTCTTCCCGAAGTAGTTCAGGATGTTCCAGAGGAGGTCTTTCCGGTGGGAGCTGCCATCTGCGAAGTACCCGTTGGGCTGCAGGTCACCGACCATGAATTCGATCCCGAACCCGAGGTTCACGGTCTGGTAGTTGTCCGTGGCGTGCGTGTACGCCACCCCCACCGGGAGACGCGACATGTCCAGCTTTTCGTATTCGGCGACGAGCTCTGCGCCCGCTACTCCTTCTGCCGGTTGTATGACGTCGAAGTAGGCGAGGACCGGGCAGCCGCCCTGGAGGATGGACCCGCCGTCTGTAACGAAGTCGTATCCCCCTGCGTAGTCGATGAGCCCCGGCACGCTGTCGACTGTAACGACGCCGACGCCATCAGACACGAATTCCGATGCCAGCCAGGTTCCGAAGAACCCGAGCGTGTCAAGCCCTCCTGTGATGAGCTCGTAGCTGATGTTGTTCCCCGTCAGAAGGAGATTCCGCTCCTTTCCCTCTGCCCCCTCGCCCAGCCACTGGATTAGGTTGGCCTGATCGTACCTCTTGATCGTGTAGGTGTCGAACGTGTGCGTGAACCAGATCTGGGTGTCGTAGTACTTGTAGCCAGAGGCGTCCGGACCATCCGACTGCGCCGTAGTGCCCGACGGAACCTCCACGTCATACACATCCCAGTCGTACCCGAGCTCGGACAGCGCCTCTTCGTAGTACTGCTGCGCCGTGACGCCGTAGTCGCGATGCTCCCCGGGGATATTCCTATTGTGCTTGTCGACCAGGAGGATCCCCGGCGATGCGATCGAACCATTGATCGGAAGAATGGACATTTCGAAGTGGTCGTCCGGGGCCCCTGGAGGATACACGGACACGTTCGCCGCCCCATTGGTGGCCTCGTAGTAGTACCAGATGACCGACTGAGGAACCAGCTCCGCCGTCGGCGGCGGCGCCGTCCAGTGGTCGGGATCTCCTTCGGCACACGCGTACGAGTTCCACGAGGAGCCACCGTCGTTCGAAGCAACGAGATACAGCGACGAAATGCCGTCGTTGTCGCTGACTTGGATCTGGGCCTCCCCTTCGAGCGCGCCAGCAAGGTCGTCCTGGAACCAATCGTGAAAAGAGTTCCATTGGTCGCGCGTGAACTGCGTTCCCGGGTCGCCGGAGACGAAACCGACCTTCTGGCGGTTGACGAAGATGCCACCCATGTGTGGCTCGCTCGGCGGATCGCTATTCTCGAGCTCCCACCGAATCGCCAGCCAGTCGTTGCCGGCGAACGCCCCCCAGTCGTCCGTCCACGTGCCCCAGAACGGACCGCCGTACCACCAGCCGGGGCTCTCATCAGCAAACCCGGCGGGATCGGTCACGCATGCATACAGGTCGTTCGAAGCCAGCGACAGGTTGAAGATGTCGTTCGTCGGCCTCGGCAGGTCGACCCACTGGTCCCACTGACCGATGAGAGTCAACCCGCCACTGATATCGATGGGCGGGCTGACGAGCCACGCATGTTCACCGTCCACCATTGTGCTGGTGAACGGGTCGACCGCAGCGTACATCCAGCTGCCTACTGGGCGCTCGTCACATGTGAAGCCGCGTCCCGTCACGAAGTCTATGCCGTACTGCCCGCGCCAGAACGTCGTGCCTATCTGACCGGATGTGATCACGTCGTCGTGTGTCCACGGGTCACCGGACTCGGCGTCATCGGTGAAGATCGGCACGCCGTCGTCCTTGAGCGTGATGTTGTCCAACTGCCACGCGCCGTCGAGGACGGGGTCTAGGGGCGGCGTGTTGTACTCATCCTGACTCGAGTACGCGCCATCCGACTCGAACCGGAACCTCAGGTCGAACTCGACGCCCATGGCCTCCGGTGAGATATCGACCGACATGTGCCCCCCGCCCGCGGGATTCACGCTGTCCCAATCCTGAGACATACCGGGCGTCCCGGCGAAGCCTGGGTTGTTGACCATTGCGACCGTGAGCCAGGTGTCACCGGTCGCGGAGGAGCGGATATCGACGTAGCCGTAATCGTAGTCCTTCTCCATCGCGAAGCGCTGGTCGTACTCGAGCGTCAGGGTTCCCGTGAGACCGCTGGCCTCAGTGAAGTGCCGCTCGAGGATCTGCGTCCAGTCATTGCCGTAGCCGCGCGGCTGACACCAGCAGTCGTTGTAAGTGCCGCACCACCAGGTGCTGTCGCCCAGATGGGTGAAACCATTGATGCGGATGGTATCGTGATGCCAACAGTTGGCCACCCCGAGCGTGCCGCTTCTATCGTGCGCCGTCCACCCGGCGTTGTCGCCGACGAGGTCGGAGAAGTCGGCATCGAAGATCCAGAGCGTCTCAAGTCTCGTCGGTGCCAGATCTGTCTCCCGGAAGAGCGGTTCCTCCAGGCGATGGGCCTGCCGCTCGGGCGCTTCGTCCACGATTCTCGCGAGGCTCGCTGGGGCGAAGAGCAGGAGCGCTGCTCCAACGAGTGCACAGGTTGTCAGCCTTGGTTTCATTCGTGTCACCTCGGTTCCATCAGCAGGGGCGGGTCAGCCGGCACTACAGCGGCTCTCCAGCACCGGACGGCACACCGTACAGTAGATATCGTGTGGTTGATGACATATAGCATACCACATCTTTCCTAATATAGCACTCGCGTACTGCACTCACAGCGGGAACAGCCGGCAAGCTGACGCGCCGTTCAGAATTGATGGATTTGCCGTTGCTCGACCGTACAGAACGCGGGAGGCCAAACGCCACAGACCGAACCCATACCGACTGTCTTGCCGTACTCCTCATTAAGCGCGCCGCGACGTGCCCAACTATGGTCACGGAATGGACCTATCTGCGCCCTGGAGGGGGTTGCTCACCCCCCTCGACTTCACCACTCGCCCGTTGTATCCTGACAGTCGCGGGGCGGGAACGGGTCGGCTTGTCCCGCTCTCGTCACAGTGGGAGTACAATCAAGACATCATTCGTAGGGGCGAACCCTCATGCCAGTGGTAACGGCCACCATCCGCCGCCAAACGAGCGGCGACGGTGATACGGTCGACCTCACGGAACAGCTGGCGGCTGGCCTCAGAAGGAGCGGCCTCACGGACGGCGTCGCCACTCTGTTCGTGGCTGGATCGACGGGCGGCATAACGACGATAGAGTTCGAGCCCGGGGCCGTGGCTGATCTACAGGAGGTCCTGGAGGCGATCGCTCCCAAGGGACGCGACTGGCGGCATCACCTCCGATGGGGAGACCGAAACGGACACAGCCACGTCCGCTCCGCCCTGCTGGGCCCGAGCTTGTCTGTTCCATTCGTCAGCGGGGAGCTGTGTCTCGGAACGTGGCAACAGGTCGTGCTTATTGATTTCGACGACCGCCCCCGAAGCCGCGAGATCATCGTGCAGTTCGTCGGCGAGTAGGCGTGGCCCGGACCGCCGGGTCGCAGGAAGCGGAGGTAGGCGATGGACCGGTTAGACAAGAGGACTAGTGACGCCACATCGCTTGTCATCAGCGCGATCTTCCTGGGTATCGTGGTCCTCTTCGCCTCCTGGGGTTGCTCGCGGGCCGTGCAGTACCTGGCCGTTGAGGGGTCGCCCGAGTGGATGAGCGTGTTCATCAACTACGCCATCATGCTCGCCGTCTCGCTGATCCTCGTACTCGCGTCGTCCACCGGCGACCCGTCGAGATTCGGCTTCACACGACCAAAGGTCGGGGGAGGATACCGCGCCGGGATCATATGGGGCGTCATCCTGGGAACTCTCGCGTCCAGCGTGACCCTCACCGCCCGCGCGGGGGGGATGAGCCCGCTCAAGGGGTTGAGCTTCGTGCAGATCGTTCTGCTGGTGTGGGTCCTCGCCAGCGTCGCGGAGGAGATCCTGGTTCGGGGCTACGTGCAGAGCTATCTGGAGCCTCTTATGGATCGCGGGTTCTCGGTGTTCCACCTGCGGATAAGCCTCCCGGTCATTATGAGTGCCGTCTTCTTCGCCGTCATGCACATCATCCTGCTGGCAACGGGCACGTCGTTCCTGACTACGTACATCGTAGTGGTGTTCGCCTTCTTCTTAGGGTTAGTCGCCGCCTATCAGCGCGAGCGGACGGGGAGCATCCTGCCCGCCATCGCCGCGCACGTCTCGTTCAATGTCGGCGGCGTCATCGGTGGCGCCATCTACGTCCTTCTACAGATAGCTGTGTTCGGGAAGACGGCCGTCGAAGTGACCAGGGCCGTGAGCGGATGAGAATCGCCGTCACCGGCGGAAGCGGACTCGTGGGCCGCGCCATCGTCCGTCGTCTGGCGGAGCGTCACGACGTAGTCAATGTCGACCTCTCCGACCCCGGGACCCACACCTGGGATCTCAGGCCCACCGGGGTCGGGCGTTCACCCGGCGAACCGGCACTTCCTGTCCATTACTCACACGCGGACATCCTCGATCTTGTTGCCCTGAGCCGTGCCATTGAAGGCGCTCAGGCCGTCGTCCATGCGGCAGCGATACCGGGGCCGACGTTCGGTCCCGAGGACGATATTATGAACGTCAACGTCGAGGGCACAAGAAACATCGCGCTTGCGGCCAACGGTGCGGGAGTGCGACGTGTCGTGTTCATATCGAGCGACTCGGTCCTCGGATTCGTGTTCTCGCAAGGTCGTGTTAGGCCCAACTACCTCCCCGTGGACGAGGCCCACCCTCTGGCGCCGACAGAGGCCTACGGTCGGAGCAAGCTCCTGGCAGAGACGGTGCTCGCTAGAGAGGCCGGGAAAACGACCACCGTGATCAGCCTTCGCCCACCATGGGTCTGGGTGCCCGAGGAATATGAGAAGCTACGCCTTCTGACGCGCGCGCCGGCGGAGTGGTCGGACGGCTTGTGGGCCTACGTGCACGGGGACGATCTGGCCCGGGCGGTCGAGCGGGCGCTGACGCTCGATATCGCTCCGGGTTTCCACGCCGCCTACGTCGCCGCGCCGGACAACGGAACCGTCGTGCCGACGGCACGGCTGATCCACGATTTCTTCCCTGACGTTCCCGTGAGCAAGGACGTGCCGGAATTCGGGAGCCTCGTATCATCAAGCCGGCTGGAAGACCTTCTGGGGTTTGTGCCCACGATGTCGTGGCGGGAGTTCCTGCGATGAAAATGGTTATGGATATGGACACGGGCATCGACGACGCCATTGCGATAGTGCTGGCCGCGGGTTCGCCGGAGGTGGAACTCCTGGCTATCACGTCCGTGGCGGGCAACGCTCCAGTCGACGTCTGCACCCGCAACTGCCTGCTTCTCAATGAACTTCTGGGCGGCGACGCCGTGGTGGCCGCCGGTTCCGACCGGCCCCTCGTGAAGAGTCTCCTGACCGCACAGGAGGTCCATGGCGCCGACGGTCTGGGAGGACACGCGGGCTCGCTCCCAGCACCCGCCACAAACGCGATCGACGAACCGGCCTTTGAACTTCTCACCCGCCTCCCGATGGAGCACCCCGGCGAGGTCACTCTCGTCACCACGGGCCCCCTGACCAACGTAGCTCTGGCCCTTCGGGCGGACCCTGACGCCGTCGCGGCCTACGCCAGGATCATTATCATGGGAGGCGCTTTCGACGCACCCGGGAACACCGGCACCGTGGCTGAGTTCAATATCTACGTCGATCCGGAGGCCGCCGCTCTGGTCCTTGGTTCCGGGCTCGACATAACACTCGTCCCGCTCGATGCAACCACGGGCGCGGTGCTCACAAGGAGCGCCCTCACGGCGCACGAGCGAGCGCGTGGCCTCCCCCTGGAGCGTCCGGGCAGGGACGTGTCCGCGATCCTCCACCGCGCGATCGACCACTACATGGACTTCCAGTTCGACGAATCAGGGCTGGATGGCGGCTACATGCACGACCCGCTCGCCGTCGCTGCAGCACTCGTGCCGGGCATTCTTGAGACGCACGACATGCGTGTTGATGTCGTCGGGAACGGGTCCGATAGGGGCCGCACCGTGCGCGCACCCGTACAGGCGCACGCCGCGGATCAAGGCCGCGGCGTACACGTGGCGTTCGGTCATAACGATGGTGCGTTCATTCAGCTTCTGGAGGGGCGTGTGCTCCGCCCGGTGTTCGGGCCACGCTAGTCCGTCGTGGGCCGTGCGCCGCTACTTGCGCCCGCGACGTCCCCTCGGTTGATTCTCCAAGTCGCGCATTATCCCCTTGACGTCGTTCGAAGCTCTTACGGCGTTCTCTGTCGTGAGGCGTCCCTCTGACACCAGTCTGAGCAGCGCGACGTTCATGCTGTGCATGCCGTCTGGCGCGCCCGTCTCGATCGCGGACCGGAGCTGCTGGAGGCTGTTCTCGCGGATGAGGTTCTTGACGGCCGCATTGGCGACCATGAGTTCCGTGGCGAGCACGCGGCCCACCCCGCCCGCGTCAGGAAGCAGCTGCTGCACAAGAACGGCCTGAAGCGACAGCGATATCTGGGTCCTCACACCCTGCTGCTCGTGCGGTGGGAAGATGTCGACGAGTCGGCTGATCGCCTGAGGCGCCTCGCTCGTATGCACCGTCGTCATCACGAGGTGCCCCGTCTCGGCCATCGTCAGCGCGGTGCGGACCGTCTCCAGGTCTCGAATCTCACCGATACAGATGACGTCCGGGTCCTGTCGCAGAACCTGCCGGACCGCCGATGCGAACGACGGGGCGTCGCGACCGACCTCGCGCTGGTTCACAATGGAGAACTTGTGACGGTGCAGGTACTCGATCGGGTCTTCGATCGAAATGACATGCACGTTCTTGTGGTTGTTGATGTAGGAGATCATCGAGGCCATCGTGGTCGATTTACCGGAGCCCGTGGGACCACTGATGAGCACGAGGCCGTTCATCTTTTCACAGAAGTCCTTCATAATGAGGGGAACCCCGAGGTCCTCCAGGGGGGGGATCTCCCATGGAAGGTGCCGGACGGCGGCGGCGATGCTTCCCCGCTGGAAATAGATGTTAAGTCGGAATCGTCCCAACCCCTCGACGCTGATCGAGGTGTCGAGGCCCTTCTCCGCCTCCAGCCTGGCTATCTTCTTCTCGTCGATCATCGCATAGGAAAGCTCACGACTCTCGAGCGGGTTCAGGGGCGGACAATCGCACGGAACGAGAGTCCCGTCGATCCTGAATTGGGGCGGAACGCCCGGGGTGAGGTGAAGATCGGACGCTCTGCGTTCAACCATCTCTTCTAGAAGCTTGCGTATCTCACTCGTCATGGGGCACCTCGCATCAGTACTTCAGGACAGGCCTCTGTGGGAGCAGACCTCTGGTCTCCCCTGGGGCAGGCCTAGGATTGCGCCTGGGGCCAATCAAGTCAAGTCCTGATGCGGATTGAAGCGGCTCTTCTTCGCTCTAGAACCGCTTCTGGCGGGTGTGGCAGTACGGACGACCGACCGATTTCTCGTAGTAGTCCTGGTGGTAATCTTCAGCTTCACAGAAGGAAGCGGCCTCGCTCACCTCTGTCGCGACGTCGTAGCCTTTTTCCTTGAGGATACCGATGAGCCGCTCGGCCGTCAGCTTCTGCTCCTCGCCCGAATAGAAAATCGCTGAACGGTACTGCGAGCCCATGTCGGGGCCCTGCCTGTCGACCTGCGTCGGGTCGTGAATCTCGAAGAAAAGCCTCGCAAGCTCCTCGAACGTCACGCGCGTCGGGTCGTACACCACCTCCACCGTCTCCGCGTGTCCTGTGCGACCGCTCGACACTTCGTGGTAGGTGGGCTTCTCCGTGTGTCCGCCCATGTAGCCTGAACGCACGTCCGTCACGCCGTCCACGTCCCGCAGCAGATGCTCCATCCCCCAGAAGCAGCCGCCGGCGAAGTAGGCTGTCGCCGTCCCGATCGAACCCTCG
>JAUWCJ010000091.1 GCA_030609365.1 Candidatus Eiseniibacteriota bacterium | reverse complement strand
CCCCCCCCCCCCGCCGCCCCTAGAGAAGCTTCTTCTGCTCCCCCGACCCAGTACCCTCCCCGACATACTCGTAAGCCGCGGGCGTCGCCTCTCGCCCTCGCGACGTTCTCTTGAGAAGCCCCTCCTGGATCAGGAACGGCTCATAGATCTCCTCGATGGTCTCGGCTTCCTCGCCAACCGCCACGGCCAGGCTCTTCACACCGACCGGCCCGCCGCTGAAGCGCCTGATGACAGCCTCCATGATGCGCCGGTCCATCTCGTCGAGCCCGCGCTCATCTACTTCGAGCTTCAGGAGCGACTCGTGAGCGACCTCCGCTGTGACGCGCCCGTCGCCCTCCACCTCCGCGAAGTCGCGCACGCGACGCAGCAGCCTGTTTGCTATTCTGGGGGTCCCCCTCGCCCGCCTCGCGAGTTCGAGGGCGCCGTCATCCGTGATGGGTACACCGAGAATCCCGGCCGATCTCCGCACTATCTGCGCCAGCTCCTCCGGGACGTAGTAGTTCAGCCGCTGCGCCACGCCGAAGCGCGACCTGAGCGGAGACGTCAGGAGCCCGGCCCTGGTCGTCGCACCCACGAGCGTGAAGTGCTCCAGGTTGAGCTTGACACTTCTGGCGGACGGTCCCTTGTCCAGGACTATGTCGACGGAGAACTCCTCCATCGCGGGGTAGAGATACTCCTCGATCACATGCTGGAGACGGTGAATCTCGTCTATGAAGAGGACGTCACCACGCTTGAGGTTCGTGAGTATGCCCGTCAGGTCGTAGGCGCGCTCGATGACCGGCCCCGAGGTCGAGACAAGCTCGGTCCCCATCTCCGTGGCAATGATATACGCCAGCGTGGTCTTGCCCAGGCCCGGCGGCCCGTAGAACAAACAGTGGTCCAGGGGCTCCTCGCGCTTCCGCGCAGCCTGGATGAAGATCCTCAGATTTTTCAGGAGGTTTTCCTGGCCCACGAACTCGCTGAAGCTCGACGGCCGGAGCTTGGTATCGAACCTGACGTCGTCGCTGGAAGGGGCGGGTGCGGTCACGCGCCCGGTCGTCTTGCTCATCCGTTAAGCTCCCCTCCTGAGCGCACGTCTGACCAGTTCCTCCACCGGCAGATCGCAGCCGGCCTCGCTCTGCACGCGCAGCACGGCCTCGCGGGCGGTGTTCCGGTTCATGCCCAGCGATATGAGCGCGCGAACCGCGTCGCCCGTGTCCTCTCTCCCACCTCCGGCGCCGCCGATCGATGAGACGTCGAGGCCGGAGAACCTGTCCTTGAGTTCGACTATCATCCTCTGAGCCGTCTTCTTCCCTATCCCGGAAACGCTGGTCAGAAGCCCCATGTCCTCCTCGACCACGGCCCGATGGAAGACCTCGGGGGACAACCCCGACAGCACGGCGAGACCGAGCTTCGGACCGATGCCCGAGACCGATATCAGCGCCCGGAAAATGGAGCGTTCGGCCTCCGTGATGAAAGCGAAGAGGTCGAGGGCATCCTCTCTGACGTGGAGATACGTGAAGAGGTGCACGTCCGACCCCTCATCGCCCAGTTCGCGGAACGTCGACAGAGGAACGAGCATGCTGAACCCGATGCCTCCGACGTCGACAACCACGCCGGCCGGGCTTCTTCTGAGAAGGCTACCCCTAAGTTCTGAGATCATGCGGGCGCGGTCCTGTTGTCTCGTTTGTGGAAGTGGCAGATGGCGACGGCCACAGCGTCGGACTCGTCCTCGAGCAGCTTCTGCCCCGAGAGCCCCAGAAGCCGTTCGACCATCGATGCGACCTGGAGTTTTGTCGCCGATCCTGTGCCTACGACCGACTGCTTCACCTCGCGCGGCGCGTACTCGGAGATGGGAAGTTCCGCCTGGGCGGCGGCGAGCAGCGTCACCCCGCGCGCGTGGCCCAGCTTAAGCGCGGACCTGACGTTCTTTGCCTGGAAGACGTTCTCGACGGCGACCTCGTCGGGCCGATGCTCGTCGATCACCCGGACGGTCTCCGCGTAGATCCTGCTGAGCCGCTCGGCCAGCGGCGCCTTGGACGAGGTCCTCACGCTGCTCCAGGCCACGAGCCTCATGTGGCCTTCGTCCTGTTCGACCAGCCCGAACCCCGTCACGATGCTGCCGGGGTCGATTCCGAGCACTAGCACCTTGCCGGGCACAGCGCTACCCCTCGTTCTTGAGGGTCTCCATTATCTCATCGGAGATATCGATGTTCGCGGAGACGTTCTGGACGTCGTCGTGGTCGTCGAGAATGTCTATCAGCTTCAGGACCTTGCGCGCGGTGTCCTCATCCAGCTGAACGGTCGATCCGGGGATGCGCGTGACCTCGGAGTGGCTCGGGGTGATGCCGGCCGCGTTCAGGGCGTCGCGCACGGCGGCGAAGTCCTTCGGGTCGGTCGTTATCTCGAAGCTGTCGCCCTCTGTGCTGAGGTCCTCGGCGCCGGCCTCAAGCACGACCTCGAGGATGCTGTCCTCGTCGTGGCCCTCGGACAGGACGGTGATCACGCCCTTCTGCGTGAAGTTCCACGCGACGCTTCCACTCTCACCCATGTGTCCGTTGTGCTTACCCAGGATATTGCGGATCTCACCGACGGTCCGGTTCTTACTGTCCGTCAGCGTATCGATCATGAGCGCCACGCCCTCCGGACCGTAGGCCTCGTAGACCGCCTCTTCGTAGATCACGCCCTTGATCAGCCCCGCGCCCTTCGCGATGGCCTTATCGATCTTATCATTGGGCATGTTCGCCGACTTCGCGGCCTGCACCTCTGCGCGGAGCCTGACGTTGATATCGACATCAGCACCACCCGAGCGCGCCGCCACCTCGATGAGCCGGGCGTGGCGGTTGAAGATCTTGCCACGCTTGGCGTCAAGGGCGCCCTTCTTGTGCTTGATACTGGCCCACTTGGAGTGTCCCGACATATCTGTCCTCCCTGTCCGGGCGTCGCTGGGTCAAGGACCGCCCGTGACATGCTGCGACGATGTCTCGTGTGCTACGCGTCTTCTTCCGCCTTCTCGGACTCGGCAACGACCTTCGCCTGGACGTCGCCCGGCACCTGCTCGTAGTGCGAGAACTCCTGCTCGTAGAAGCCGCGGCCCTGCGTGATGGACCGGAGGTGCGTCGAGTACTTGTAGAGTTCTGCCAACGGCACCTGCGCGGTGACCACCTGATAACGGCCCTGCTGCCCCGTCTCGCGGATCTTCCCACGGCGCGACGACACGTCGCTCATGACGTCACCGAGATACTCGTCAGGCACGGTCACCGTGATGCTGTAGATGGGCTCCAGAAGCACTGGCTTGGCCTCGGCCGCCGCGAGCCGGAAGCCGATGGACCCCGCCATCTTGAACGCGTTCTCGTTGGAGTCAACGGGATGGAACTTGCCGTCGTAGACCGCCACCTTGACGTCGACGACCGGATAGCCGGCCAGCACGCCCGCCTCCATCCGCTCCTTGACGCCCTTCTCGACGGCCGGGATGAACTTGGTGGGAATGGAGCCGCCCACGACCTCGTTGGCGAACTCGAATCCGGACCCGCGCTCGACAGGCTCGAGCCTGAGCCACGCGACACCGAACTGGCCACGTCCACCAGTCTGCTTCTTGTATTTGCCTTCGGCCGACGCCGTCGCCCGAATCGTCTCACGAAACGGGATCCTCGGTTTCTCGCGCTCGAGCTCGACGCCGAACTTGTCCTTCAACTTCTCGACCATGACATCGAGGTGAAGGACGCCCAGTCCGGAGATGATGGTCTGCTTGATAACTCGGTCGTAGCCGGCCGTGAAGGTCGGGTCCTCCTCATGCAGCCTCGCGAGCCCGGTCGCTATCTTCTCTTCGTCGCCCTTCGTCTTCGACATCACCGCCTCGGACAGCACGGGCTTCGGGAACACGACGGGAGGCAACACGATGGGGGCCGCCTTCGTGCACAGCGTGTCGCCCGTGGAGGTGATCTTGAGCTTGACCACGCCCGCGATGTCGCCGGCCGAGACCGCCTCCATCTCCTTGCGGTCGTGCCCGATCATGGCGTAGACACTACCCATGCGCTCGCTCTCGCTCTCGGTCGAGTTCAGGACGTCGGTCCCCGAGCTTATCGTCCCGGAGTAGACGCGGAAGAAGAGAAGCTCGCCGACGTGCTGCTCTGAAACGGTCTTGAAGACCAGGGCCGAGAACGGCGCGTCCGGAGTGGCGGCAAGCGTGACCTCGTCCTCTCCGCCTGGCTTCGTCCCCAGAACCTCGGGAGCGTCCGCCGGCGCGGGCATGACTCCCGCCACCAGATTCAGGAGCCGCTCGACACCGGCGACCGAGGTCGCAACGGTTGCCACGACGGGCACGATGGTCGCGGCGGCAACGCCGGCCCTGAGTCCCCCGCGTATCTCATCCGGTGTGAGTTCCTCGTCCCCGAAGAATTTCTCCATCAACGCTTCGTCCGACTCGGCCGCAGCCTCGACCAGCTGGGATCTGAGCTCGGCCACCTCGTCGGCCATGTCGGCCGGGATGTCTTCCTTCTTGGATTTCCCGGAACCGTCCGGGATGTAAGCCTTCTGTTCGACGAGATCGATGACACCTTTGAAACCAGCGCCGGCGCCTATCGGGATCACGACCGGGACGACGCGCGCTCCCAGCGCACTGGCGGCAGAGTCCAGACATTTCCGGAAGTCGGCGTGCTCCTTGTCCATCTTGTTGATGCAGATCATGCGCGGCTTGCCGGATGATTCAATGAACTGCCACACGAGCTCGGTGCCGACCTCGACGCCCGCCGGGGCGGCGAGAACCACGATGGCCCCGTCGGACACGCGAAGCCCGGCCTTGACGTCGCCGTAGAAATCGGCATACCCGGGACAATCGAGGATGTTGATCTTCGTCCCGTTCCAGATGCAGTGCCCCAACCCCAGATTGATGGTGATCTGCCGTTTCTTCTCGTTCTCGGCGAAATCCAGGGCGGAGGAGCCATCGTCCACATTGCCCATGCGTGACACGGCCCCACCGACGAACAGCATCGCCTCTGCCAGGGTCGTCTTGCCCGCGTCGCCGTGAGCGACCAGGGCGATATTGCGAATCTTGTCTGGTGACAACGACTTCATGGTGCGTCCTTCCCAAGGAATCGAGCGTACCCAACCGTGATTCAATGCTGGATTGTATCAAACGATAGAAGATACCAGCTGTATAGGCCGCAGTCAACCTGAAACTCCTACATTCGGCTTGCCTGAAGCCCCTGCCCGTGGTATCTTCAAGAGGTTGTAGTGGTCCGCCGGTCTGGGATCGCGCCGAGCCCTCGACGCGGGGGCTCGAACCAGTTCATATAGAGAGCAACCCGTTGGAGATCAACCACGCACGGAGGCGCCATTTTGATGCTAGACAAGCTCCGCTCGAAAATGAAGGTCTTCCTGTGGGTAGCGGCTATCGCCTTCATCGTCAGTATCGGCGCGGGCACCATATTCGGACGCAGCCGCCGCAACCGGGGCCAGGTGCCCGAGCAGGGACTCATAGGTGTCGTCGAGGGCGTGCCCATTCAGTACCGCGACTTCTCCGAGGAGTACAGACAGAGGATCGTCGATTACGCGCAGCGCAGCGGCTCAGAGGTCTCGGACGCCACGCGGGACGCCATCCGGGAGGAAACCTGGAACTCGATGGTGACCGACATCCTCGTCACGAATGAGATCGCCAGGCTGGGCATCGACGTGCCCGACCAGGCGGTCTTCGACATCCTCTGGCACAACCCCCCACAGTCAGTGTACCAGTCGCCTGCCTTCCAGGACGAGAACGGGAACTTCAGCTTCGACGCGTATCACCGCGAGATCCAGATGCACCCCGAGCGCTGGGATGGTGTCGCCGACTACTACAGAAGCTCGATCCAGCGCCAGACACTCCAGCGCGAGATCCAGTCGGCCGCGATGATCAGCGACAACGAGCTGTGGGACGAGTTCGTAGCGCGGAACGAGAAGGTCCGCGTCTCCTTCGTTGGCATTGACCCGCGCCGGCTTGACCGGGAAGCGCTGAAGCCGACCGAGGAGGAAGCCCGCGAGTACTTCCAGACTCACAGAGCGGACTTCGAGCGACCGGCCATGGTCATCCTCAGTTTCGTGGACCTCCCGAAGATCACGACGCCGGAGGACGAAGACGACATAGTTCTGAGGCTCGAGGAGTTGGCCTCGGCCGTCCGGAAGGGCGAGGACTTCGCGGAGCTCGCCAGGGTTTACTCCGAGGGACCGAGCGGACCGCAGGGCGGCGACCTCGGCTTCTTCGGCCGCGGCGCCATGGAGGCGGCGTTCGAGGAGGTCGCGTTCGCACTCGAGGTCGGCGAGGTCAGTGACCCCGTCAAGACCCGGTTCGGCTACCACATCATCAAGATCGAGGACAGGAAGACCGAGAACGGGGAACTCCAAGTCCACGCGCGACACATATTGATAGAGATGAGACCCAGCGAGCAGACGCTCGTCGAACTCGAGAGCGCTCTGAGAGAACTCTCGGCGCTGACCGAGACGGACGGACTCATGGCCGCCGCCGAAGCACTCGGCTACGACATCAAGGCCACCAGCCCCTTCGTGGACGGGCGCCACATCCCCGCGGTCGGTGATCTGAGGCCCGCCGTGAAGCTCGCGTTCGATGGCGTGGTGGGCACACCGGTCGGTCCGTACGTTACCGCCGATGCGTACTACATGTTCGAGGTCGCGGAGAAACTTTCGAGCGTCCTTCCGACCTACGACGACCTCGCCGGCGAGCTCAGAGGAGAGAGTCCCGAGCACCCCGCCGCGGTGGCCCTCACCATAGAACGTCAGAGCGACGCCGCGTTGGTCATCGCCGAGAAGATAGCGGCGGCGGTCAGCTCCGGTCAGCATCTGGAGGACGCTGCGGCCGCGAGTGACTACCCGGTCATACAGTCGCAGCCCTTCTCAAGGAAGGACTACGTGCCGGGTATCGGCAACGGCAACGCATTCGTCGGCGCCAGCTTCGGCCTCCGAACGTCAGAGACGAGCGGAGTCGTTCACGTCGAGAATCCGAATCGCTACTACGTGATACGCGTCGAGGAAAAGACGGCCGCGAACCAGCAGGAGTTCACCGAGCAGGAGGCTTCGCTGCGCGGACAGCTCCTCCAGCGCGAGCAGATGCAGGTGTTCTCCGCGTGGCTGGAAGATCTCATGGCCGGTGCAGAGATCAACGACTACCGCGACTCGTTCTTCTAGAGAAAACGCGCGCGCGCCTCAGGACCGGGCCGGTGTTCAAATACGAAGAGAGACCTGCCGCCCGAAGGCGGCAGGTCTCTTTCGTGTGAGGCTGGCTTGCTCAGCCCTCTGCAAGCCAGGAGTGGTCGGCACCCACGATGATGATGATGTCCTCCAGCGGCGTCGCCGGAATCTGCTGGATGACGTTCCGAATGCGGAGCATCCGCGCGACCTCCAGGGCCGCGCCCATGTCACCAGCGCGGTCCACCAGAATCGTCTCCTCGTAGTCGAAGCTGTCCGCGTTCTTGAAGTCCACGACGTCGAGGCCACGATCTCGTAGATAGCGCGCGGTCAAGAGCCCGATGTCCTCGGCCCCGCAGCCGTTCAGCACGAGCACCGCGGACTCGACCTCCCTGCTCGGACGCGGAGCGACGAGTCCGTACACCGAGACCGCGACGTAGATGACGGCCGCCAGAAGGACGATCACACCGACGCTGTAGAGCACCGACGAGGGCGTCGCCTTGCGCGAGCGTCTCCCCCCGGACTTGCTCTTGCGTGCGGTCCGCTTCGTCGCCACGCTCCCCCTCCTCTACTTGTCCAGGTGCGCCATCAGGCGCTTGTAGGTCTGCTGCAGCGTCTCGGGAAGCACGCGCGTCTCCCCGACCACGGGCATGAAGTTCGTGTCGCCTTCCCAGCGCGGCACGACGTGAACGTGCACGTGTCCCGGAACGCCCGCCCCCGCACAGTGGCCCAGGTTGGCGCCCACGTTCATCCCCTGCGGAGAGAACGCGCGCCCCAGAATGCGCTCCGCGTGCGCTATGTTGTCCATGACATCGCAGCGTTCTTCAGCCGTCAGTTCGGTGAAGCTGCCGACGTGTCTGAACGGGGCTATCATCAGGTGACCGTTGTTGTAGGGGTACGCGTTCAACATGATGAACGAGTGCGGCGTCCGCAGGAGGATGAGATTGGTCTCGTCGTCGTCCTGAGGAGGCTTCACGCAGAA
This sequence comes from Candidatus Eiseniibacteriota bacterium, assembly GCA_030609365.1. Taxonomy (GTDB): domain Bacteria; phylum Joyebacterota; class Joyebacteria; order Joyebacterales; family Joyebacteraceae; genus JALGZG01. The sequence continues at coordinate 2,564 of JAUWCJ010000091.1, read as the reverse complement.
GATGCATCCTTCGGAGCTTCCCGACATCAGGTACTCCATTCTCCAGGGCGCCCACAGTCGGTTCATCCCTCTCCTCCCACCTCCCCGAGCACCAGGTTGTCGATGAGCCTTGTCTTGCCGAAAAAGACCGCCAGCACCAGCATGGTTCCCGGCCGGAGTTCGGCAACGTCGTCAAGCGACTTCCAGTCGACCGCCGAGACGTACTGCACCTCAGCGTGGGGCTTCGCCTCGATCATCGCGCGGACTTCCCCGAGCACCTTCGAGGCGCCGGTCTCGCCGGCATCGTACAGAGAACGGGCGTGCTCGAGCGCCGCGTTCAGCACCGGCGCTTCCGCTCGCTCTTCATCGCTCAGGTAGCCATTGCGCGAGCTCAGCGCGAGACCATCGGACTCACGTACCGTCGGACCGCGGATTATCCGCACGTCCATTCCCAGATCCTCGACCATCCGCTCAATGATGGCGGCCTGCTGTCCGTCCTTCTGACCGAAGATGGACAGGTCAGGACGAACGATCTCGAAGAGCTTGGCGACGACGGTGCAGACACCGTCGAAGTGCCCGGGCCGGAACGCGCCGCAGAGCTTCTCGCCGAGCCTCTGGACATGCACGACGGTCGCGAAGCCCCGTGGATAGACGTCGGGCGCCTCGGGCGCGAAGACGATGTCGGCGCCGGCGTCCTCGAGCAGCGCGACGTCCCGCTCGAGATCGCGTGGGTAGGTGGCGAGGTCCTCGCTCGGACCGAATTGTGTCGGGTTGACGAAGATGCTCACGACAACACTGTCCGCCAGATCACGCGCCGTCCGGACCAGCGTCAGGTGACCCTCGTGAAGGTAGCCCATTGTCGGCACGAGCCCGATGACGGCGCCGGAGGCTCTCAGCGCCCGCGCCCTCTCCCTCATCTCTCGAACCGTGCGGATGATCTCCACTGCTGCCACTCCGTTCTACCCCCGTCGCTCTCCGTTCTACCCCCGTCGCTCTTCGCTCAGTAGCTTTCGTCGAGGTCGGGATACGCGCCGGACTTGACGTCCTGGACGAACCCAAGGGCGGCCTTCGAGACCACCTTGCGCGCGTCCCCGTAGCCGCGGACGAACTTCGGCGCCGGTCCGTCCGTGTATCCGATGATGTCGTTGATCACGAGCACCTGGCCGTCGCAGTGTGGCCCCGCTCCGATCCCGATCGTCGGGATCGACACCGCCTCGGTTATCTCGCGTCCCAGCTGCCACGGGATGGCCTCGAGCACGATAGAGAAACACCCGACCTCCTCCAGCGCCCGCGCGTCATCGAGCAGTCTCTCCCTCGTCTCGTCGTTCTTGCCCTGCACGCGGTAGCCGCCGAGTTCGTGGATCGACTGGGGAGTGAGGCCGATGTGCCCCATCACCGGGATCCCGGCGTCCAGCACGCCCTCGATCTTCTGTATGACCTTCCGCCCGCCCTCGAGCTTGACCGCTCCGGCCCCGCCCTCCTTCACCATCCGGCCCGCGCTCCGGACCGCATCGGCCGCGGAGGCCTGATATGACATGAACGGCATATCACCTACGACGAGCGCGGCCGTTCTGGCACGCGCGACCGCGGCCGTCAGCATCACCATCTCGTCGAGTGTCACGGGCAGGGTGTTCTCGTGCCCGAGGACGACCATCGCGGCCGAGTCGCCCACCAGGATCATGTCAACTCCCGCGGCGTCGACCAGTTTCGCGGTCATGACATCGTAGGCCGTGAGAACGGCGACCTTCTCCCCCGCCTTCTTCATCGCCGCAATCGTTGGCGCGGTGCGTTTCTTGCGTTCCATGGCTTTTCTCTGTCAGTGGTGAGGTGATGGCCCGTGGGCGGAGCGGTGCGACGCGCGACGCTGCGTCAGGACCGGGTGCCGATCGGAACGTAGTAGGCGGTTCCCTTGTCGTGCTCTTCGATCTCGCGTGCGAGTTCCTCGAAATCCGCGGTGCTCTCAACGAAGTTGATATCGTCGGTGTTCACGACGATCAAGGGCGTGTCCTCATAGTGGAAGAAGAAGTAGTTGTACGCCTCGTTCAGCGTGCTGATGTACTCGGTCGACATGTCGCGCTCGAACTCACGGCCGCGCTTCCGGATGCGCTCCATAAGACTGTCGACGGAGGCCTGAAGGTAGACCACGATGTCCGGCTTCGGCACCTCGCGCTCAAGGAGATCGGCAAGGCGCTTGTAGAGCGCCAGTTCGTTGTCGTCGAGCGTGATGTTCGCGAAGATGCGGTCCTTGGCGAATACGTAGTCGCAGACGACACGCTCCATGAACAGGTCGAACTGCTTGAGCTCCGACTGCTGGCGATGTCGGGACAGCAGGAAGAAGAGCTGCGTCTGGAAGGCATAGCCTCGCATGTCCTGGTAGAACTGCGCGAGAAACGGGTTCTCCTCCACGACCTCGAGCTTGAGGTGCGCGCCCCATTCCTTTGCGAGAAGCGTCGCCAGGGTTGTCTTCCCTGCCCCGATGACACCTTCGATGGCCACGTAGTTCTTCGTGCTGGCATCCTGCGCAGATGTTGGATCGGTGACGCCTATGATTTTATTGGCGTTCATGTTAGCGTCAGCGTAAGCTA
>JAUWCJ010000006.1 GCA_030609365.1 Candidatus Eiseniibacteriota bacterium | reverse complement strand
GGCGCTGCTGCGCTTCTCCGGAGGGCCAGCCCCGCCGGCCATGGTCTGCGGCCAGCCAGCATAGGTATCTCCTTCCCAGGTCCACACGTGGATCTGGTCATCGGTGCTCACGATGATGATCTCGAGGTCGCCGTCTCCGTCCAGGTCGGCGAGCGTCGGCGACGAGGAGAAGTCGTCGTTCAGCACGCAGGTCTTGGGCCAGTTTGGGAACGTCGCGCCGGCCGCCGAGAGCAGCCGCACCTCGTTGTTGTTGGCCGCAGCCACGACCTCGAGATGCCCGTTGTTGTTGACGTCCCCAACTGCGATCGAGCTCCGCGCGGACCCACCCATGTTGACTGGCCAGCCGGGTACACGCGAGCCGTCCGGGTTGAAGCAGTAGATGCTTTCGCAGCGCGATGGCACCAGAATCTCGAGCTCGCGGTCGTAATCCAGGTCGGCCAGAGCCGGCGAACCGTAGGCGAAGCTCGCGCGCAGGTAGGCGAAGATGCCCTGAGTGGCCGGGTTGTTGTCTCCATCGATCAGCTCGGTACCATCTGCCTTCCAGGCATACAGGTAGCCGTTCGCGCTGGGCAGGATGACCTCGTCCAGTCCGTCGTGGTCAAGGTCCCCGAGAGCGGGTGTCGCCCAGCAGCGGCGACTCGTGGTCACCGGCCACCCATCCACTACGGTTCCATCCTCGGCGTTCCAGGCCCAGACCTCGTAGGTGGGAGTACCCACCGGGCCGACGTCAACCCAAGCCGCTCCGACCATCTCAGGGTAGGGGTCATGATCAAGCTGCCCGATGGCAATGGACGACCTGTAACCGCCCGTGCCTTCCGGTGCGAGGACACCCTCGGTTCTCGGATCGCCGTCGCCGTCCAGAATCTCGACACCGGTATGATGCCAGCCGTAGATCTCGCCCGATCCCACAAGCACCTCGAGGTCACCGTCCAGGTCCACGTCCGCGAGTGCTGGCGAACCGTGCATGGCCTCGCCACCCATCAGGGGCCATCCGGCCTGCGCAGGCGGGTTCGTGGTTATCTCGAGCGTCTCTGATTGGGGACCCTCGTTGCCGGAGGAATCAACTGCTGCCACGCGGTAGAAATAGATCTGCTCCTCGTCCAGCCCCTTGTCCTCGTAGTACGAGATGCGCTCGATGATGGCCCCGTTGGCCGGCATGAACGTGCCGTACGGGTGATCCGTCCTGTAGACGTTGTAGCCCCAGAGGTCGGAGTCAAGCACAGGGTCCCACGTGAGGTAGATGGTCGTGGCCTTGACCCGGCCGTCCAGCGTCGTGGGCGCGGCCGGCGCCACCACGTCGAATTCGTGGGTCCAGGTCTTTCCGTCCTCATCTGTCAGCACCAGTTCGAACTGCTGCGTGATAGCGGAGTCGATCGTGAAGACGAAGCCGGTCTGGCCCGAGACGACCGCACCCGCGGTGATGTCGCCCCAAGTGTCCAGACTGTCGGTGATGGATACCTCGGCCGCCGGGTAGTTCAGCTCGGCGCTCACGATGTCAGCGTCGCCGTTGCCCTCGTTCAGGATGTCGATGGTCAGAGTGACCGTTTCTCCGACTTCAGGGATGCCGTCGCCGCCGTCGTCGTAGTCGTTGTGGAGCTGTGTCAGGATCGGACGGAGCACTCTGAGCGTGTACGTGTCCGTCCAGCTGGCGCGCGCCGGCTCGTCGAACAGGAGCGTGAACACGACGTCGTGGTCGTTCGGGCACGAATCCGCGATGGCGACCAGGAAGGCGGCCGGATAGGCCACCTGGCTCGATGCGCCCACAATGCCCAACGATTCGGCGTCATCCACCAGAGTGACGTACGGATCCACGGTGCTGAGCGTCGCCGTGACGTCTGTCGCGTCCGTCAGGCCACCGTTCCCGACCGTGATGTTCAGCTCGACGGTCTCGCCGGCCTCGACCCTGCCGTTGGCGTTGCCGTCGCTGCCGCCCACGGCGTCATCATCGACGGTCGTCGAGCGCAGCGTGAGATGTGCATCCGTGGACGATGTTACACCGACGGTGTCCTCGTAGGGGTAGTGGTTCCTTGCGGTGACGGTGATGGTCATCGTGCCCGTGGTCTTGGGCGTGAACGACAGCACCGCCTGGCCGGATGCATTGGTGTAGCCGGTCGTATAGACCTCACCGTCCTTGACCACACAGATGAACGCGCTGTCCACGGCCGCGGGGTCGACCACCGTTACTGTGAGGTCGACGGGGCCGAGCGGCACGCTCGAATCGTGAATGGCCGACAGCGCAACGGGCCTCTTGGTCCACAGGCGCGACTCGGGGTCGCCCAGGAAAAGGAAGGTCATCTGGGTCCAGCGGTCCGTGCTGTCGTAGCTTGACTCCGGTATGTAAGGGATCTTGCACATCGCGCACACGACGCCGGTCCTCTCGACCCCGCTGTAGAGCAGCTCGTGCCATGTGTACAAGTAGTCCCTGGCCGTCGTGGGGAAGCAGACGTCCGTCGGGCCAAAGACGAACGCCGAACCGCCGTTCGGGTTGTTCATGAAATGCTCGGCGATGCAGTTGTACTTGATGGCGGTCGACGTGCAGTTCAGCATCCAGAGGAAACCCGATCTGTCGACGCCGTTCGTGAGCGCATCGACGTCCTGGACCGCGATGTAGTTGTTGAGGCTGCACCGCAGGATGTCCTTGTTGCCGTGACCCACGTGCGATGTGATGTTGTAGCCGACATCCATCGAATCCAGAGCCGCCTGCGCCGTCAGTTCGAACGACTCGGGGAACGGCTCGTAGTTCTGGTAGACGAGCGCCGGGTGTACATCGGGCGGGAGGAGCGGCAGCACAGGTTCCACAACATCCCCGGCGCCATCGGTGCTGATGAGATCGCCCGGCGCCCAGTCGTAGGGGAACAGCACCTCGGCCAGATAGAGGTTGCGCGCGGCAAAGAGGAGATTCGAGCTCTTCTCATACTCCAGTATCTTCGTAACGAAGGTCTCGACCTCGATGGCGTTCGCCGTCGGCGCCCTGCCGACGAAGACGTCCGGGTACATGTCGACGCTGTCGCCTGGCGACGTTACGCCAGCGTACCCCTCACCGAACTTGCTGTCCCCGTCCAGGTTCCAGTTCCCGTCCAGGTCGCTGTAGTAGAGGTCGGTCGAGAGCGACGCGCCGCTGAAGTAGTTCGTCCAAGCGTACCTCACGGGCACGATGTTGGTATCGCCACCGATGAGCACGTAGGTCGTCCCCCAGGACTCGTAGGCGTCCTGGATGAAGAAGCGGACCCGCTCTGACAGGTCGGTCCCGCCGGGGTAGTTGGCCTCGATCCAGGACACCGTCCGGATGACCGTCGGCACGCCCTTCCGTATCTTCCAGTTTGCCAGAGGCTGGAAGTACGGCTCGAACTCCTCGCTCGTGATAATGACGTACTCGACCGGGCTGCCTTCGAGCGAAGGCGTGTAGCGCGGAAGGAACCCCTCCGGTCCCACGCCGTCCACGATCTCCACGCCGGACAGCCGGCCTGCCACGTCCTCGGGGTTCTCCACCATGCCCGCGACCACCTTGCGGTAGAGCTCATCCGAGTTCGTGGTCATCCGAAACCGCGGCCGCGAGTGGTCCGCATCCGGCTCAAGCTCAAGCTCCACTGAGATGTCAGTGGCCAGGACCAGACGGCTGCTACTCGGGAAGTACTGCAGCGGATAGACCGCGACGCTCGCGATCCTGAAACCTCCCAGGAACCCGTCTCCCAAGTACTCGACGCGGACTGCGGGGTACGGTCCGTCGCTCTCGTAGATAGACGCGTTCTCACTCACCCACCGTGGTGTCTCACCCATCGGCACTTCCGGCTGGGCAGGCGCCACACGGTAGTCGCCTGGCAGTTCCAGTTCCTCGATACTGACAACCAGATCTGCCACGCGAGTGTCGGAGGGGATGACGAATCGCAGGTACTCTACCGGCATAGCCGGAGCACCCGGCATCTTGCATGTCCGCATTCCCTCCATCGAGAGTCTCGAGTAGACCTCCCCGTTCTCGATGGCTACCTGCGGTGAAGTGTACTGGACATCGATGGAGGGACCTGCCGCGACTGCGGAACAGGCCATGCACACCAGACTCAGGATAGCGAGCAGTCCCGCAGAGCGTTGGGTCGACATCGTGCGTCCTCTCTGCTAGGGGGCAAGACAACCCCGGGCCTGCCGGTACCGGAGCAGCTTCCGCGGGGTTACTCGCGGCGCCCGGCACTGGCATTGGCGGTTCGTGGTCTGCCCGTAGCAGTTCGGCTTGGATGTCACTCCCGGTGGTGGGTATCTGACTTGAGGACTTGGCGTCACGTATCTGCGCCAAGTGAGATGATACCACAGTTTCCTGCGTATTGCAAGAAGAACGTCAGGCTTTCCCGACGTTCGGCTCAGCGGTGGCGGCGGTCGCACGTGAGCTCACGGGCTTCATCTGGGATGCTCTGACCACGGTCGCAGGTAGGGAGGTCTAGGTCACACAACACACACAGGGGAAGACGCACGGCAGGAGGATCCTCGTCTCACGTATGCGGTAGGGACACTCCCGAACCCGCGATGCTAGACAGAGGCAGCTCCGGACGGACCGTTGCATGTGCGGTAGCCAACCCGCGGATATCAGTCTGATCACCGTCGAAGAGTACCTCTTCCCTTCATAGAAAAGGGCACCCCGGGCTCACGCACGGGGTGCCCTGAACAACCAGCTTGACACCGACCGTTCCATATCACTTAAGAAGCACCATCTTGCCCGTGGCCGACTCCGAATCCACGGTCAGCCGCGCGAAGTACACACCCGCCGCGACTTCCACGCCGTTCTCGTCTCGCCCGTCCCAAGAGATCGAGTGACGTCCAGCGTCGTGAGACGGAACCTCAACAAGCGTGCGAACGAGTCGTCCCGACGCGTCGTAGACGCTGAGAGCAACAGAGCCGGTCCGCGGCACCGCGTATCCGACGCTCGTCGTCGGATTGAACGGGTTCGGATGGTTCCCAACCAGGAGCAGGAGCGGCGATGCGCCATCATCCACGCCGGTCGGCTGGTCGGCGAAGACGTGGACGTCATCCACGTACCAACCGTCCTTCTGGACCCAGCCGTCGGAGTCGAGAATGAAGCGAACCTTGAAGTCGCTGGTACCCACGTACGAATCAAGATCGATCGTGACCTCGGTCCATCCGCCCACCAGCCCGCTGTAGGAAGCCACCTGCGTCCAGCTCCCGCCGCCGTTCGTGCTGACCTCGACCAAGCAGAAGTCGTAGCCGCTCTCGGTGTCGTAGCGGTGCCAGAACACGAGCGACGCGGTCGTGGACTCGGACAGGTCGAGCCCGCTGTTAAGCGTCATGGTCGTCGTCGCGTGGTTCGGGTAGTTCCCCCCGGGGCTGTCCGTCATCGATGTCGACGGGCTGTGGGACTGGCCGCTCGTCGTGCCCCAGGCGCCCGTCCACTCCGACGTGCCGGACTCGATGTCGTCGAAGAAATACGCCTGCTCCAGGATGAAGTCCTCTGATGTGATCGTCGCGTCCGCGACCGAGACTCCCGTGCGCGCAACGCTCGAGTACCCCGGCTGGCTGGCCAGCAGGTCGTGGGTCCCGACCGGGACGTTCGCGATCTCGTAGTAGCCCGTGACGGGATCGCTCGCATCCGAGTAGCCGTAGAGGTCCGTCAGCTCGACCGTCGCCTCTACCGAGTTCGATTCCGTGTCATGCACGTAGCCGTTGATGGTTCCTCGCTCGGCCTCGAACTGGAAGTTGACGACGACGAACGTGTCCAGACTCGCCGACACGTTGTACACCGTCTGTGTGGGGAAGCCCGCGACGTTGCACACGACCGTGTAGGTGCCCGACTCGACCATGCGGTGGTAGTCACCGACGTCCGAGTCCGTGTAGACGTCCTTCCCTATCTCCGGAATGCTGATGGTCGCGTAGAGCGGCTCGCCGGTGTCCCCGTCCGTCACGAGGCCACGTATGCCCCGACCGGACATCCGCGCCTGATGCAGCATGGCCGGGATATTGGCGGCGACGATGGGATCGATCTGCGAGGCCGGCGGGTCCTTCGTCACCGACACCTCGATCGTTGTGTCTATCTCTCCCCGCGTGTCGTAGCACCAGTCCTGGCAGCTGCCGTGCACGATGTACCAGTCGGCGCCGTTGGTCACCGGCAGGCCGCTGTAGGACCCGTATGCGTTGGAGAGCGTGATGAGCATCGGCTCGTCGGGCGTCGGGTCGTAGGTGTAGTCCCAGAGGTAGTTGACGTAGACGGCGCCGGAGTGGAACGTGAGCGATGTCACCGGGTTCATGCGGACGTTCCAGTCGCGCAGAGCACGCGACTCGGGAGCGGAAAAGGCCGTTCCCGAGTTGCAGCCACAGGGACACAGGTAGTTGCGGTTCAGGTCCGTGCCCTCGGCGTTGTAGCGCGAACCCGCCGTGTGGCCATCGGGGTTCAGCATCGGGATGATCCATATCTCGCGCTCGTTGACGAGCCACGTGACCTGCGGGTCGGTCCCGTAGTTCTCGAGGAGATACTCGGCCATGTAGTAGCAGACCTCGACGCTGATGGTCTCATCGCCGTGGTGCGCTCCTATCCACTGGATCTCCGGCTCGAACTCCTCGACGCCGGGGTTGTCCGAGATCTTGAGAGCCCAGAGATCGCGGCCCTCGACGCTGCTCCCTATGGAGATGAGCTGCGTGATGGAAGGGTAGGTGGCTGCCCAAGCGGCCATGTCAGCGGTGAGCTCCGTGTAGCTGTGGTACTCGCCCCTGTCCTCCCGCGCGAGCGACGCAACAGCGTCTATCATCCTGGGGAGAACGACCGTCGGCCGGAACCCGTTCGCCCACAACACGTCCACCTCAGAGGGTATGGCCGCTATCTCCGCGACTCCCCCCCGGACCGTCATGATGTCCATCCCGAGTTCGTTCAGACGATGGATGTCATCACGGGAGAGGATGTCGACCGTTACCACCGCCGCGTCGTCCCTGGGGTACGCGTGCGCGACGGGCGCGAGCAGAGCCGCCGCGAACACTACCGCCACAACCAAGCACCAGACCCTCATGTTGATGCTCCTCTTTCTGAGATGATGATTACCCAGCGCGCCTGAAGTACCCTCCAGGCGCGCTCTCGAAAAGCCGTTACTTCAGAAGCGTCATCTTCCGGAACGCGCTGTCCTCGCGCGTAGCGAGCCTGGCGAAGTAGATACCGGACGCGAGAGGAAGACCAGAGTCATCAGTTCCGTCCCACACCGCGAGCGCGGGGCCTGCCGGAAGCTCAGAGTCGACCAACGTACGCACCACCTGACCGTTGACGTTGTGGACCGTGAGACTCACCGAGCCTGCGCCATCGGGCACCGTGAACGCCACACTGGTCACGGGGTTGAACGGGTTCGGGTAGTTCTGATGGAGCGCGAGGCGGTGCACCTCACCGTCCTCGATGCCGGTCGGCAGACTGAACCAGTTCAGTATGCGCGCTATCAGCGTCTTCTGGTTGTTGGGACTGGCCTCCGCCGTCTTCACGTCCTCAAACGGGAAGCTCAGGAAGACGACCTTGTGACCGTCCTCATCGACCCGGATCCCCTCGGTTCCGGCCGGGCTCGTGAAGACGACATCGGCCGGGGAGCTCGCGACGAACACGTCGCTCGGGTTGGGCGCAAACGGCCCGCCGATGAGGTTCAGCGACATCCCGTTCGAGATGGCATTCCCCTCCACTCCCGCAACCACGAACCCGCCGTTGTCGTCCGTCCACGAGTCTATGTGCAGATAGTCGGTTCGGAACGCGAGCGTGTTGACGCGACTCGACAGGAACTCCATGCTGGCCAGCAGCAGATTCCCGCCGCCGTCCAGGTACGTAGCCATGTTGTTCTCGCAGGAACCGCCGAGATCGGCGGCGGAGCCACCGCCCGTGGTCCACAGGACCGCCCAGTACGAGTCCAGCCGCGTCATGCACGGCCTCCCCATCAGCTCGGCGTCCCAGACCATCGCCGTGTAGCCGGTGTCGCTCAGCGCCGTCTCGAGATACGTCTCGTGGTCCGCTCCTCCGTCGTCATCGACCAGCAGGATCGACGGCAGGCCGACGAACGTCGCGAACGACTCGCTCGACACCACCGAGGGGTCGCCGTTGCTCGTCGCGGTAAGCGTGGTCAGAGCCATGCCCTGAGTGTGGCCGACGTTGTCCATGATGTGGACGTCGAAGGTCTCTCTCTCGGCCGGTTCGAGCACGAAGTCCCATGAACTGAAATAGCAGGCGCCGTTCGCGCAGTAGAACGCGGCCCAGTCCCACGCACTCAGACCGTCCGGGAGGATGTCGTGTCCGATGTCGATCGTGATGGTGTCGGTCATGACACCCGTGTTCTCGAGCGTGATGTGGTAGATGGCCTCGCCGAAGTAGTCGATCTCGACCGCGTATCGGTCCGCGTGATCGAAGTTGTTGGCAAACGGATCGGGCATCACCTGAGCGTTGACGACCAGCTTGGGATCGGTGTCCTCGATGAAGACGGCGACATGCAGCTCATCGAGGTTCCAGGCGGCATCGACCGTGAACTTCCTGGTGATGACAATCGAGTCGCCAGGTGCGGCCAGGGTTGTGACGGTCGCCGCTGGCAGCATGTCCCGAACGGTCCAGGGATAGACCTCGCTCGTATTCTCGTAGACGACGAAGTACGCCCTGAGGTCACCGTAGGGCACGGTGTCGACGGCCTTGAATACCGTCGTCACCCAGCTGGAGTCGGGGTCGCCCGCGGCATAGATGATACCCTCGGTGGTCAATGTCACCGGAGTAGACTCGGCGAAGCGCGTCGCGACGATCGGGGCATAGACGTCGATGATATCCGCTCCGGCGCCCACGACCTCCGTCACGGCGTCGAAATCGACCTCGGGAACGCCACCAACCGCATAGTAGCTGGCCCGGTTGTGCGTCTCCGCGGTCGCGTACGCATCGCTGACATGGTAGTAGAGGCAGACTAAACCCTCCGTACCGTACTCCTCCTGAAGCTGCTGCAGCGCGATGCAGCCGTTCGGGCAGTAGCCGCACCAGGTGGCGCCGAACATCTCGGCCAGCACCGCGCGCTGGGCCGACATCGCGGGCGCCGTGCCCGCAGCGAGCACCGCAACAACAAGTCCGATAATTATCGCTGAACGCCTCAACATGCTGCTCCTCCTCTGCTGTCGCCCCGCGCCGGTTCTCTTCTCTGAGACACCGGTTGCGCGGGGTGTGCGCCCGGTGGAAGTCCGCCGGGTGCACCACTCAAAGCTGTTACTTGAGCAACGTCATCTTCCTGAATGCGCTCTCCTCGTTGGCGGTAAGCCTCACGACGTCGCCCCAAAAAGCTCCGCCAGCTCCGTCCGCTGCGCCGACACTGCCGGAAGAGCGCCGATACACAGGACCAGGATCACAAGCCCGAGGATCGCCGAACGCTTCAGCATGCCGTTCTTCCTTTGCGATCACTCCGCTCGGTTTATCACAGAATCCTACCGCCTCTCGCCGGTGGAGGCAGTGTTCCGGCCCAGTAACTTACTCAAACAGCCATCATCCGATCAACTACGGTCCGATCAACCATCATCCAGCCGGCCATCGCTCCGATTACTCGGGCAGCAACCGTCCAGACTGGAGTACCTCAGCGGTTGCGTCGTCCTGCACCAGTGCCAGGATACCCAGATGCTCTGTATTCCAATCGCCGAGCGCGAACTCCCGGCTGATCACAAACCAGTCGCCCACGGCGTTCACTGCCAGGAGCTCGTCGGGGAGTATGTCTCTCACGACGTAGTTGGCGAAGTGGGCGCCGTCCCAGACCTCATTCTCGATGATCATCATCCGGAGCGTGTAATCGCTCTCGGGCAGCGGGTGGTGAATCCTCACGGTGGCCGTCACGCTCCCCCGCCCTCTACCGATCTGACCCTGAAGCTCGATGCTCACCGGCGACCCAACGGCCTGGCGAGCCTCGATCTGCATCCTGTAGGCGATCTTCGTCGCGGTGGTATCCGCCGCCCCGGTGTCATAGGTCAGTCCGTCGAACAGCGTGGTAGGGAAAGCACCACCGAGACCGTTGAACTGCGGAAACGTGTAGTACCAGTCACAGCGCGCCGATGTCTCCGGTGTCGCCAGCGGATCAGGAGGCGGATCGTAGTGGTACGACACCACGGAGAGGTGCTCCTCACCGAACTCCTGGAGCATCCGCTCAAGGGCCAGGTCCGCCTTCCAGCAGTTCGGGCATATCTTCGTCGTCAGAAGCTCGCAGAGCACAACACGAGGAACTAGATAACCGAGCGATGCGATGAACGTGGAATCCGCAGGCGATGCGTCAGCATCTCCGTTGTCGTCGATCGACACGACGGTGAACGTGTGATTCCCCTCCTCTACGCCGGTTATCACCAGCGTCGTGTCAGATGTCGTTTCCCCCAACGTGTCGTCGAACGTCCATTCGTACTCGATGACCTGGCCGTCCAGATCCCTCCCCCTCCACACAATGGTGACACTGTCCCCGGGAGCAACGAGCCACGGCGGGAACGTTACGATCTTCGTCGTAGGAGGAAGGTTAATCTGCGATGGGGCGTCGAACCAATCGCAGCCACCGGCTATCGCGAGCGCGACGGCAGCACCGATGACAATCCCACACCGGATTCTCGAAACAGTTGTATGCTCAGGTCTCAGCACCCACCCCTCCTAGAAGAACTTCGAGAGTCTGAATCTGACACCCTCGAACTCGGGCTCGTAGCGACAGATACCGCCCGCGCACTTCTTGCCCCCCCGCTCGGTGCCGCCGGAGAACTCCGCCTCCAGGTCGTTGTCGAACGACTTCCGAACAGAGAGCATCGTCCAGATCTCCCGCTCCTCCCAATCGGCGGTCGTCCTCTCGTAGACACCAGAGATCGTCAGATCGGCCCCCGGATACCACGCGAACGATGCCACGTAGTCCTTATGGACATCCTCGGAAGGGTCCTCCGTCCGCTGCATCTCGAGGGTCAGCTCTATCGTCTGGTCGCCGGCAACGGTGAAATCGACCTCCGCCACGCCGGTCATGTGCTCGGTGAACTTCCCGGTGCCGCCCTCCGCCCCGAACAGGTACTCCCTGGATCGTGACGCGGCCGCGCCGAGTGTCACATCGGAACCGACGTCGTACGTCGCGTGACCGAACATCTCCCAGTGGCGGAGATCCCGATCGTGGCTCCTCGCTTCCGACGCCCCACCAGTCACGAACAACGCATCACCCAGAGTCGAGCTTCCCTCCACGAGGAAGCCGCGCTCGTCGTTAAGATCCACTTCGTAGGTCGCGCGGTTCATCAGAGTCCAGAGATGCTCGCGCACGCACGTTGGCGGATTGACCAGGCTATGGGCGAAGTCATCGAACTCCTTGAACTCGCCGAAGAGCGTGGCCCATTTGAGATCCAGCGTCCCAGAGGCGTAGCTCGCGTGCCCCTGCACGTCCTCGGCGGGATCGCCGGTCGCGGGGTTCTCCCCGCTCCTCTCGGCGTACTCGCCCCCGAACGTGAATGGGCCCATCCAGCCGGACAGCTCCGCCCCGAGCACGCCGTCCTCGAACCTGGCGTAATCGGGATGAACCGCCGCGTCCTCGTTCTCCAAGGTCCTGGACCGCTCCACTATGCTCCCCGCTACCTCGAACAACTCGCCCAGGGGCATCGCGGCTCGGGCGCCTCTGACGACGTGAGTGTAGTAGCACGTTCCAGACTTGTCCTCTTTCGTCGTGCCCGCCAGGGCCGTCAGTCCGACGAAGCCGGCGTCGTATTCGACGACGATGCCATCCAGCACGGTGTCGTGCTCCAGGTCCGCGTTCTCGTAGCTCCGCAGGGTAAGCCCGCGACCGAAGGTCGCAAAGAAGTGCCCCGCTCGCAGATTGATGTCCTCGTGCTCGAGGGCCAGGTACCTGTGCTTGACCTCGGCCGCCGGGATGGCCTTGCCCGCGGGATCGGACGTGGGATCGTACGCGGGATCGGACAGCTGATACGCCCTGTACACAGCCCCCAGCGTCAGCGGCCCCACGGCAATGTCGAGGTCGACTCTCGCGTCCGACACGGACGACTCGATATCATCGTTCATGTTATAGAGGTACTCCCACTGCACCACGCCGCTCGCATAGACGTCGATCTCAGCCGAGACCTGGGCAGACACGAGAGCCAGGACCGCGACGGAAAGGAGCGCGTGCTTCCATCCGTTTCTACTCACCGTCCTTCTCCTCGCCCTCTGCGTCCCCGTCCTCCGGGCAGTCTTCCGGAAGGAGCCTGGCCACGGCGGCTTCCAGTTCCTCGTGGTTCTTGGGGCGGTAGCCCGTCACCGCATAGGCGATGGTCCCGTCCGTGTTCACCAGCACGGTCCTGGGAACTGACGTCACGTGGAACTTCCTTGCCACCTTCTGGCCCGGGTCGAGAAGCACCTCGAACGTGTTCCCCTTCGACTTGATCAGGGCACCGACGCGCGACATCGACTTCGGTCCGTCGATCGAGATGGCCAGGACCTTGAGCCCGCAGTTTCTGTACTTGTCAAAGATCTCCTGCAGATCCGGAAACGCCTTGATACACGGCTTGCACCACGTCGCCCAGAAATCCACGATCACCGGTCCGTCCTCGAGCAGTTCGGATAACGTGACGTCATCACCATCGAGATTCGGAAGGGTGAACTCGGGCGCCTTCTTGTCGGCCCCCATAGATACGCTTATTCCCGTCAACACGAGGAACGCGGCCAGCAACAAAGCCAGCCCCGCCAGTCTCCTGTGAGTCATGAAACCCCCGTTCTCACTACCAGCCTCATTATACCATCATACAGACTATAGGTCAAGAAATCACCCGGAGCGCACGCTCGCACTGCTCCGGGCACAGAAACGCAGCCGCCTCGAGCTTTGACGCTCGAATGCCGCTCTCATTCGGCTCACGTGCGATCAGGGATAAACGAGGCCCAGGTGGGCGATTCGTGGGAACGCCAGCCCCGCAGTGGACGCTATATGCTCGCGAGTTCCAGGCCGACTCCGAGCGGCTGATCCTCCCGGGCGGTCAGGCCCAGGCGCCCCACGACCTTCGTGAGGACGCGTTCCACGGCCTCCTCGTCCTGTACCAGGTCGAGGCCCTCCGTGTCTATGGTCAGCACTTCCGTGATACGGGCTGCCCGAGCGCACCACTCCTCGTACGCCAGGTTCAGCGCCTTGAGGTACTCGCTCGATATCTCCCTCTCGCAGTCGCGCCCGCGGCATCTGATCCGCTCCTGCAGCGTATCGACACCGGCGCGCAGATATACCACGAGATCCGGAGTGCGCAGGAAGCTCGTCATCGCATCGAACAGGGCCGTGTAGTTCTCGTAGTCCCGGTCCGACATGAACCCCTGCTGGTGGAGCGTGTGAGCGAATATCTCCTTGTCCTCGTATATGGTCCTGTCCTGAATGCACGGCTCGTCCGAACTTATCATCTCCCTGTGGATCTGGAAGCGCTTCGAGAGGAAAAAGACCTGGAGGTGGAACGACCAGCGCTCCATGTCTCCGTAGAAGTTGTCGAGGTAGGGATTGTCGATGACGGGCTCGTAATACGCGCGCCACCCCAGGTGGTTCGCGAGGAGCGTGGTGAGGTGGGTCTTGCCCACGCCGATGTTTCCGGCGACGGCCACGAACTTACCGGGTCGCATGAGTTGCCCCCGAGAATCTGTGAAGAGATGCCGGCAGGAGAAACGCCCGCCTGAGGCAGAGTGAATCTACTCTCGGGCATCGGGCATGTCAACAGAATTCCCCTCCTCGGGGACCGCCGCCTTCCGTCCACGCCGACCGCTCACGCGACTATCCTGACCCGGGTGCCAACGGTCACCTCGCCGGCCAACGTCATGAGATCGTCGTTCCTCATCCGGATGCAGCCCCTGCTCGACTTCGTGCCGACGAGCTCAGGCTCGTTCGTGCCGTGTATGCCGATCCCCTCCCAGCGCGGACAGTCGAGACGCAGGAAGAGCGGACCGTAGGCCCGCTCTCCCTCGTGCTCCCACTCGCTCGAGTCCTCGATCGACACCATCGTGAACTCGCCCTCGGGGGTTCTGCAATCGCCTTCGCTCATCTTGTCCCCACCATCCGGGTTCGAACCTATGCCCACCGGAAAGACTCGCGTCCCGGCCGACGTGATGAGTTCGAGCACGAACCTCGACTTCCTGACAACGATGAGTGGATGCTCCATTACTGTTCGCTACCGTCGTCGTGACCCGACGACTCCTCGACCCGCTGCTCGCCGGGCCCGCAGGATGACTTGAGTCACGTCGACACTCCGAGCCTGGGCAGCACGACCAGCTGCAGCAGGAGCCAGAATCCAACGAAGACGACCGGCAGTGCCAGTTCGCTCAACTTCACGTTTCGTCCCCCGGTGCCGACCCTCTAAGGATGTGCGCCAGGTCCTACGCCGCTGTCGCGGGACGCGCCAGGAGCTCCACGACGCGGGCGCGCATCTCCCCCTCCATCGAGGGCCCGAACCCGACGTCCCTGGCGGCCACGCGGCCGTCCCTGTCTATAGTGAGGGTCATGGGAATGCTGCTGACCCTGTAGTTTCGGCCGATCGTCTGGTTGCCGACGAGAATCGTGTAGGTGACGTTGTTGGCCTCGACAAACGGGGCCAGGACCGAGGCGCCGCCCTGATCCAACCCTACGCCAATGACAGCGAGCCCCTGGTCCTTGTACTCCTCATAGAGCGAGACCAGGAACGGTATCTCCTTCTTGCACGGCGGACACCAGGTCGCCCACAGATCGAGAATGACAACCTTGCCCTTGAAGTCGTCCAGGGAAACATCGTTGCCGAAAAGATCCGAAAGCACGAACGCGGGCGGAGTCTGTCCTGGCTCAATACCTACGCCGGACGCCTGCTGGACGGGCTCGGCTTCGGTCGTCTCAGTGCTCTCGGTGATCTCCGCGGCCTCACCGGCCGGCGTCTCCTCTTCCGATCCGCCGCATCCGGCGAACCCGACGGAGAGAAGCGCTACCGACACCAGGAGAGCCGCGACCTTCAGAGTTTTCATCATACTCACTACCTCCATGCCCGGCTACAGCAGGGCGTCGATTTTCTCCTGAATGCGATCCTTCATGGCTGCGCCCACCGTCATATCGACCTGGTCACCACCCTTGAAGAACATCATGGTCGGAATGCCGCGGATCCCGTAGCGCTGCGAGAGCGCGGGGTTCTCATCGACGTTGACCTTCACGATCTTGATCTTACCATCGTTGTCGTCTGCGACCTCTTCGAGGATCGGGCCGACCAGACGACACGGGCCGCACCATGGCGCCCAGAAATCAACCAGCACCAGCACGTCTGACTTCAGGACCTCAGCATCGAAATTGCCCTCGGTTCCAGCTACTGTATTCCTCATCTTAAGTTGCCTCTCTCCTCTCAACCCCTCTGCTGTGATTCGTCCATTGCCGCTTCCACTACCTTCGCCGCACCGCCCTTGACCAGCCGGTAGCAGACGAGATGCCCTCTACGCTCGGATTCGATCAGTCCGGCGTACCTCAGACGCGTCAGATGCTGAGAAACGGACGACTGCGAGATCTCGAGCATCTCCTCGAGGCTCTTCACACAAAGCTCTCCCTCGCCCAGGAGTTTGATGATCCTGAGCCGGACGGGATGTGAGAGGGCGCGCAGAAGTTCCGCCGCCTTCTCACACGCCTCGGACTGGATCTCTCCCGCCCGGGCGCTCTCTGTGCTGTGACCCGCATCATCCATTGCTGGCCCCCAACGACCTCCAATATGGCATTATGCAAACGTGCTAATATTATATAGTTCGAATATCCGGCGTGTCAAGCTGATTGTGGGGTTATCCTGAGGTAGTTGGAGGGCTCTGAGGTATTCGGAGGGCTCTGAGGTGTTCGGAGGGCATTCAAGAAGGTCAGGCTACTCAACCGCGAACTCGAGTCTGGTGAGGACGATTCCGTCACTGTCTGTGATCTCAACGTGCCACTCGCCGCGCCACTCGTCAAGGATGCGCTTCGTGCTCCAGGTCCTCCAGCGCGCGCTCTTGACCTCGAGGTCGACGCGAGCCATCTCGCGGTCACCCCAACGCCACACATGGAAGACCGTGTCCGGTCCGGCGGCCCCGGCGATCTCGCTGAAACAGCAGAGCCGCACGACGCCGTCCTGAGGAATAAAGCTCTTCCCCGCCTCGGTCGGCTCGCTCTGCTCGATGCCCTTGCAGACGTACGCCCGCAGCACGCGAAGTCCGCTCGAGGACGCGATGACTCCAGGCTCCGTCGACGGGCCGGGCCCGCCAGCAGGCTCGCTCTGCGCGGACTCATCTGAATCCGTGGAAGCTTCCGGCGGCTCGCCCGCGTCCTCCACGGACTCAACCCGAGCTGTGTCCGCGGCCGTGTCGTCATGTGACACGGTGTCCGCCGGCTCTCCGGAAGCCCCCCGGACCGCGTCGTCCGTCAGGGCCAGGGTCTCGCCCGGCTCGGAGACCGCTGTTGTCTGTGACCGCTCACTGATACTGCCGTCTGTCGTGGTCTCCTCGCCGGAACATGCTCCCAGCAAACACGCGGCCACGATCAGAATCAACATGCGATGAATCATCTGCGACCTCTCACACGAGTACCCGAATGCCAGGGCGTCACCCATGGCGCAGCATGCGACGGACCGCACCGTCCGTCGAGCTTGCTGCGTCCCCGCTCAGACCGAGCCTAGTCCCACGCCACAATGCCTGTCAAGTGCGCATGCGACGGCCCACGGCCCGGCGCACGCACCTGCCGCTGAGAATGGCCAGAGCCGCGCCCATCATCAGGAGCGAAGCCAGAAGGGGCACCAATACGGGTGCTATCCATGGCCGGGGAATCAGGAACAGCACATCGATAGTCATCGGGCCGGAAGGCCACCTGAGCAGCACGTAGAGCCAGATGTAGTAAAAGATATCCCAGAGGGCGAACGCCCACATGAAGTGGGCCAGACGCTCCCACCAGCTCTTCCCGGCACTCAGGAAGGCGACGGCCGCGAGCATGACGATGGTCGCAGCCTCGCGCCCTATCTCGATCGCAAGAACGCCCGGAGGTACGCA
The DNA here is from genome assembly GCA_030609365.1 of Candidatus Eiseniibacteriota bacterium. Classification (GTDB taxonomy): domain Bacteria; phylum Joyebacterota; class Joyebacteria; order Joyebacterales; family Joyebacteraceae; genus JALGZG01. The sequence continues at coordinate 35,439 of JAUWCJ010000006.1, read as the reverse complement.
CTGGAGGGAGGCCACTCCCTCTATAGAAAATCCATCGGGGTAGTAGAGCAGCCGCAGATAGGCGACGACCGCCGCCTCCACGTACGCCATCGCGACGGCGAACGCCGCGAGCCATGCGAGTGCTGTCAGCGCGTCCTTCCTGAGCTTCAGCATCGGCGTGGAATCGTCTCTCATCTCGCTGAATCCCGTGGGTCAGAAGCTCCGTGTCACTCTCACGACACTAGCTCGCCCCTCCGACGGCTGTCAAGTCCGCCGGCGGCGGCACCGGCATCCTTGACAGTCCCGCCCGAGGGTTGGTATAGTTCTCCCGAATGCAAACGGCCTCGGAGAAGAGGCCTTTTTCGTGGGGTGACACATGAATCGAGTCAGAGTGCGTTTCGCACCGAGTCCGACGGGCTTCCTCCACATCGGCGGATCCCGGACGGCTCTTCTGAACTGGTTGTTCGCGCGCAACAAGGGCGGGTCGTTCGTCCTCAGGATAGAGGACACGGACCGGGAGCGGTCCACACCCGAGTACCTGAACGCCATCATCGAGGACCTGCGCTGGCTGGGACTCGACTGGGACGAGGGGCCCGAGTGCGGAGGGGATTTCGGCCCCTACCTTCAGTCCGAACGTTCCGAGAGCTACGCGCCGCACGTCGAGAAGCTCCTCAAGACGGGAGACGCCTACCACTGCTTCTGCTCTCCAGAGGAACTCGAGGAGAGGCGCAGCCGCGGGCAGGCAACCGACGGGGGGTGGATCTACGACCGCAAGTGCCTGGAGTTCGGGGACGACGAGCGGGACTCGCTGCTGGCTGAGGGGCGACCTTCCGTCGTCCGCTTCCGCGTGCCCACAGGGAAGACGTCGTTCGATGACATGGTGCTCGGGAAGATCGAGTTCGACAACGCCGAACTCGACGACCTCGTGATAGTCCGTCAGGATGGAACGCCGACGTACAACTTCGCCGTGGTGGTGGACGACCTGGAGATGGCGATAACGCACGTCATCCGGGGCGCCGACCACATCTCGAACACGCCGCGACAGATCGTCATCTGGAAAGCGCTCGGCCACGAGCCCCCTACGTTCGGCCACCAGCCCCTTGTGCTCGCTCCGGACAAGCAGGTGATGTCGAAGCGCCGCGGGGCCATCGCAGTAGGCGAGTACCGAAGGCGCGGCTACGTCCCGGAGGCCGTCGTGAACTACATGGCGCTTCTGGGGTGGTCCTACGAAGGAGACCAGGAGTTCTTCTCACTGGACGAGCTTCTCCAGAACTTCGACATGGGCCGCGCGAGCAAGAAACCGGCGTCTTTCGACCCGAACAAGCTCGATTGGATGAACGCGCACTGGCTCAAGAAGCTGGACGTGGCCGACCGGACGGAGCGGGTGATACCCTTCCTCCAGGCGGAGGGACTGCTGGCAGAGACTCTCGGGCCAGAGGAGAGGTCGCACCTCGAGCAGGTGGTCGAGCTTCTCGACGACCGGCTCAAGGTTCTTACCGACATCGTCGAGCTCGCGGGGTTTTTTCTTGCGCCGGACGTCGTCTATGATAAGATTGCTGTCAGTAAGGTGCTGGCCAAGCCCGGTGCGGAGGAAATCCTCGTCGGGCTTCATAAGGTCCTTTCGGAGTGCCCGGACTTCCAGCCCGAGACGCTCGAGGGGGCGATGCGGAAGTTCGCGGAGGACGCCGAACTTTCCCTGGGCAAGGTGGTGCAACCTCTCAGGGTCGCCTTGACCGGCCGCACCGCAAGCCCGGGGATCTTCGAGACGCTGTCGCTCCTCGGACGTAAGGTTTCTCTCGCGCGCATCGACGCCGCGCGCGGGCTGACGGCATAGCTTCATCTGGGGAGTCGTCTAGTGGCAGGACAGCGGACTCTGGCTCCGCCGGCGGGGGTTCGAATCCTCCCTCCCCAACCAGGAAAGTGAAGGCGCCATCGTCTAGCGGCTAGGACGCCGGCCTCTCAAGCCGGTAACACGGGTTCGATTCCCGTTGGCGCTACCACATGGAAGAAGCGGAGCGATCACTCGCTCCGCTTCTTCGTTCTGCTATAGGAGACCATCAGCTACTTCTTCTTGGTCTTCCTCTTCGCCGGCTTCCTCTTGGCCGTCTTCTTCTTCACGACCTTCCTCTTCGCCGGCTTCCTCTTGGCCGTCTTCTTCTTCACGACCTTCTTCTTCGCCGGCTTCCTCTTGGCCGTCTTCTTCTTCGCGACCTTCCTCTTCGCCGGCTTCCTCTTGGCCGTCTTCTTCTTCGCGACCTTCTTCTTCGCCGGCTTCTTCTTCGCGACCTTCTTCTTCGCCGGCTTCTTCTTCGCGACCTTCTTCTTCGCGACCTTCTTCTTCACGACCTTCCTCTTCACCGGCTTCTTCTTCTTCGCGACCTTCTTCTTCACGACCTTCTTCTTCGCCGCCTTCTTCTTGGCGGGCTTCTTCTTTACTGCCATCAGCCGTCACCTCCTTTGCCCCACCCGCGCCCATTCGCGAGGGGAGTTGGCCGACTCGGCTTCCTCTACCGGACATCCACGCGTCCGCCTGCGCGATCGCGATGCCTTCGTCCGGTCACGGTCGGCGACCTGGGTCGCCGCAACGGTGAGCAACGCAACACTTGAGTCGAGAAGGGACTGCCCGCGTGCGCAACACACCCATCGACGCCATATGTAGAAGCAGACTACGTTTGTGTCAAGCGAAAAGTGCAACTCGGTACTCGCGCGCAACTCGACGAGTCGATGTCGCTGTGCAACGAATGGAGTGCGCGACAACACGTTCGTCAGTTGTTGTACTCATGAGTCGTCACGCTCAACATCGTATCGCGTCCGATGAAACTCGTGCGCGTGAACGCGTTGTTGCGCGCCTGACACTGTCAACAGCGCGAGGTGCGTTCGCGTTATCGCCAAGCAGAGAGGCGCTAGACGCGACTCGCACGTCGCCGGCGATGTCTGTGCATTGCGTGCACTCGAGGGAAGGAGAACAAGCGGGCCGCGCACTGTCGGGCCGGCGATACTTCAGACTCGCGCGCCTGCACGCGCGCGTGCTGAACGAGAAGAGGGCAACCGTGCCGCGCGATGCCCCGGAATCGTCCTCGAAAAAGCGAAGCTTCACAGCTTGATGGTCTCACCGTCGAAGGGAACGGTTACCCTCGGAAAACCCCGCTCGGTCAGACGTCGCCCTAAGGCCAGCGACTGCTCTTCGTTGCCGTGGACCACGATCGTCGCCCTGGGAGGTCGCCGAATCCCCTCCGCGAAGGCCAGAAGATCACCGCTGTCGGCGTGCGCGCTGAACTCGTCGAACACCCTGACTCGAGCCCTCACGGCGTAGAGCTTGCCGAAGATCTTGACCCTCTTCTCCCCGTCTGAGATGCGCCTGCCAAGGGTATGACTGGCCTGATAGCCGACGATCAGGATACCGTTCCGGCGGTTCCCTATGTTGTTCTTGAGGTGGTGCAGAATGCGCCCCGCCTCACACATCCCGGAGGCCGAGATGATCACCATCGGTCCACTCATGCGGTTGAGCTTCTTCGACTCCTCCGCCTTCTTGACGTACCGAACGCGCGAGAAGCCGAAGGGATCATCATCCCGCCGGAGGAGCAAGTTCATTTCCTCGTCGAAGCACTCGGGGTGCCTGCGGAAGATCTCGGTCGCGGAGATGGCGAGTGGACTGTCGACAAAGATGGGCATCTCCTTGATCAGTCCGTCCCGAATGAGCTTGTGCAGCCCGTAGACGACGCGCTGCGTCCTGCCGACGGCGAACGAGGGAATGATGATCTTCCCTTTGCGGCGAGCGACGTCGGACACGAACGACGCAAGGTTCTCCTCGACGTGTTGTGCGTGGTTGTGCGAGCGGTCGCCATACGTGCTCTCTGTTATGAGAACGTCCGCCGCCCTCACGTCGTACGGATCCTTGAGGATGGGCATGTCCGCCCGGCCAAGGTCGCCGGTGAAAACAATCCTGGTACGCCTGCCGGACTCGCGCGCGTCTATCTCGAGGATCGCCGAACCGAGAATGTGCCCCGCGTCGCGGTACGTGACCGTGAGATCCCGCGCGACTCGAATCGGGCTATCGTAGTCAACGCCGACGAATCGCGGCAGTGTCTCCTCGACGTCGTCCATGGTGTAGATGGGTTTGAGCGGGGCCTGTCCCCTCTTCTTTCTTCTCTTGTTCAGGTACTCCAGGTCGTGGCTCTGGATGTAGGCCGTGTCTCTGAGGAGTATCTCGCACAGGTCCGCGGTCGCGTGCGTGGCGTAGATGGACCCGCGAAAACCCTGCTTGACCAGAGTGGGCAGGCTGCCACTGTGATCGATGTGAGCGTGCGAGAGCAGAACGATATCTATCGAGGCGGGGTCGAACGGAAGCCGCCTGTTGCGCCGCTCGCTCTCGGCCCGGCGCCCCTGATAGAGGCCGCAATCGAGCAGAATGCGCTTCCCGGATACCTCGAGCAGATGCTTGGAACCCGTGACATTGCGCGCAGCACCGTAGGCAGTAAGCTTCATGTGTTCCCCTTGCTGGCAGTCCTCGCGGTTGACTGGCTGACCGATCTTAAGGTAGGGTATATGAAGTGTTGACCGCGCTCAAGTGTTCACTCTCGGCTACGACGCGCGCGGTCGGTAACATAGGAGTCGTTGGGGGTGGCCCGCGTGGGTCTGAGAACGATACCCCGTGAACCTGAACTGGGCAATACCAGCGTAGGGAAACGGCCCTCGATGCGCGCGATTGCGCGGGACTCCTCATGCGAACGAGAAGAGGGGTCCCTTTCTTTTGGAGGAGGATGCAATGATCAGCGACGTCATGGTCACACGCGCGATCACCGAGAGGTTCTTCGAAAAGATGAGCGACGCGACCGAGCTGGACGCCGCCATCGTGGGCGCGGGGCCGGCCGGGCTGGTCGCCGGAGGGTACCTCGCTCGCGCGGGAAAGAGAGTCGCGCTCTTCGAGAGCAAGCTCTCGACCGGCGGCGGCATCTGGGGCGGCGGCATGATGTTCAACGAGATAGTGGTACAGGACGAGGCGCTCGAGGTGCTCGACGACTTCGGTGTCAGGCACAGGCCCTATCGTGATGGTTTCCACACCGCCGACTCGGTGCACACGGCCGCGGCCCTCGCTTATGGAGCAACTCGAGACGGACTTCTCGTCTTCAACGGCTGCCGAGTCGAGGACGTGATGTTCAACGATGGCAGGGTAGCAGGAGTCGTCATACTGTGGAGCGCCGTCGACGTGGCCGGCCTGCACGTCGACCCCCTTTCGTTCTCGGCCCGAATCGTCCTGGATGCGACAGGGCATGACGCGGACGTAACGCGCGGCACCGTGCGCAAGGAGGGCGTGAGCCTGCGAACGGAGACCGGAGGTGTCATGGGTGAGCGCTCGATGTGCGCGGACAGCGGAGAGCGGGCCGTGGTCGAGCACACCGGCGAGGTGTACCCCGGCCTCTACGTGGCCGGCATGGCGGCTGGCGCGGTTCACGGCGCACCCCGGATGGGCCCGATATTCGGAGGCATGCTTCTCTCGGGAAGGAAGGCCGCCCGGCTGATCCTGCGCGACCTGGATGGAGAAGCGCCCCACCCAACCGGTGGAGAACTCGAGCCAGCCACCGAGGAGACCGCACGCTGATCGGGAGAGTGGGACGGAGAGAGACCGTGAGCACAGTCAGTCCGAAGGAACGTCTGCTCGGCGGAGGCGGGCTGTACCTGGTCCTCACCTCCCCCGTGATCTCTCACGTCGAGCTCGCCGTCGGAGCGTGCGAGCGCGGTGTGCCGGTTCTGCAGCTGCGGGAGAAGCACCTCCCGTACGAGCAACTCGTAGGACTCGCGCGTGAGATAGCAGACGTCACGAAGGGCACGGACACTCTCTTCATCGTCAACGACAGGCCGGACGTCGCAGCGGCCGTGGACGCCGACGGGGTCCACCTCGGTCAGAGCGATGCGTCCATCCGGGCCGCACGGGACATCATGGGAAGCGGCGCGGTCGTCGGGCTCTCCACGCGCACGCCGGACGACGCGGAGGCAGCGCGGATTGCCGGCGCCGACTACATAGGCGTCGGTCCCGTGTTCCCTACCGACACGAAACCGGACGCACTTGCGCCCATCGGTCTGGACGGACTTCGGTCCGTGGCCGAGCGCGTTCCCGAACTGACGAAGGTGGCCATAGGAGGCATAACGAGATCTGCGTCAACGGACGTCATCCGGGCGGGTGCACACTACGTTGCCGTGATATCAGCGGTGTGCCACGCGGACGATCCGCTCGCCGCCATCGACGACTTCCAGACGCACCTCGGGAGGCGGGCCCGCTGATTGCGCGGGACGCCGGGAGAAGACATGGACGACACCTACGACATTGACGCGCAGGCGAACTACGAGGGGCTGAAATTCTGCCCGAGGTGCGCGGCCGAGCTCGAGGAGCGAGAGAGCCGCAGTCACCGGCGTCTGATCTGCACGAACTGCTCCTACATCTTCTACATGGCGCCGGCGGCGGTGACGTGCGTACTGGCCGAGCAGGACGGAAAGCTCCTGTTCGTGCTGCGCAGGTACGAACCCGGCAAAGGGAAGTGGTGTCTGCCGGCGGGCTTCCTGGAGGCCGGTGAACAACCGGACGCGAGCGCGGCGAGAGAGGTGAAAGAAGAGACGGGACTCGACGTGGAGATCACCGGTATCTACGACACGTGGGCAACGGACGAGGACCCCAGGACGCCCGTCGTCAGCATTGCGTTCACCGCCAGGGTAACAGGCGGAGAACTCGCCGCGGGCGATGATGCGGCCGCGGCGGTCTTCTTCGACATGGGCGACCTTCCGGAGCCGATAGCGTTCGCGGACCACAGGAGGATCGTCCGCACCTACATAGAGAAGAGCAGACGCGGCTGAGCCCGGGGCAATGCCGCGGAAGGCTCGCCGACCGCGCGTCCCGAGAGCGACGACACGAGGTTCAGGCGACACGGTTGCAAGGAGGACGCATGCAGCAGAAGAGACTTCCACGACTGGGGAAGGCAACACCGCAGTTTTTCGACGAGGTGATATTCCCTCGCCTCGGGGCGCGCGACGACTCGGTAGTCGTGGGACCCACCCACGGCGTCGATTTCGGTGCGATCTCCATCGGCGACCAGACCGTGGTTCTGTCTACGGACCCGTTCTTCCTCGCGCCCTCGCTCGGATGGGAGCGGGCGGCGTGGTTCGCACTGCACATCGTAGCCAGCGACGTCGCGGTCAGCGGGATCCCACCGCGGTTCCTCGCGGTCGATCTCAACCTCCCGCCCGAGACGGAAGAGGAGACGCTCGTCACCATCTGGCAAACGGTGCACGAGGAGGCAGAGCGCTTAGGAATCGCCATCGTCACCGGCCACACGGCCAGGTACGCGGGGTGCAACTTCCCGATGGTCGGCGGTGCGACCGTCTTCGGTGTGGGCGCGAGCGAAGATCTCATCGACCCGCGCAAGGCCAGCGTGGGAGACATGATCATCATCACGAAGGGACCGGCGGTCGAGACTACCGGACTGATGTCGGTCCAGTTCCCCGAGTTCATCACCGAGCGCTTCGGCGAAGCCACGACCAAACAGGCTCAGAGCGTCTTCTACCAGATGTCCGTCATCGAGGACGCAGCCATCTGCGCGAGTGTCGGCGGCGTGACCGCCATGCACGACGCCACGGAGTGCGGGATCTGGGGCGCGTTGTTCGAGATAGCGCAAGCGTCCGGGAAAGGGCTCGTGGTCGAGAAGTGCAGCATCGTAACACAGGACGCGGTCATGAAGACCTGTGAGGTCTTCGACATCGACCCCTACAAGAGCATCAGCGAGGGAACTCTCGTGGCCACCGTGAAGCCCGACCGGGCCGAGGACATACTGGCGGCCCTCGATGAGAGGGGCATACCCGCGTCCGTAGTGGGCAAGCTCACCGAGCCCGACGCCGGTGTCGTCGTCATCGACGAGCACGGACGGCATCCTCTCGTGCATCCGGAGATCGATCCCTTCTGGGCCAAGTTCGAGGAGTACCTCGGGAAGCAGGCGGCCCGCGGCTGATAGACCGCGACCGGCCGGCCGCAAACCCGCAACGCAAGCGCGAAGCAAAGGAGCCTGGGAGCATGTGGGCACAAGCACAGCATGCCGTCGCCGAGAGTTTCCTTCTTCTGTCAGCGGGGCACCACATCGCCATCGCCGTCGTCGCGGTCCTGCTCTGGATCAGGCGCAGTTCGATGGAGAGAACGATCGCCGTGTACTTCGCGCTCGCCTTCGCGACCGCGACGGTAGCGCTCGCCAGCCACCGGTCCGCACGCGAGATGGCGGCGTTCGCCGCGGGGCTGTCCGTGCTCTGGTGTCTCGAGATCGCGCACCCGAAGAACGTCCTCTCTTTCGTCCGCACGCCCCGACTCCGACTCGCGGTGATGGGTGCTCTGGGCATCTTCGCTCTGCTGTACCCGGGGTATTCAGGCGAGCTGCCCAGCTTCGTCTTCTCCCCGCTTGGCGTGATTCTTCCGCCCACGCTTCTGCTCGCGCTTGCTCTGATGAACGCGGCCTCACCGTCGACGAATCGTCCCGTTCACTGGACGCTGGCGGCCGTCGGGCTCGTGGTGGGAACAGGCGGTGTCTTTCAGGAAGGATGGATTCACGCTCCGCTCATCGCCGCGTCCCTCTATGCGGTCCCGCTGCTGCTGGGAAGGGCGAAGCTCCTCGAGGACCGAGGAAATACCGACGCGACGAGCGTGCGCGCGGTGCACGAGAGAATGCACAAGCGGCGAGTCCTCTTATCGAAGCCTCGCCGCTCGTCCGTCCGGAAACTCTCTGTTCGTAAACGCAGGAAGTAGGCACGCCGGCGCGCGTCAAGGCCGCCTTCCGCCCCTGCGCGCTAGGCCTCCCCACGAATCATGCACTCGTCAAACATCGGCGCCATCATCTTCTTGAATTCCTCGAGACGCTCCGCATCGTATGGAGTCTCACTGAGGAAAGCGGGGTCAAGCGTGTCGCGCGGTACGTAGTTCTGAAGAACGAAACGTCTCGCGCCCTTGATCTGCTCCGCAACGCGCTGAAGATCGCTCGCGCGATGCAGTGCGGGCACGACGGTCATCCGAAACTCGTAGTCGATTCTCCCCTCCATCAGGAGGTCGATGCTGTCGCGCACCTTCTCGAACGTGCGACGGTCGGTGATGCCGGCGCTCTTCGAATACGAATCGAAGTCCAGAGGCGCCTTGACGTCCATCGCCACGTAGTCGAGCAGTTCCTTGTCTATCAGCGACTCGAGCAGATCCGGGAAGGAACCGTTCGTGTCGAGCTTCACCCCCACCCCTACCTCTCGCAGCTGCTTGATGAAGCCCCCGATGTTCTTGTGGATGCAGGGCTCGCCGCCGGTGATGACGACGCCGTCGATGAAATCGTTGTGCTCCTTCACATAATCAAGAATCTCATCGATGGGTATCGACTCGTACTGATCCGGGAACAGAACCAGGCCGGAGTTGTGACAGTACGGACAACGGAAATTGCAGCCAGAGGTGTAGAGTGTCGAGGCGACCATGCCGTCCCAATCCACGAGGGACATCTGGTCGAACCCCTTTATCACATGCTTCACTGACACCCCCTCTCAGGTCACTGTTTATAATACAGTCTTTCGCCGTGCCGCACAACCGATAAGACCCCTCTTTCGACCAGCGCGTTCAGCCGCTTCGCGGCGGCGGCCTGACTGATGCCGGCGGACCTGGCGACATCGATGGCGGTGACGGGTCTGCGCGCGGCCATCGCCACGATGACATCCGACGCATCGCGCTCGGCCTTCGGTTGAGACGGTCCGGTCGCACTCGCGATGACTTCGGCGGCCGGACCAAAGCGTTCCGCTATCTCCTGCAGACGCGCCGGACTAAGCGCGCGTGAGTGTGGCGCCGCCGGGGGTCGCACGACCGTATTCACGTGGACCCTGTCCGGTTTGACGGCGTCGATGATTCCGGCGATGCGCCCAACTTCGTCGGAATCGTCGTTCAGCCCCTCGACAAACAGGACCTCAAGCCAGATCTTCCCGCGGTACTCGCGGGCGAAAGTGACGAGGGCGTCGGCAATTACGCCCGGATCGAGTGACTCGTGCGGACGATTGACTTTCTCGAAGGCACCTTTCGAGACCGCATCGATGGAGGGCGCAACCACATCGGCTTGAGCCAGTGCGGCCCGCACATCGGGGTCAGTGAGCAGCGTGCCGTTGGTGAGAACAGCCACGGGGACGTCGGTCATGGCTTTGATGCCCTCGATCAGTCTGCCGATATCGGAGTTAAGCGTGGGCTCACCGGAGCCCGAGAGCGTTACGAAGTCCAGCTCAGGATTCTCCGCCAGCCGGGCCTCCAGTTCCTCCAGTATCCCGTCGACGGGAACGTAGGGCTTCCGCTCCACGGTCCTGTTCGTGGTGGGACCCAGCTCGCAGTAGACGCAGTCGAGCGTGCATGTCTTCGGGACGACCGGGTCCACCCCCAGCGAGAACCCGAGCCTCCGAGAGGGAACTGGTCCGAATACGTGCTTCAACGTGATGCTCCTTTCAAACCGGGTCCGCGCGTCCGGGAACCGGGTATGTGCGTCAGGAACCGAGCGTGCGCGACCGGAACCAAGCGTGCGTAACCGGAACCACAACCTTTCACAGCTTCGGACTCACTCGCCGGAAGGCTTCACGAAGTGATTGACGAACGCGCTGCCGGTCCCCATATCGAGCGCCGCCGCTATACCCCGCGTCACGAACGACTTGGCCTTCACTATGGCGTCCGTAAGCTCAAGACCAAGCGCAAGCCCAGACGCGATGGCCGCCGACAGCGTACATCCGGTCCCGTGGATCTTGCCGCCTTCTATCCGCTCTGCCGAGAAGCGGGTGATACTCTCACCATCAAAGAGCACGTCGGTGGCACTGCCTTCGACGTGCCCTGCCTTCACCAGCACGTTGGTCGCACCGAGCGAGTGCACGGCTCGGGCCGCTTCCTCCATGGTCTCCAGCGAGACGACCCTGATCCCCGAGAGGGCTTCCGCCTCGGGCGCGTTGGGCGTCACGATGTAGGCCCGCGGTATCAACACCGTCCTGAGCGCGACGACAGCGTCGTCTTCTATAAGGGAAGCGCCGGACGTCGCTATCATCACGGGGTCGACCACGAGGTTCGGGATCCCGTGCCGGCTGACTCTCTCCGCCACGACCTCGATGACCTCGGCCGTGCCGAGCATGCCCGTCTTGGCAGCATCGACGTCCACGTCCTGGACCACGACGTCTATCTGGCTGGCCACGAGCCTTGCGGAAAGGAAGAGGCTCTCCGCTACGCCCAAGGTGTTCTGCGCGGTGACCGCTGTCAGGGCGGTCGCCCCGAAGACGCCGAAGGCAGACATCGTCTTGAGATCGGCCTGGATCCCGGCGCCCCCGGACGAGTCGGACCCCGCAATGGTCAGTGCTATCGGTACTGTCATCTCATCCTCCATCGGCCGTCCGCCCCGAGCGCTCGCTCACGATTCGGGTTGCCCGGAACCGGCGGCGAGTGGTATCGTTTTCGGTCGTGGTGTCGCGGGTTCCCGCAGGCTTGGGTCGCCCACCGGAGGGGTTCATTCTAGCCGGAGGCACCGCGGTCCTTCAACGTCATTCTCTCCAGCGCGCCCGCGGGTCCGACGGACTCTCGCGGCAGGCGCGACAGGGAGCTTGTAGCCGTGCGCATCAGGCAACACCCGATCCTCGAGTTCGAGAAGGGCCCGCTCATCGAGTTCGAGCACGACGGGCGGAAGCTCACGGGGCACGAGGGCGAATCCATCGCCGCGGCGCTGCACGCGGCGGGTGTGCGCGTGCTCCGGCACAGCATCAGGCTCGACCGGCCGAGGGGTTTCTTCTGCGCCATAGGCAGGTGCTCGTCGTGTCTGATGACGGTCGACGGCGTCCCGAACGTAATGACGTGCGTGACCCCTCTCAAGGCGGGCATGCGGATCGAGACACAGACGGGCAAGGGCATCATCCCGGACGTGCGCTTCACGCACCCCCCCGCCGATCCCGATTATCCACGAGACCTGGGCAACGTGCCGCTCGCCATCGTCGGCGCCGGACCGGCGGGCCTTTCGGCGGCCATTGCAGCGGGACGGCTCGGAGTCGAGTGCGTCGTCATCGATGAGAACGCCGTCCCGGGCGGGCAGCTCATCAAGCAGACCCATATGTTCTTCGGATCCAAGGAACACCACGCCCGGGTGCGCGGCATCGACATCGGTGAGATCCTGTTGAAGGAGATCGAGGACCTGCCGGTCAGCGTCATCACGGGCACGACCGTGCTCGGGCTCTACGCCGACCGGGTGCTGGCGCTTCTTCGCAACGACAGGTTCCACCGGCTGACGTCAGACTCGATCATTCTGGCGACGGGCGCCTCCGAGAACATGCTGGCATTTCCCAACAGCGACCTGCCGGGCGTCTACGGTGCGGGGGCGGTCCAGACGCTCATGAACGTCGACGGCGTCGCCCCCGGCAAGCGCGTCCTCATGATAGGCGCCGGCAACATAGGACTCATCGTCAGTTACCAGTTGCTTCAGGCCGGGGTCGAGGTCGCGGCCGTCGTGGAGGGGCTACCAGAGATAGGCGGCTATCACGTGCACGCCGCGAAGGTCGTGCGCGCCGGGGTTCCAATCCTGACGTCTCACACCATTCTCCGCGCCCTTGGCACCGAGCACGTCGAGGGAGCGGTCATTTCGCAGATCGATCCCCAGTGGTGCCCCATCGAGGGCACCGAGGTCGAACTCGACGTGGACACCATCTGCCTGGCCGTGGGGCTCACGCCCAACTGCGAGCTGGGCTCACAGCTCGGATGCGAGGAGGCGTTCGTCGCGGAGCTGGGTGGCCGCGTGTCCATCCACGGTGCGGGCCTTGCGACGACGGTCGAAGGCGTCTACATCGCCGGCGACGCGTCCGGCATCGAGGAGGCATCCACGGCCATGCTCGAGGGACGGCTCGCCGGCCTGTCGGCCGCGGGCAGGTTGCTGCCTGACCTCGACAGGAACGAGCTTGCCAGGCTGAAGAAAGAGGCCAGCGAGGGTCTGCGCACCCTAAGGGCCGGTCCGTTCGGAGAACACGCCAGAGCCGGCAAGCGGAAGATGCTCGAGCTGGCCGGTGTGCGTGGAGGTGACTCGTGAGCCACCGACAGGACGGCATTCTCGAACCACGGCAGATAGACGCCTCCGTGCCAGCGACCGAACGGCTGGGGCGAGGTCCCGTCGCCATCATTGAGTGCGTGGAGAACATCCCCTGCAATCCTTGCGTCGACGCCTGCCAAAAGGGCGCCATACGCATAGAGGGCGACATGAACGGCACGCCGTCGGTCGACTTCGACATCTGCGACGGATGCATGCTCTGCGTCAGCGCGTGCCCCGGGCTCGCGATCTTCGTGGTCAACAAAGGCCTTCCGGGCGGCGTCGCAGAGGTCTCGCTTCCGTACGAGTACACGCCACTCCCCTCCGTCGGCGACACCGTGGTGACGCTGTCGAGGGAAGGAGCGGTTCTCGGTGAAGGAACGATTCAAAGGGTCCTGTCGTCGAAGGCACTTGACCGGACCCCGATAGTGACTCTCTCCGTGCCCGCAGACCACGCGATGGACGTGCGGCACTTTCTGGCAAAGGAGCCGCCCGCATGAACCGCGACGTCATCATATGCAGGTGCGAAGACGTCACGTACGGTGAGATCGTGGACGTGATCGATGAAGGGCTCACGACCACGGAGGAGATCAAGAGGGTCCTCCGCTGCGGGATGGGGCCGTGCCAGGGCCGCACGTGCTCGAGACTCATCGCGCGGATCATCGCGGAGAAGACCGGAGCGAAGGTCGCCGACGTGCCGTACCCGACCGTCCGCCCGCCATCGAGGCCCGTTGAGATAGGTACGCTTGCGGAGCCCGACGCAGTGAACGTGAGGACTCTGACAGGGACCGATGATGAAGAGTAGGGCCGAGTGCGTCATCATAGGGGGCGGAGTGGTCGGCACCGCCATCGCCTACTACCTGGCAAAGGGTGGGATGACCGACTGCGTCCTCGTCGAGGCCGACTACCTGTCGAGCGGCGCAACGGGCCGATGCGGCGGAGGGATCCGCCAGCAGTGGAGCACGGAGGCCAACACCCGGCTCGCCATCGAGAGCGTCCGGGAGTTCTCCTCGCTCGAGGACGAGCTCGGCGCCGACATCGAGTTCCTCCAGGGCGGCTACCTGATTCTCGCATACACCGACGAGGACGTGGCGCAATTCGAGAAGAACGTCGCTCTCCAGCAGGGACTCGGTCTCGATGTTTCGATCCTGACTCCCGACGAAATCACAGAGCGGGTCGTACCGCAGCTGAACACCGACGGAGTCCGCATGGCGACGTACTGCCCGTCGGATGCCAGCGCCAACCCGTTTCTTACCACCACGGCCTACGCGAACGCGGCGCGCCGCCTGGGGGTCGAGATCGAGCTTTTCACACCGGTGACGCGGGTGCTCACGGAGCACGGGAAGGTCACGGGCGTCGAGACATCGAAGGGGACCATCAGCACTCCGCTCGTAGTCAACGTCGCCGGCAGCCACTCGGTCCCAATAGCTGCGACCGCGGGTGTGAACCTGCCCATCACTCCGTACCGCCGACAGATACTCGTCACTGAGCCGCTGGAGCGGTTCTTCCACCCGATGATCATCTCGTTCAGCCTCGGGATCTACTTCAGACAGGTCAGGCACGGCTCGGTGATCGGTGGATTCGGGGACCCGGACGAGCCCGCCGGCTTTAACCAGACGTCGAGCCTCGAGTTCCTCACCACGATGTCGTCGAAGCTCGCGTTCCTCATGCCGCGCCTGAGGTCCGTGAAGATCGTCAGACAGTGGGGCGGCATGTACGATCTCACACCGGACGCGCAGCCCATCCTCGGCGAGACCGACGGAGTAGAGGGCTTCTTCCAGGCGAGCGGGTTCTCGGGACACGGCTTCATGATCGCGCCGAAGGTAGCCATGCTGGTTGCGCAGGTTGTGGCCGGACAGAAGCCGGACCTCGACATCTCCCGCCTGAACGCGCGCCGCTTCGCCGAGGGACCCGTGACGACGGACAGATCGGTCGTCTGAGGAGCACGCCCTCCCCCACGTCCGGGACTCGCGTCCCCGGGCCACTGCTACAACTCACTCTCGGAGGAATTCATGAGCGTTGAACCCATCATAAGGGTACGGAATCTCGTCAAACGCTACGGAGAGCTGGTCGCCGTGGACGCGGTCAGCTTCGAGGTGGCCAAGGGGGAGATCTTCGGGCTCCTCGGTCCGAACGGCGCGGGCAAGACCACGATCATATCCATCCTCTCCTGCATCACGTCCCCGACGTCCGGGTCGGCATCGATCTCAGGAATCGACGTCGTCACGGATTCACTCACGGCCCGCTCCAGGATCGGGGTCGTCCCGCAGGAAATCGCGCTCTACGCGACTCTCTCGGCGCGCGAGAACCTGATGTTCTGGGGCAGGATGTACGGGCTGCGCGACCGGACTCTGGCACGGCGCGTGGACGAGCTGCTGGACGTCGTGCAGCTCTCCGACCGCGCGAGCAACAGGATCGATACGTTCTCGGGAGGGATGAAGAGACGGATCAATATCGCGGCCGGGCTGCTCCACCGACCCGACGTGCTGTTCCTCGACGAGCCGACCGTGGGCATCGACCCGTCTACCCGCAGGAGCATTCTGGACCTCGTCAAGAAGCTCAACACCGAGGGCCTGACCGTCCTCTACACAACGCACTACCTGGAAGAGGCCGAGTTCCTGTGCGACCGCGTGGGCATTGTGGACAAGGGGAAGATGATCGCGGTCGGAACGCGCGACGAACTCACCGAGTCCATCGGCGCGACCGGCGTCATAGAGGTGCGCGCTGACGGACTCGACGATGCCGTGGTCGACTGGCTGGCGTCCCTGCCGGAGATCAGCCAGGCCGCGAGAAGCGACGACGGACTGACGCTGAACGTCGTCAGAGGCGCGAATCTCCTGCCGACCGTTGTGGATAGACTGACGAGCAGCGGTGTCGATATCCACTCGGTCGACGTGACGGTTCCCAACCTCGAGAGCGTGTTCCTGCATCTGACGGGAAAGCGACTGGACGAAGAGAACGACGAGAACAACCGACGGGACTGAAGATGAAGGCTCTGCACATAGCTCTCAAGGACCTTCGGATGAGGCTTCGTGACCGCAACACGCTGGTCATGATGCTGCTTCTTCCCGTGGGCATGACGGCCATCATCGGTTTCGCGTTCGGCGGCGAGTCGGGCATATCAACGGTCGAGTTTCTGCTGGTCGCTCCCGAGGAGGGCGGGTTCCTCGTGGACGCGGCCGCAGGTTTCCTCAGTCAGCACGAACTCTTCGACGTAGAGCGCGCGAGCGAGGAGGAGGCGCGGCGGGCCGTCGCGGATGGGGAGAGATCCGCGGCCGTCATGATCCCCGAGGGGCTGGTCGACAGCTTCCTCTCGGGCACTCCCGCCGAGGTGCGCGTCCTCCGCGACCCGGCGAGCAGCATCAAGGCCGGCATCATCCAGTCCATGGTCGAGCAAGTAGTCTCCTCCGTGTCGGCGGGCAGTGCACTGGGTCGAGGCGTGTTCGAGACGCTGGACAAGGACGAACCGCTCAGCGACTCGGAGCAGCTCGCCTTGTGGGGCTGGATGTTCATGTGGATGCGTGACGCGTGGACGGAGCCCCCGGTGTCTCTCGACACCGCCGACGCGGACACGGTCGACTTCGACGTCCACGCGTATTTCGCCCCGGGCTTCGCGGTGCTCTTTCTGCTGTTCACGATGTTGACCAGCGCTAAGACCATTCACGAGGAGCGCGAGTCAGGCACGTACGGGCGCCTGATGGCCGCACCGCTCTCGGAGACCTCTATCATCGCGGGCAAAATGCTCGGTTCCTACGTACTCGCGGCGCTCCAGATCCTCACGCTGATCGCGCTCGGAAGTCTGTTCTTCGGCATCGAGTGGGGCAGCCACCCGGGAGCCACGGTCGTCATGGCGCTCGTCACCGCGGCCGGTGCGACGTCGCTCGCGATGCTCATCGCAGCGGCGGCCCGCACCGGCAGGCAGACCGACAACGTGGGAACGGCGTTCATCCTCGTGATGTCTCTTCTGGGCGGTAGCATGTGGCCGATCGAGCAGGCGCCGGAGGCCTTCCAGCGATTCGGGCGCTTCACGTTCAACTACTGGGCCCACGGCGGGTTCAAGAAGCTGATCTTCGACGACGCCGGCCTCGCCGGCATCACGCAGGAGATCGCCATCATCTCGGCCATGTCGGCCGTGTTCGTCGTGCTGGCGGTGCTTCTGCTCGCCAGACGGCGGGCCTGAGGAAGGGACGCGCGTGAGGACCATCTACTCAATAGCGGCACTGAACGTGCGGGTGCTTTGCTCGGACCGGTCCGCGCTCTTCTGGCTGCTCGTGATGCCCATCGCCTTCACGTTCGTGGCCGGCATCGCGTTCTCGGGCGGTGGCGGCGGCGACGACGCGCCCGTGAGATACGCACTGACGGTCGCGAACATGGATGAGGGCGGCAGGGGCGAGGAGCTGCTCGAAGCGATCGTGCAATCTGACGAGATCGACCTCTTGATGGTCGAAGGTGATGGTCCTGACGAGGAGGCCCGGCTCCTGATCGAGGACGGCGACAGGTCGGCGGCCCTCGTCATTCCGCGCGACTACAGCGAGAAGCTGAGCGCGCAGGACCCCGTGGAGCTCACGTTCCACAGGAACCCCGAGCGAATGAACCCGCTCGTGACACGCCAGGCCGTCGAGAGAGTCATCGCGAAGCTCAACGCGGAGGAGCTGGCGGAGCGGGCCATCGTTGACGCGCACGAGTCCGTCCGTGGAACTCCCCCGCCTGCGAAGGAGCTCGAACTCGCTCAGGCGATCCGGGCGTTCGTTTCCGAGGAGCTCGAGAGGCCATCGATGACGGTCGCCGTCGAGAGACTGGGACGATCCGCGCGGTCGGAGATGCCGGACATGGGCTTCCAGCACTCGTCGCCGGCGATGGCCCTGATGTTCATCCTTCTGAACGGGCTGATGCTCTCGTCCATGCTGGTCACGGAGAGGCGGGAGAAAACGCTGGCGAGACTCCTCACCGCTCCGGTTCGGAGGAGCGAGATAGTCATCGCGAACCTCGCGTGGAGGTTCGTCGTGGGAACGCTACAGCTGTGGTTCCTCATCGGGTTCGGCGCGCTCGCGTTCGGCGTCGACTGGGGCGACAGCATGCTGGCGCTCGCCATCGTGGGCGGGGCGTACGTCGCAGCCGTCGCGGGCCTGTCGGTTCTGATCGGCAGCCTGTCAAGGAGCTCCAGGCGGGCAGAGACTCTCTCGCTGGTTCTCTCGCTCACGATGTGCGCGCTCGGCGGGCTCTGGTGGCCGCTCGAGATCACGCCAAAGGCCTACCAGACAGTCGGACATTTCATACCGACCGGCTGGGCGATGGACGCGATGCACAACCTGATGAGCCGCGGCTACTCGCTGTCCGGCGCCATGCCTCAGGTGCTGGTCCTTCTGGGATTCGCTGTTGTGTTCTCGGCCGCGGCGGTCGCCGCGTTCAGGTATGAATAGGCTGGGACGCTGCCTGGCCGCGCCCGCCTCGGATGCCCACGACTCGAATGCCCCCTGCTCGGATGCATCCCCCACCGCTACTCTACCACGAAGCCGCTCACCCAGTCGGGACGGTTCACGGGACACGACCGCAGCATGGACGGCCACCCTACGGCCTCCAGCTCCTCTCGGTTCGAAAGCTCCATTTCAAAGAAGGAGTGGACGGCGCCCGCAAAGACGGTATCGCCCTCACCCAGATCAGCCACGACGTAGATGATGTCGGGAGTACCGACCGCGTTTTGTAAAATGCGACCGGTGTCGAGATCCTCGTATGCCACGTCCGACACCAGAACACACGCATACTCGCCTGGTCTGCGCGTCGCCTCATGGCCTGCCAGACGCCCGAGGATCCGCGCGTAGTTGGAGAGCGCGGCCGCCACCTCAGGAGGAGGAGTACCGTCCAAGAGAATTCCCTTCGATGCCTGCTCGAGCAACTTCAGGTAATCGATCAGCTCAGACATGTGGTCATCGATATTGTCGTCCAGCAGATAGTGCTCCCACAGGCGGTCCCTCAGGTTCTCGATGAGTTCTCCGAGCCGCGAGTACAGCCCGGGGTAGGGCTCCACCAGCACGGGGACCCCGGCGACGGCGGCCGGCCGGCGGCCTGACCTTCGGGAGAGTGCGGCGTCCGCGGCCTGATACCGGATGCTCGCCCAGGCTGCACTTCCGGTCGAGAGCTCCTTGAAGCCCCAGGCCGGGCTCGCCACAAACCCGGGAGCCTTGCCCGAGGGTGGGAGCTGGAGCTCCGACAGGCAGTGAAGCCAGCCCCAGTAGAGGTCGCGCGTCCAGTCCCCGTACGTCAGCGTCTCCAGCTGACGCTCGATGGACTCGTGAGTCCGACGATACACGCTGTCGTCGAACACATCGCTTTCGTCGAGCAGCGACCGCGCCGCGGACGACCCCAGGAGCGACAGGATATCGATCGACGTAGGAAGCGGTCTGTCCTCGCCGCCCGCGAGAAGACCGAAGTAGTCGGTGGCCGGAGGGAAATCCCTGGGCAGAAACCGCATACCGCGCAGTTCATGCGTCTGGACGTGAATGGGGGCCATCTCGGAGACCCTGTCAACGAACACGATGAGCAGCGACTCGCTCGCAGCGGTGTCCCGCTCGAACTCGCGACCGAACACTTCGTCAGCCAGCTCCATGTAGTCTGCGACCGTCGGATCTCCCGCGCCGCCGTAGTAGAAGGCCAGCGGGTAGTTGATGCGCTCCCACAGCTCGAACCACTCCCCCGCCTCCCTCTCCAGAGCTCTGACGACAAGCAGAGCCTGCACGGTCAGCGTGTAGTCCTCGACCGGCCTCTCGGGAAGCGCGAACGCCATCCTGCTGTACCAAGTGAGCGCCCGGTAGTACCGCCCGAGGCGCTCGTTCGAAGCGTAGTGGCCGGTGGGAACGTAGCGCGTGTAGTCCTCGCCCGGGCCGACCACCTGATCGAGAGGGGTCCGGCCCATGATCGGAGAGATGACGATCCGGTCGGCCTCCTCGATAAGCTCGAGCTCGCGCTCGACCAGGCTCCGGACGGATTCGGGCGGGAAGTAGTCAGCGTCGAGCAAACTCAGCCCGACGGCGAAGAAGGCGAGATCATGCCGGGCGGCGTCCTTGACCATCGCGTCCTTCGCACGCAGGTAGTCGTCGTCCAGAAGCCGCACCATCTCGCGCGACAGCTGCTGCAGCCTGTCATAGAGATAGACCTCCTCGATGGTCCGGAGGACCCTGTCTATCAGAAGGTCGGTGACGCGAAGGACGGAGTCGGACGTAACGAATACGGGCAGGTCGCGCTCCGCAAGAGCGGCGTATGTCTCGGGGAAATCCCCGCTCCCACCCGGTACCACGACGAAGCCGTTCTCCGAGAGCTGCCGACGCGCCTCGGCTGACAGTCCCAGCTCATCGACGGTCGGACCCTGACCTCGGGCGGCAGCCGTGAAGATCATGACGGCCGCGAGAACGAGTGCCACGGGTACCATCGCGGACAGCGGGGAACGCGGATTGCGAGATGGTGCCACGCTCGAACCCCCTTCCGAGGTTTCATCGGAGCGCACAGGCGCGGGAATCCCCCGCCCGTGCTCCTTGGCAGTTTCAGTCCCGATCTTCCAGCTAAGGCGACAGGAGTCCCTCGGACGCCGTGATCCAGAACGCCTGTGGTCGCTCGTCGCCCACGCTCTCGAACTTGTGCTGCGCGCTGCCCTTGAACTGAATGCAGTCGCCCTCC
The DNA here is from genome assembly GCA_030609365.1 of Candidatus Eiseniibacteriota bacterium. GTDB lineage: Bacteria > Joyebacterota > Joyebacteria > Joyebacterales > Joyebacteraceae > JALGZG01. The sequence goes on along the minus strand of JAUWCJ010000006.1, from coordinate 14,716 downwards.
GAGAGCTCGAAATCCTCACCCCCTACGGTGACACGGATCTTCCCCGCCGTGACCAGCAGGATCTCCTCACCCTGATGGACTGGACCGGCGATCTCTCCCTGAGACAGGCCCTGGAACTGGACGACGCGCAGTCGCCCCGCGGGGATGCCCTTGGTAAGGAAATCGACGTCCGCGATGCTTCTGTCACCGTCCAGTATCGCCCGATGCGGGCGCTCGTGCCGACGTACGATCGACACGGTAGGCAGTTCATCGTCCTCGACGAAGTAAGTCGCAGACTTGCCGAGCGCCCTGGCTATCCGAAGAAGCGCGCCGACGGTCGGCGAAGTCCTGCCGCGCTCGATCTCCGAAATGTGCGTGGGCGACATGCCCGAGGAATCCGCCACCTGCTTGAGCGTCATGCTCTTAGCCAGACGTTCGAGCTTGACTCTTCTGCCGAGCTCAGCTTTGTCCAACATGGTTCGTCCCTCCTTTGCCCTACAACCCGATACGACCCCAACCGCCCCCTGCGCGAGGTGGGTACCCGGATGCCGCCCCGTGAGACCGGCGTTGTGTCTGGAGTACACGGCCAACCGGACTCGCTGTGAGTCCTCGCTGCAGTACTCCTCAGTACCTGGATACCGTCGCGCTCAAATCACGTCCAGTTCGACTCCTTCCTCGCTCCACTCAGTTTCAAGAACAGGTTCACCGCGTTCGCCGGGATCCTCCGCCCCGCCGTCGAGCACGGATCTGTAGACGTCGAGAATCCGGCCGGTGACCCGATCCCAGGAGTACTGACGCACTTCGCTCCCGGCGGATTCGATCAGACGCCGTCTCAGTTCACCGTCGCGAGCCAGTCTGATTATGGCCGCGGCTATGGAGTCCGGGTCACCCCGGCGCACCAGAAGGCCGGTCGCCCCGTCCCTCACTACGTCTCTGTAGCCCGCGATATCGGATGCGACAACCGCCGCGCCGGCGGCCATCGCCTCGATCAGGACTATCCCGAAGCTCTCCCCACCCATGGCAGGCGAGCAGAACACGTCCGCCTCGGCGTAGTGCCGTGTCAGTTCCTCTCCGGACACCCGTCCGGCGAACACCACGCGGTCCGCGACACCCTCCGGCAGGTGCGACCGGTAGTAGCCGGACATGGGCCCGCTCCCAACGACGACCAGACGCGCTCGGGGAACCTCGCGCAGAATGCGAGGCATCGCTCTCAGCAGGTACTTAGCGCCCTTGCGCGGCTCCAGCCGCCCGACGAACAGAATGTTGAAGGTCCCTTCGTCGCGAGCGGCGGCAGTGGCCGAGAATCTCTCGAGGTCCACCCCGTTGGGGATGATCGTGTACTCGCCGCCGAAATGCCTGGAGACCGTCTGCACGGCCGCGGTGGACACGGCAATCCTTGCGTCCAGCTTGTCGAAGTAGTTCTTGAGGTAGGAGCGGAACAATCTGTAGCCCAGGGCTCCTTCGTTGTTCGCGTGGAACGTACCCACGACGGGAACCTCCGCTTCAGCCAGGACGGCCAGGCACAGCGTCGGCATGAGCGGCTCGTGCACGTGCAGAACATCGAACCGCGCAGCCTGAAGCATCCTGCGCACCTTCCTTCTCATGCGCACGTCGACGGCCACGGGGCAGATAGAACCGTTCGCCGGGACCGATACCGAGCGCCCGATCCTTATGACCTGTTCCTCGTTCGGCGCCCGGCCAGAACCGAAGTGCGTGGTCACGACGCGAACGTCGTGCCCCAGGCGGCCGAGCTCAACGCAGGTGTGGTAGACATGCTCGGGCACGCCGCCGGGATAGGGATGGTAGGTCGGTGTGACAATGCCTATCTTCAAGAGCGCCCCCCCGTGGTGCCCCAGATGGGCTGCAGCATGCACCACTGCTCGGGATAGCGCGCGATGTAGTTCTCGATGATGCTGGCCAGTCGCTGAGTGTGTCCCGCTTCGTCGAACTCCCCGTCTTCCTCGACCGCGGCCGCAAGCGGGGCCTCGATGTAGTTCACGAAGGTGCCGTCGGGCTGGCGAATACAGAACCCGGGCAGTATCGGAGCCCCGAGCTTCGCCGACCAGTACGCCGCGCCTCTGGGAAACAGGGTCTTCTCGCCGAAGAACTCGACCTCGACACCGTCGCCGTCGATCAGGCGCTCGCCGACCACAAGGACCACCTCATTCCGCCTGAGGGCCCGGGCTATCCCCAACGGCCTGCCGAGCGGAATGACCTTGATGCCGCGCCGTTCACGCATGGAGGTCACAGACCTCTCGGACGCTTTCTGCGAGACCGGCTCGACGATGGCGGAGAGCTCGGGCAGCTCACCGGTCTCCACCAGAGCCGCGCCACCCATGTCCCAGTTGCCCAGGTGCGCCGTCACCAGAAGCGCGCCCTTACCACCGCGGAGCGCCTCCTTCAGATGTTCGAGCCCCTCTGTGCGTACGATCTCATGCACCCTGCCGCGGATCCTCCCGTTCATCCCGAAGAAGTCGGCCCAGTAGAGGGCGTAGCTTCGGAACATCCGCCTGGCCAGCGCCCTGACCTCCGGGCTCTCCGGGGATTTTCGTATCACGCGTGACAGGTTCTCACTCGCGCCCCTCCGCTTGTCTGGCATCACGACGAAGGCGACGCCGGAGAGCACCGAAGCCAGCCAGTAGCTGACCCTGCGCGGCAGGCCGCCCGCCAGCGCGGAACCGGCCCTGAGCAGCGGGTAGGCGTTGAGCAGATTGAGCTTGGACGTGTCCGCGAGGAGGACCAGCGAGAGCGCGGAGTACGCGACGGCCGCCACTCCGACAACCACCAGGAGGCTCCTCGGGCCTATGATGTCGACTACGATGCCCGATGCGATGCCTGCCACCCCGAACGCCGCCTTGCTGACCATCTCGCGAAACCCGAAGGCCTTTCCAACAGCCTCAGCCGGCATATGCTCCTGGAGAACCGTGTCGCAGGTGACCATCGTCGGCGCAATGAGCAGACCCAGCACGAATATCCATACTCCGAGAACGGGGATGGACCCCACCGTCGAAAGAACCATGATAACTACGCCGCACGCGAGGAAACTGACCGTGATGATCGCCCGCCGTGGAGTCCCGTGGAAGAACTTGCCTACGACGAGCGAGCCCAGCAGCATGCCGACGCCGCCGACGGAGAACAGCATCCCCACATCGGCCGCTCCGAGTCCGAACTCGTTGCGCACGAGCACGGGACACGCAATGAGCACGAACCCGGCGATCAGCATAATGGCGGAGAAGGAAACGGTGGAGTAGACGACCATCCGGTTGCCCCGTATCTGCGCCACGCCATCCTTGAGGTCGGCGATGAGACGATGGCAGGCGGAACCGATGACCTCGACCTCTTCCTCAAGCGGAGCCGCGATCTCGCGGCCCAGCTTCGCAGCGCCTCCAGCCAGCTCGGAGGCCGAATGAGCCTTCAGCGTCCGCCTGGCCGTCTCGCCGAGCGCCTGCCGCAGCGCCGCGTGCTCTGCCTGGCGCGCCTCCTTCATCTCGGACATACTCTTCAGCGTAATGAAAGCCACGAACGCCGCGGACATGACGTACGTCCCCGAGTCGGCGAGGAACCCGGCGGTGAAACCGAACCGCTCAACGAGCAGTCCGCCGCCCCACGGACCCAACATGATGGCGGTCATCATTGCCGCGTTCAGAAGTGAGTTCGCGGCGAGAAGCCTGCCGCCCTCGACGATCTGGGGGATCGCCGCCGACTTTGCCGAGAGGTGGAACCGGTTGATCGTGAACACAATGAAGAGGATCACGTAGACAGAGACCATCGAACGAGCAACGAACGGTATGGAAGCAACCAGCAGCGCTCGCAGCACGTCCGAGATCACCATCATCTTCTTGCGCGAGAGCCGGTCCGCGTAGACGCCTGAGATCGGACCAAAGATGAGCACGGGAGCACTGGCAAGGAGGAGGATCTTCGAGAACTCGAGGCCCTTGATGGCACCGGCGCTCATCGAGAAGAGGAGAGCCGTGAGGGCCATGAGATTGAGGTGGTCGCCCAGTTGCGAGGCGACCGTGCTCGCCCACAGCAACGAGAAGTTCCTGTCCCTGAAGAGATTCAGGAAGCCCTTCGTACCAGTGTCTTTCGTCTCGTTCACATGCTCCCCTGAAGGCCCGCGCGGACGCCCTGTCGCGACGTTGCTAGGCCGCTCTCCCGGCCGTGCCGGCGCTGGTTCTGTGAGCCGCTTCGGCCTCGGAGTCGTACGAATCACCGGCTTCGCACCCGGTCACCATTGCCGCCCTCACCGCGGCGACGAGCCGGTCGGCATCCTCCAACCTGACTCCCTCCGCTGACCGCCTCCTCAGACGCTCGAGGAGAGACTGGAGCAGGGTGACCACCGTGATGTCCTCACCGGACGCTTTGTCCACGACACGGACGGACTCGCCTCCCGCGACCAGCTCAGAGATCCCTGGAAGGGTGATCACCTGTCGCTCACTGGCGTCGTAGAGCCGCCGGTTGGCGTGCTTGATGATAGTCCTCAAAGATGACTTTCCCTCAGGTTCCCGCATCGGACCGTGCCCGTTTGCTGGTGCACTGCACCATATACTCTAAGGACGCCCGCCATCTCAGTCAAGCGGATTCGTCACTATAGTGTGCAGTCGCTCATAATAGACGCTCGCCTGACGCGACGCATTCACGCGTGGCAGCCGCCCAGCACGCGTGAACCATCGTTCCAGCCGCCCTGCGCCGCGCCTACGCCCCGCGCCTGCCTTTCCTCGACGGAGGCCAGATGCTCCACACGAGCGTCATCGTCAGCACCCCAAATGCCACGAGCGCAACGACCCCCACCCACCTCCCGGCCCAGTCGTGCCCTATGTTGACGAAGTTGTAGAACGCGGCCGTGACCCTGGTCGCCGCTCCGACCGGCTCACCCGCCGCGGTCAGTTTCTCACTCTGCATCGACGAGTTGTAGAACGCCGCCACGATAATGCCCATCACGCCGCCGCCCGCGATGAGGCCGGACCCGTACAACACGCCCCTCTCCCGCAGCCGGTGTCTGATGTCCACATCCTTGATGCGCTCGGTGAGCTGCCTGACGATCCCGCCGACCATGATGGGCGTCGAGAGCCGTATCGGAAGGTAGAGCCCCACCGAGAACGGCAGCGACGGTATGCCCAGAAGCTCGACGCATGCGGCGATGAAGACACCGATGAAGACCAGCGTCCACGGCAGCGACATCGTCAGAACGCCCTTCACAACCATCGACATCAGCACGGCCTGGGGCGCCGGCAGCTCCTCCGAGCCGATCCCGTACACCCTGTGAAGGAAGAAGACGACCCAGCCGATGACGAGCGCCGACGACAGGACACCGATGATCTCGCCGTACTGCTGCCGGCGCGGCGTCGCGCCGACGAGGAAACCGGTCTTGAGGTCCTGCGACGTGTCGCTGGCGATACAGATGGCTATGCAGACGACCGCCCCGACCGAGATCGCCGCGACCATACCTGCCGTGCCGGTCCACCCGAGGCCGAGGAAGATCAGACTCGTGGCCAGCAGCGTGCCTATGGTCATTCCCGAGGCCGGGTTCGACGTGCTGCCCACGAGTCCCACGATGCTCGAGCTGACCGTGACGAAGAAGAAGCTGAAGACCACTATCAGTATCGCACCGACCACGTTGACCGGGATCTGCGGCAGCAGCCAGGCCACCACGCCCAGCCCCAGGGCACCCGCCATCACGTACTTGACAGGCAGGTCCAGTGCGGTGCGCTTGACAGCTCCGCCGCTGCCGGCGCGGTCGCGTGCGACCTCCTTCATGCCCGAGCCGAAAGACCGCACCATGGTCGGGATGGCCCGAATGAGCGTCACCAGCCCGCCAAACGCGACTGCTCCGGCCCCGATGTATCTGATGTAGTTGTTCCATATCGCGGCCGGTCCCATGTCCCTGATGAGGATCGTCGCGGGGTAGAGAGGTTCGGAGAGCCCGCTTCCCATCATCTTGATGATGGGGATGAGAACGAGCCAGCTGATGGCGCCGCCCGCGAGCATGATGCCCGCGATTCTCGGGCCGATGACATAGCCCACGCCGAGAAGCGCCGGAGTGATTTCGCCTCCGATGCGCGCGCCCTGGATGCCGCGGATGTCCCACTCCGGCTTGTAGCTCCAGAGCTCCATGCCCTCCATGATGAACTTGTAGAGCGCCCCGATGCCGACGCCGGTCATGACGCGCTTGACCATCGTCCCGCCATGATCTCCGGCGACGAGCACCTCGGCGCACGCCGTGCCCTCGGGGTATGGGAGCCTGCCGTGCTCGCGGACGATCAGGTGCTTCCTCAGGGGGATCATGAAGAAGACACCGAGCAGTCCTCCGACCACCGACAGGATGAAGATCTTTGAGAGCTGCGGCATGAATCCGAGCACGATGAGTGCGGGGACCGTGAAGATGACACCCGCGGCGAGCGACTCGCCGGCCGAGCCCACCGTCTGGACCATGTTGTTCTCGAGCACGGTCGCGCGCCAGAACTTGGAAATCGCGATCGCTATGACGGCGGCGGGTATGGACGCCCCGACGGTAATGCCCACCTTGAGTCCGATGTAGGCGTTCGCCGCTCCGAAAACGATGCCCACCAGAATGCCCACGATGACCGCACGCAGCGTGAGCTCACGCATCGTCGCGTCGTGCGCGACGTACGGGCTGTAGCTGTCGCCCGGGACGCCGCCGTACGCTTCCTGTCCGAGACGCTTCTTCTCGCTCATTGGGACTCTCCCGGCATGCCTACGGGTGTTCGGCCCCGAGCCTACCCTTCGACTCGAGCGCCATTACGTGTTCGGGATCAAGCCTGATCGCCTCGTCCAGCTCGGCCATCGCCTCTTCGTATCTCCCCTGACCTTCGTACACCAGCGCGAGCCGCCAGTGGGCGGACGCCACCTCCGGCTCATCGGGACGGTCCTCGGCCGCGATGTACGCCTTGAAGCCCGCTTCGGCAGCGGCGAGGTCGTCTCCAGCCCCTGCGTGCGCGCGAGCGAGCTGGTAGACCGCAACCAGATCGTCGGGCTCAAGGTCGCGGACGCGCTCGTACACCGGAACGGCGTCGGCGTGCTTATCGACATCGATGTAGAACGCGCCGAGCAGGGACCACCCTTCCGCGTTCTGTGAGTCGACCGACGCCGCCGCCAGGTACGACGACTCCGCGGCCACGAAGTCTTCTTCCCCCTTGGCGATGGCAGCGTGAGCGACGTGGCCATAGTACACGTCGAGTGACGCAATGGTCTCGGCCTTCTCCTTCGCCTTCTCCATTCCGCCGCCCATGACCGAGGGGGCGTGTAGGTAGAAGGACATCAGGGCGAGATGTGCCTGAACGTTCTCGGGGTCGTACTCCACGGCCAGCTCGCACTCCTGCTTGAACTTCCCGCCGTAGAACATCGCTCTCAGGCCGCCCTCGCTCGCCTTCATCCCGTACCCGTTGGCAAGCATGAAGTGGTAGCGCGAGTTCTTCTTGTCGGCCTTGACGGCCTTGCGGGCGTACTTGATGGCCTTGTCGGGATCCTCTTCAAGGAGCCCCACGACAGCGAGGCCGCAGAGAGCGCGGTGCTCGCCGCTCTCCAATGACAGGATCTCCGAGAACAACCGCTCGGCCGAGGCGGCGTCTCTGTCTTTGAGCGCGCGGTTGGCTCGGGCCAGGAGCGAATCCACCGGGGCCGCCTCAGTAACCTGCTCGTCAGCGGCCGACGCCTGCCAGGCGAACGTGGCCATCACTGCGAAAACCACGGTCAGGATCACGAGGGCGTGGCGTGTCCACTCCCCCCTCCTGGCGGGCGCAGCCGTCTGCGTCCTTAGTGCCAGCTTCGCCATCATTGCTCCTCACCTGGCTGTACGCCCGTCTGTTCCGGAACGACATCTGGGCCGACCGGCGCCTCTTCGCCCTTGTCTCTGGACGCGAGCGCGACGGCCGCAAGGATCATAACGCTGCCCACGAGTGCGGCCGGGGAGAGCCTCTCCCCGAGCAGCACCGCGGCCAGCGTGAGCGCGAACACGACCTCCGTCAGCAACACTATGCTCGACGTCGTCGCCGTGATGCGCTTCAGACCCCACGTCCACAGGTAGAAGGGCGCGATCGAACAGAAGACGGCCGTGTACGGCACGGTCCACAGCTCGACCGACGGTTTCGGGAAGCCGCCTCCCCCAAAGACAAACGCAACGGGAAGCGCGATCGCCGTTGTCACGATAACCATGGCCGCCGTCAGGGCATGCACGTCCACCTCGTGGCCGGCGACGATCTGCTTGTTGAGCAGAATGAAGAACGTCCAGAGAAGGGCAGCCGTCAGGACCAGAAGGTCGCCGCGAAGAGCGGCGCCCATCGCCGCGGACGGACGGCCCCCGGTCGTCACCAGGAAGACACCGGCCATTCCCACGAGCACGGCAAGCACTTTCAGCGGGCCGAACCGCTCGCGGAAGACAAACCTCGACGCCACCGCCACGAAGATGGTACTCGCGTTGATGAGGAGCGCCGCGTTGGCGGCCGTCGTCATCGTCTGCCCCTTGAACTGGAATACGAAACCGGCCGCGTTGCTGACACCCAGCCACACGACCAGCGGATTCCTGAGGAGTGCGAGAACCCGGCGCGTCCTTCCCGTCAGCGCGGTGACCAGAATCACCAGAACCGAGGCGGCGGCGAACCGCAGAAAGACGAACCAGAAGGGATCTATCGAACGCAGCCCGATCTTGACGACCGCGAACGACGACCCCCACAGCAATCCGGCAGCGATCGTGGCGAGGACGGCGCCCTTTGACCCTCTCACGATATCCTCCCTACAAGATCACGATGAGCGCCGCAACGACCATGATGGCCGCGCAGGCCGGCAGTAGCATGCGGTAGATGCCGCCCCAGCTGGCACCGAAGTACTCCCGAGTGATCACGAGGCAGAGATGAACCGGAGAGAGCAGGCAGCCCACGAAGCCTGCGGCGAAGCCCAGCATGACGAGTTCCATGTTGATGTCCGGGCCACCCATGAGCGGGATCAGCAAGGGGAAACTCACAGCAATGAAGGCCAGGGTAACGCCGGTGATCAGCCCGATTATCAGCGGGACGGCGGCGATGACAACAACCTCCGGGAGGTTCATCCTCAGCAGAAGCGGCGGGACGGCGTCCACGACCGACACCGCACCGAGAAGATGCTGGTACGCGGCGACGCCGACGATCAGCGTCACTATCTGGAACTCCGTGCCGCGCCGGAACGCTCGCCAGATGTTGATACCCGGCGGTCGCTCCACGATCACGAGCGCCGCGATCACAGCGAGTATCACCAGGATAAGCTCGACCTCGAGGGTCATTACACCGGCGACGACGACCCCGAACGGCCACACGCCGACGAGGATGTCCTTCCACCCACCGTTGGCTCTCTTCGCCCGCTGGTTCCTGCCCGCGTCCACCCGTCTCAGCACGAAGAAAGCGCCGGAGGCAATGGCCGCCAGCGTGATGGGCCAGTTGTAGAGGAAGAAGTCGCTGACGGGTCTCTTGACCAGCGCGGCGCCCACGACCACTCCTGGATAGAGCGGCCAGATGTACTCCCAGACGTGACGGAACCAGTAGCTGACGAAGAGCTTCTGCTCGGGTGTGGCGTGCCCGGTCTTGACGGCGCTCTCGACCATCGGGGCCGTTAGCATGGTGCCACCGGGCATCGGAAGCAGCCCGCCGAACGCAGGGATGAGCGCTATGACTATGCGGTTGTCTGATATGAGTGCCCGAAGGCCTGATGCGAAGCGGTCCAGATAGCCGAGCGACCCGGTCAGCGCGCTCAGGGCCATGATCGAGATGATCCGGGCGAGAAGCAGCAACGTATCAGGCGCGATCGCGGCGCGCCCCAGTTCGGCCAGCGTCCATAGGGGGGCGCGTCCAACCACCAACGCGAGCGTCGCGGCTCCCGCGAGCATGGAAACACCCAGGTCGACGCGGAAGCGGACCAGCAGAATAATGAGAACGACGGAGAGAATCAGTGAGAGGATCTCGCGTTCCAAGCTATCTCTCCTGCCCGCGCCGCTCTTGAGTCCAGCACGCCCCTTCGGTCACGATGGTCACGCGGTCTACTCCAGCTCCGAGAGGTGCAGGTTCGTGCGGACCATGTCGTCTCTCCACTTGTAGAAGCTCTCGGTGTAGGTGAGAAGCGAGACCCACTGCGCCAGTGTGGTGACCTCCTTGGACTCGATGTGCTTCCTGAGCTTAGAGTCCTCAGGAAGGCTGCTGAACCAATCCTGGAAGTACTTCTCCTTGTCCGCAAAGTGCTCAGTGAGTTCCTCGTCGGTCGGATCGTGGTACACTTCCCTGTGGACGACGGCCTCGAGCGGGAGCGCCGGTGCGAGCGGCGGACGCTCCTCGGGATAGCCCATCATGAGCATCGCCACGGGCAGCACCTGCGGCGGGAGCTGGAAGAAACCGAGCGTCGTGTAGGGCTGCCAGACGATCTCCTGGACGTACTGGGAGCCCAGGCCCAGCGATTCGGCGGCTATCACCGCGTTCTGCGCCGCCGTGTAGACACCCCGCAGAGCCACCCACAGCACGCCTATGCCCTTGAAGTGCGGAGCGCCCCCTCCTAGAGCGCACCACCTGTTCATGCGATGCGTGTCCACGCAGAAGACGAGCGCGACCGGCGCCTGCTCGACGCAGGGCCTTCTCCCCTCGCACAGAAGCTCGTTGAGCTGCGCGCGCCTGGCGCTGTCGCGAACCACGATGATCGAGAACGGCTGAGAACCCCTGTACCCACCCTTGACCGTTCCGCCCGGCCCGGACGCTCTGAGCGCCGCGTGGAGCACCTCGTCCAGTACATCAGACGGAACATCGTCGTCCTTGAACTTCAGAATGCTGCGCCTGTCGAGTATGACGTCGAGACAGCTCTTGTCCAAATCTACCTCCCGCCTTCCAGGTTCTGCTTCGTGAGTATGTCCTTGAGAAACGCCCTTGCACGATGCAGGTGCGTCTTCAGTGTTCCCATGGGAATCCCGAGTATGGCAACGACCTCCTTGTAGCTGCGCTCCTCAAGATAGAAGAGCGTGACGACAACACGGTACTGCTCCGGGAGCTCGAGGACGGCGGCACGCACCGCGCGCCGGAACTCGTCGTCCCGGACCATGAGTTCCGGGCTCATCTCCTCGCCGCGGCCGTCGTCGAGGATGTCGGCCTCCACGTGAGGCCCCGACTCGATGTCGACCGTGACGGCACGTCTCCGGCACTTCTTCAGGTGCGTGAGTGCGCGGTTCGTCGCGATGCGGTACAGCCAGCTTGAGAACTTCGAGTCTCCCCTGAATCTGGGCAGTGCGCGGTACGCCCGGACGAACGCCTCCTGTGCTACGTCCTCCGCGTCCTCATCGCTCCCCACGATCCGCACGGCGATAGTGTACACGTAGTCTTGGTACCTAGTGACCAGCGTCCCGTACGACGCTTCGTCACCGGCCAGGACTCTCGCGATGAGCTCCTCGTCCGTCGGCGTGTACTCGTGCGTCCGGTTCGACCCAGCCAAAGACCCCTCCGCGCACGCCTGAGTGGCGGCGGCCAGCCAAACACTTGCTCGGGCCGCGCATCCGCGTGCCAACCGGCCAGGTTCAGCGCATAATGGTACCAGAACCGTAGCCGAATCCAAGCGATTTTGCCCGCGACAAGGCGTTTCGGGCCCGAGAGGCCGTGGCGCGCCCCGGAACTACCCGGTCGCGGTCGCGGCCCTGAAACACCCCGGCCCGGAGAGGTGTCATAGCGTACGGTGAAGAAAGCGACAATGGGGCTCTGCCGCGGGCCGGGCGCCCGGGAACCCGACTCTCCACTCGGGCCGACCGCCGCAGAAAAAACAGCAAGGAGGCAACCGTGCCAATGTTCTTCTTCAGTTTCCTGACCGCTACGGTCTCGATAGCAGGGGGCGTCATGATGATCATGTTCATCATGAGGGGCATCAACCGCTCCCAAGAGATCAGGCAGCAGACCTACCAGAAGACGCTCGAGAAGGGCATCTACGACTACCGCCTGATCGCGGGCAAGAAGAGCTCCGGCACCGCCGTGCTCGGCTGGGGCATCTTCTTCACCGCCGTCGGGATCGCGCTCTTCTTCGGCTTCGTTGCGCTCGACATCCTGAGTGACGCCCTGACCGGCTCGCTCGTTCCCTTCTTCGTCGGGCTCGGACTCATTATCTACTACGCAATCCGCAGGAAGATCGTGGGAGACGAGAAACAGAACGGCGCACCCGTGACCTTCAGCCCGCCGACAGGCGGGACCGGTGAATCTGTCAGGATCGTTTCCGGGGACGACGAGTAGAACAGTAGACCAGGAGTTCTGAACAGGCCCCGTGCGGTTCTCCGCGCGGGGCCTTTGGCGTCACTCCAGCGTGACCTCAAGCACGACTCGCGCGCGACCTCTTGTACGAATCCCGCGCGACCTCTTGCACTACTCGCACGGGACCTCTAGCTCCACTCGAGAGCGTTCTGTCTGATGAACCGGATGGCGCTGACACCAAGGAAGACGGTCGCGGCGACAGCGAAGGCAAGCACGACACCAACGGCGCCCGGGTCCTGTGACCACGTCGTCACGAAGCCGGGCGTCTCTGCAAGGGGCTCGGCGAGCGGCGCCAGGACTCCGTTCGCGGCTTCGCCGATCCCGCGAACGAACGAGCGCGCGGCCTCCCAGTTCACGACGCGGTGCACGCCGTAACCTGCCGCGATGGCAGCCACACCACATGCGGCAGGGATACCGAACGACTCGATCCGGCGGCGGACCTCCACGCGCCGGACGATTCTCTTGACGACGGACCGCTCGAATCCGGCCGGCGCGCACTCCAGAGGAGCGTCGGCCAGAATCCGGTCGATCACGGCGAGCATCTCCCATTCCTGACGACACGAGGAGCACGCGGAGAGATGTGCCTCGAGAGCACGCTCGTCCGCGGACGCGATGCTCCCGTCCAGCCTCTCGTCCATCCGTCGTCTGTTCGCCGCGCAATCCACCTGTGAGACCTCCTGCCAAACCCAGAGGGGGCCGGCCGTACCTGTTGCCCACAAATATGTGACTCCGGACGCCCTCCCTGGGTTTCTCCGGGGTCTCGCTGGACCGACAAGGCCCCGCAGAAGGGCTATCGGGACAGTTTTCGCACGACGACCGGGTTCCCGGACCGGTCCGCCGCCCTTACGGACACGGCGTGCTCACCACTCTTGAGCCCTTCCACCACGAGTCTGAACGACTCGCTACGGGAATCGAACATGCCGTCGTCCGCGAACGCCGGCTTCCAGGCGCCGTAGTCGATCGACACATCGACGAACATCACCTGGCTGGCTGCGTCCGTAACGACTCCGCTGACGGTCAGCGCGTCCGACGACGACGAGACGTCGATGCGCGTGAACTCGGGCGGCGTATGGTCGACGGTGAACGGCTGGCTCTCGGCCGAAGCCGCAAGCGCGGACTCCTTCGGGTTGGCCGGTCGATCAGTCGCCCTTACTTTCAAACGGTAGACGCCGTCGGTCATCGCAGCAGTGTCCCACGTGTGCAGCGTCCGCCTGAGCACACCCTCTTCGATGAGCTTCCAGTCGTCCTCATCGTCCGACTTCAGGAAGAGATCAAACGACAGCGCGTCACCGTTCGGGTCGAGTGCCTCCCAGGACACTGTTCTCATCCCGCGCAGGAGAACGTGAAGCCCGCGGTCGGCGGGCGCGACCGGGTCGAGCGAATATGTCACTTCGACTCCCCCGGGCAACGTCTGCGACGCGGAGGACCCGTTCGTTCCGCCGGCGGGACCCGTGACGATGTCGCCCGGCTCGTGGAGGATCACCGACGACACGAGAGGCGGGAGGTTCTCGCGCAGGTAGGCGGCCTCCACACTGAGCAGTTCAGGGCCGGCCCCACGCGAACCTCGGCTCAGCACGGCCTTCCACTGAAGGAACCGCGCGGCCGGACACGCGATCTGTCCGCCCCCTTTCCCTTCGACAGGCGTCCACTCGCTCCACGTTTCATCGGGGTCACCGGTATTGCCGGACCTCGCAAAGAGCTCTACTCCGGCCCCAGCGGGCACGTCTGCCTGCCAGGCGAGTTCGCCCCAGGTCGACGTCGCACGGGCGTCAAACGCCTCCGATTCGTAACCACCGGAACGGGCGGTGTCCGGGCCCATCCTGTAGACGCCTCCCGGCGCGCCGGTGGTCACGATGACATCGCCGGCTCCCCGGATCGAGAGCACTTCCTCCCCTTCCAGGTCCGCGATCAGATCCGCAGCCCCGTCGTAGCTCACGGCGTAGATCCGGCCGCCCGACCCCGTGCCCGCCAGTATCGAGCCGTCGGGGGAAAGCCCGAGTGAAGTCACGGGCGCGTACGGGGAACGCCACAGCTCGACGGCGGCCCCTCCGGGTGTGATCCGGAAGACGGCTCCCTCGCCGAAGCCCGAGCCGTACTCACCGTCGCCGCTGCCGTTGAGAACATCCTCGAGCGACACGCTGGTCGCCGCGAAGAAAATGGTGCCGTCCGCGTCGCGCACCACGCCGGAGATCTCCTCATACCAAGTGTCGTACAGCACGCGAACGTCGCCGCCCGGAGTGATGTCCAGCAGGAGCCCATCGATGCTGGTGCCTGCCAGCACCCTGCCATCGAGGACGGCCAGAGTGGAGATGCTCGCATCGGCCGACTCGTAGATGACGGTCCCATTCCCATCGCCGTCGACCGCGTAGACCTTCGCGTCATCACTGGTGCCGACTAAGAGCCCGTGGTCCGTTGAAAAGGCCATGCTCCATATGTAACCCTCGCCCGTCTGGAAGAAGAGCCTGCTCTCGCCGTCGGGCGCAATG
>JAUWCJ010000197.1 GCA_030609365.1 Candidatus Eiseniibacteriota bacterium | reverse complement strand
AGAACTACATGGCGCCCGGAAACGTGCTCACGAGCATGGTCAAGCGCGTGGACAACGCCGTGCTCAAGGTCGTCCAGTCCGTTGTTGAGGGGAGTTTCCGCGGCGGATTGAGGGAGTTCGGCCTCGCCGACGACGGCGTGGGCTATGCTGTCGACGAGTACAACGAAGATCTTCTGACCGACGAGATGCTGTCGGCCGTGGAGGACGCGAGGCAGGCGATCATCGAAGGTACGGTCTCGGTACCAACGGAGTAGCTCCTTAGAGGGAGACACCCTCTCAATGTCTGAACGCCACGCGGTCCAGATGCGAGGCATCACGAAGCGCTACCCGCGCGCGCTTGCCAACGACCACGTCGACCTCGACGTCGAAGTGGGCGAGGTCCACGCGATCGTCGGGGAGAACGGCGCCGGCAAATCCACCATCATGAAGGTGCTCTACGGGCTGACGCCCCCGGATGCGGGCGAAATCTCGCTGTGGGGCAGGAAGCTCTCCGGACACCGTCCCGCGGACGCGATTCGCGAAGGCGTCGGGATGGTCCACCAGCACTTCATGCTGGTCGATACGCTGACCGTCGCCGAGAACGTCGTGCTGGGCGCTGAGCCCGTGCACCACTGCTGTCTCCTCGACGCGGCGGCGGCCCGCGAGCGCGTGAGGCAGTTGTCGTTGGAGTATGGCCTGGCGCTCGACCCCGACGACCTCATCGAGAACCTGTCGGTGGGGCTCGAGCAGCGCGTCGAGATAGTGAAGGTGCTCTACCGCGGTGCGAAGATCCTCATCCTGGACGAGCCCACCGGTGTCCTGACCCCTCAGGAGGTGCGCGAGCTGTTCGTCATCCTCCGTGCCCTTCGTGACGCCGGGCGGACCATCATCTTCATTACGCACAAGCTCGAGGAGGTCCTGGAGCTGGCCGACCGCATCACGGTCATGCGCGACGGTCGCGTGGCGGGTGTGGTGTCGGCCGCGACGACCACGAAGGAGGAGCTCGCCAAGATGATGGTGGGGCGCGATGTGCTCCTCCGTGTCGCCAAGGAGGAGGCTGTGCCCGGCGAGCCGGTGCTCCAGGTCGTTGGGCTTTCGGCGGTCGGCAGGAAGGACTTGCACGTGCTTGAGGGGATCGACCTCGAGGTGCGTTCGGGAGAAGTTGTAGGGGTAGCCGGTGTCCAGGGCAACGGGCAGACCGAGCTGGTCGAGGTTATCACCGGTCTTCGTAAGGCGAGCGCGGGGAGCGTCACCGTGTCGGGCAGGGAGACCACGAACAGGTCGCCCCGCCAGGTGCGCGACCTTGGGGTCGCGCACATACCGGAGGACCGCCAGGAACGCGGGCTCATCCTCGGGTTCACGCTGGCGGAGAACCTGGTGCTCGGCAGGCATCACCGGGAGCCCTTCTCCAGCCGAGGTCTTCTCTCCAGCGACGACATCCGCGCGCACGCAGAGCGGCTGATAGAGGAGCACGACCTCAGGCCGCGCGACCCCGACGGGGACGCGGGTCATCTGTCAGGCGGGAATCAGCAGAAGCTTATCGTCGCTCGCGAGTTCGACGGCGGACCCGTGCTTCTGGTCGCATCACAGCCCACACGCGGCGTCGATATCGGGGCCATCGAGTTCGTCCACACGAGCCTGCTTCGCATGAGAGACCAGGGCGCGGCGATACTCCTGATCTCGGCCGAACTCACGGAGATCATGACGCTCTCCGACCGCATCGCTGTCATGTACGGTGGGAAGATAGTCGCTGAGTTCGAGGGCGGGGCAGTCGGGGAGGAGGAGCTCGGTGTCGCGATGATCGGCGGCACGGTCGGGGCCGGGGATGACGGGCCCGGCGCGCGCGGGGTCCGGAGCGGTGGGCCGAATCCACGACCCGGAACGGGGGCGCGATGAGTCGATTCTCCAGGCTCTCCAATGTGTTCTCCCCGCTCGTCGCGGTAGCCGCGGCCTTCTTAGTCGGAGGCCTCGTGGTGACCGCCATCGGTGAGAATCCGTTCCGGATATACGCCATCCTCTTCCGCGGAGCGTTCGGCAGCGTCGATGCCATCGGACTCGTGCTTTTCAACGCCGTGCCGCTCATCTTCACCGGGCTGGCGGTGGCGTTCGCGTTCCGCGCCGGGCTCTTCAACATAGGCGGCGAGGGGCAGCTCTACATCGGCGCCTTCGTCTGCACGCTCGCAGGTCTCTGGCTCGGGGGTCTTCCGGCAGTGCTGCTCATTCCGTTGCTCATTCTGGCGTCGGCTGCGGGAGGAGCCGTGTGGGCCGCAGTGCCCGGGCTGCTGAAAGCGCGGTTCGGTGTACATGAGGTCATCAACACCATCATGATG
>JAUWCJ010000122.1 GCA_030609365.1 Candidatus Eiseniibacteriota bacterium | reverse complement strand
TGGACGTTCGACCTGCTCTTCCGTGAGCACCTGAAGAACGTCTACCGCTCCCTGGGGGAGGAACCGCCCGAGTTCCTCGAGAGCCCCATCGTACGCCAGCAGATGCTCTGGACGAAGGACGAGCCGGTCCGCGCGATGGAGCCAGGGCAGCTCCTGCGGATCATGTCCGATGTCCCGGGGACGGTTCGCTGGAGCCTGGACCGCTGGAAGACGAGCGCCACGCGGACGCTCGAGCCTGCTGGTGACGTCATGGCCAACCTGAGCGGCTACTCCACGACGCTCGGTCCCTTCGACGAGAACACGTGGGGCGTCGAGTTCGCCTTCGTTGAGGAGGGAGGGCCGGGAACCTACACGGTTCGCGTGATCCAGCCCAGCGCGGACGGCCAGTAGAAGCACTTCACAGCAGGGGCAGTGTCGCGGTCCGGTTTCGGGGAGGTCGCGCGCGGCGAACACCTGTTACCCAGCGCGTACCGCGGACTTGGAAGGTGACGTCCGGCCTGCTAGACTGAGTCCATCCGGAGGTCACGCTCTTGTCGAAACGGGTGCTTCGCATATCCCTGTATGTTCTGGCAGCCAGCGGAATCGTTCTTGCGATTCTGGTGGCTGTTTTGCTTCTGACCCCGTTCGGCGGGCGGATGGCGGCCTCGGTCGGGTGGTCCAGGGCGGCCGGCGACTCCGGCGTCGAACTCTCCATCGGGTCCACGCGCGGAAGCCTTGCTCAAGGGATCACCTTCGAGGACGTGCGGCTCACCACGGAAGACGGGACGCGGCTCCTTGAAGTCGAGGGCGTCAGCGTGCGGTCCAGCGCGATCAGTCTGAGCTCAAAGCGTGTGGATCTCAGGGGCCTCCGGATCGACGGCGGCCAGATCCTCTTCGCGACCGGCGACGAGGGCAAGATGCTCGGTTGGTCTCGGCTCGGAGGAGGAGGGACCAGGGAGGCGTCCCCCGACAGCACCGGAAACGGCGCATGGAAGGTGGGCTTCGACGTTGCGCTCTCGGACGTGACGGTAGTCGTGCGACGCGCCGCCTCCGGTCTCGATCTGGTCGTGGGACCGATCGACGGGACCGCGTCCGGGACGGTGAAGGAGCTGGACGCCATTCTTGCGGGCGCGGTGTCGCTCGACACGCGAGCGCTCCGGGCGCCCATCAAGGGCGAGTTCGACGGCAGTGTGCGATTCGCCGCCGGCGAGTCCGTCGAGCTGACGCCACTAATGCTTCGCACGAACGTGGGCGAGGCCCTGGCCAGCGGAACCGTGTGGCTGCAGGACCCGGACGACCGCGCAGGAGCCTCAGCCGACCTCGCGGTTGAGTCCACGCACGAACTGTCGCAGCTGTCGGTGCTTTTCCCCGAGACCGCCTCGCAGAACCTTCGGGAGGCCACCGGGAATCTCGCACTGACATCCGAGATCGAGGGTCCGTTCGCGGATCTGACCTACTCGAGCAGTCTGCGGGCCGACGGGGTCACCGTAGGCACGCTGGAACTCGACCTTCTGACCGCACTCCTGACCAGAGACGCCGGAGCCATCCGGGCAGAGTCGCTTTACGCGGAGGGGATGGGCGGTACGCTCACCGCCACCGCGACCGTCGAGCTTCCGGACAGCAGTGTCGACACGCGGTTCCCTCAGCTTTCGGGCCGGGCGGAGTTCAAGGGACTCGAGTTCGACCGGCTGGCGGCGCTCGCGCGCAGAGGCGACACGGGACTGTCCGGGGCGCTCGGTGGAACAGCGACCGTCGAGTGGACGACACAGGGGCTATCGAACCTGAATGCGACCTTCGACCTGAACGCCTCGCGGCTCGTCGTGGGGGAAAGGGACTTCGGCTCTCCGTCGATCCGGGGGCAGATTACGGGCGGGCTGCTTGTCTCCTCCGGCTCCTGCTGCGACGTGTCCGTCGCGGCTCTCGGTCAGCTCACGGATGACGGTCTCAGTCAGCTGGATGTCTCCGTCGCGGCGGACGATCTGGCGACTCTCGGATCTGTCTTCGGCGTCGATGGGTTGGCGGGCAACGGAACAATCGAGGTGGAGCTGGAGGACATCAGGTCGTCGCTCTCTCTCGTCGCTACCGCCGAGTCCCCCGATCTCAAGTACCGGCACATCGAGGCCGGACCTGTTCGCGTCGAAGCGTCCGGTCTGGACGGGTTCTACGACCTGCTCTACGAGGCCTTCGATTCCACGCTGCTCGGCAGGGCGTCGCTCGACCCCGAGGGGAACTACACCGCTTCCGCCAGGGCCCACGCCTTTGATCTGGCGGCCGTGCTCGAGGACTCCCTGCGGGAGGCTATGTCGCTCGCCGGGCTCGTGACAGGTACTGCCGCTGTGAGCGGCGGTCTCGGTGGCGCCTACACCGTAACTGGAGAGATCTCGGAGCTGGACCTCGCCGTGCGTCGCCAGAACGCCGCGCTCACGGCGCCGTTCAGCTTCATCGCGTCGCCGGATTCGATCCGCCTGACGGAGGCCACGCTGGCGGGCACGTTCGGCGAGGTGTCCGTTGCGGGAAGACTGAGCGCCTCCGACGCGATCGACATCGCTATGACCTTCGACGGTGCTGAGCTGTCCGAGCTCGTCGAGCTTCTGCCTGATCCCCCGGACGCCCCGCCGCGCGGTCAGGTGGCGGGTGGCGTGCTTCTTTCCGGCACGAGGGGCGCCCCGATCTTCTCAGCCGACGTGCGTCTGAGGGATTTCGAGATGAGAGGTCTAGCGGTCGAGTCGGCGACACTCGAGGCCACCGGGGATTCCTCCGACGTCGTGTTCGAGCTGACCACCGCGAGCACCGCGTCAGGCGCGATCTGGGTCAACGGCCTGGTGCCCGTGGCTCCGGATTCGGTGACCGTTCTCAGGTTCGACTCGAGCAGGGAGTTCGGCTTGAGCATCTGGTCGGAGGGTTTCACGCTCGATGCGGGCGAATCTGTTCTGCCCCAGGTGCGTGGTGAGAAGCGGTTCCGGCTGGACGGGTCGGCCCTCCTGACCGGCACCGTGGATTCCCTGGCCTCCCTCAACGGGAGCGGGCAGTTCACGCAGCTGTCGGCGGCGTTCGACCTCGCTGAGTTCACGCTCGCGGATACTGTCGGCTTCGAGGTCGTCGGCGGGACCGTCGAGCTCGAGCAGCTCGTGATAGATGTTGAGCGCCGGCATGTCCTGAGGGAGCCATACGGGGGCAGGATGACTCTGGGTGGCTCCTTGGGGCGGGAAGGCGAAACGCGCCTGGTCGTCGGCACCTCCGACCTGGATGTCGGTCATCTGGCTCGCGCGCTGGGGGTCGGTCCCGGTTCTCAGTTCAGAGGACGGCTGGACGCCGATGCCCTGATTGAAGGAAGCGCGAACGAACCCCGCGTGTACTTCTCGTGGACCGTGGATTCACCGAGGCTCTTCGATATCGGTTTCGACCAGGCAGCTGGCGCGGGGACGTTCGAGTCCGGTGTGCTTCAGATCGACCGTGCGCGGCTCGTGGCAGGCGACGATGAGATATCACTGACGGGGCGTCTGACGACTCGTGGGGCACAGGACCGCGTGCGCCGCGGTGGCGCGAGCGATGACGCCAGCGGGCGCGAGGGTGGTGGGCGGTCTCCCGAGTTCGATTTCGAACTCGCCGCGGACGACTTCCGTCTCCGTCGGCTCACGGAACTTCCGCCGGGATTCGACAGGCTCAAGGGAAGGTTGAATGTGAACCTGAAAGTGCGGGGGCGCTCCGACTCGCTGGGCGTCGACGGCACCGTGTTGCTCTCGCACGGGCTCGTAGAGGGCTTCGGTCTGGCCGAGCCGGTCACCGACATCGAGGTGGACGCGGAGTGCGGCGGGACCACCGTCGCGATCAGGCGAATTCACGCGCGTTCTGGAGACGGGAGCATGGATGCCTCCGCGCTCGTCGATCTCTCTCTCGGCCTGGTGGATCCGACCTTCCTGGCCATCGCCAGCCTGAAGTCGCCCAGCTTCGAGATGAAGGACGTCGTGGAGGGCAGCGTCACAGGCAATCTCAGCTGGGGCGGAAGGCTCTCGCGTTCGGAGCTGCGTGGCAGGCTCAGCGTAGAGGAAGCGACGGTGACGCGATCGATCGGTGTGAGTGACCTGGTGGGACGAGGGCCGAAGGTGATCGTCATCCGGCACACGGACGACCCGCGTGCCAACATCGACCTGAATCTCGATATCGAGATAGAGGACGCCATCGAGGTAGACAGCAACGTTGCGAAACTGTCACTGGAAGGCGGGGCGTCCGTTGGTGGGACGATGCTTGCGCCGCGCCTCTCCGGCAGCTTCCGCGCCGACGGTGGGACCTTCAACTACTTCGGCAACGATTTCTCCATAGACGTGTTCACAATCGACTTCATCGAAGCGGCGAGGCGCGACCCCTACATCAAGCTCGCAGGAACAGCAGAGGTGGATAGCAGATCGGGCGAGCTGTACCACGTGACTGCCGGTGTTGAAGGGTACATGAACGATGCCGTCCCAGAACTCACGAGCGTGCCGGCCCTGAGCAAACCGGACATCATGTCACTTCTGACGTTCGGAAACATGTTCGGGGCTCTGGTGTCCGGGGGTCGCAGCACGGGCAGCTCCGGCGACAACTTCGGCAATCTGGCGCGCGGGGCCTTCCTCTCGAGCGCGTTCGGGCTCGCCGGGAATGCGCTGGAGAGGCTCCTCCATCTGGACACGGTGGCAATCGCTGACGCACAGGCCGCGTCCGGGGAAGGCGTGGAGACGGACGTGACGATCGGGAAGGACTTCGGCAGGCGCCTTCGTGTCAACTACACGACGTCGGTTGGGCGCCTGAGCAATCAGAGGATAGAAGTCTCGTTCGAGCTGGCCAGACGTCTCTGGCTGGAGACGCGAACGAATCCGGAAGGAAACCATGCGGTCGGTCTCAAGCTACAGATTCCTTTCAAGTAGACTGGTGTGCAGGCACGCCAAGGCGGCGCTCCTTCTTGTCCTGGGGCTTCTTGCGGCCTCAGACGGCGTTGCGGCCAGGAGCGACCCGGCGCTCGTCCGGCGCGCCGCCGCTCGTCTGACACCGGCGGGTCCGACGGTGGCCGACATCATCTTCGAGGGAAACGACACATTCGACGACGAGCTGCTCTTCCTCTACATGCACACGCGGGAGAGCGGTCTCATTCGCAAGAGCTACTACGACAGGCGGACGTTTCTACAGGATCTCGCGAACCTCGAGAGATTCTACGTGTCACAGGGTTTCCTTGATGCCGATGTGGAGGTGGACGACATAAGTCTGAGTCCAGATTCCGGCAGCGTCGAGATTCTAATAGGAGTCTATGAGGGTGACCGCTGGGCCGTTGAGAGCGTGACGTTCACGGGCGAGCGCGTCATTACGGAGGGCGAGCTGCGCGCTCTCGTCGTGCTCGATCGTGGTAGTCCCCTCGTCGTGAGCCAGGTCGAACAGGACCGCCGCGTGATCTCGGAGGAGTACGCGCGCAGGTCATACCTGGACGCCCGCGTTTCACAAGAGGTCACGCGCGACGATGAGCGCAGACTCGTTGCGATCGACTACACGATAGCGGAGCGGGAGCAGGCGACGATCGCATCCATTGACGTTGAGGGAGACGAGAAGATCAGGAAGTTCGTCGTCGAGCGCGAGCTGACGTTCCGTGAAGGGGAGCTCTTCGATTTCGAGAAGATAGGGGAGTCCCAAGCGCTTCTGTACCGGACCGGCCTCTTCAACTCGGTCTGGATCGAACCGTCCGCCGCCGACACGGGGAAGTCGGAGAAACGCGTCATCGTGCGCGTCAGCGAGCGGGTCAGCGGTGAGTTCGACCTCTCCGCAAGCTACGCGGGTATCAACTTCACCGAGGGACTGCAGAATCTTGATTTCCTGGAACTGGGCGCGGAGCTCAGGAACAGAAACGTCCAGGGACAGGCCACAAACATGACGCTGGGGGGCCGATACAGCGGGCTTGCCAGGGACGTGCGGGCATCGGTCGGCGATCCGTGGTTTCTCGGGAAGCGAGTGGCCGCCGAGTTCGCGGCCCAGTACGAGTGGAAGGAGGAGGAGAAGGAGACGGGTAGTGATAGAGAGACGAAGCCGTTCGTGACGGAGGTGACCAGCGGTAGCTTCATCCTGTCGAGGAAACTGGATCTGAACCTCACTTTTGAGACCGGTTACGAATACAGTCACAACTACGACGAATCCAGCGCCGGCAGTAGGTCGACCAAGACGAGCGCCCTGCTTCTGGGGGCCGTCTACGACTCTCGCAACGACGTGCTGAGTGCGAGCCGCGGGATGTTTCTCAGTGGAGAGGCGGACATCGCGAGCCGTCGTCTCGGAGGAACGAACGACTTCACGCGATTTGAAGTTGATTGGCGTGGGTACATCACGCCACGGCGCGGCCGCGTGGCGGCGCTCGAGCTCCGCGTGGGCTGGATCGATCCCCGGGGCGACGACAGCGAGGTCCCGGAGCTGGCGAGGTACTACAAGGACATGGAAGGTCTCGTGCGCGGATTCCCGATCGACGTCGGAGAGCGACCCCGGGGAATGGCGCTCGTACTGGCACGCGGCGAGGTCCGCTTCCCGGTGCGCAAGAGTCTGCGCGGGGCGGCGTTCGTCGATGCCGGACGGGTATTCGGGCACATCGAGGACGTCGACCTGTCGCAGCTGAGAGTGGGGGCCGGACTGGGCCTTCGCTTCGAGACCCGCGTCGGTGTCGTGAGGCTCGATGTGGCGACGCCGGTATCTAGGAAGGGCGAACCGCAGTTCTACCTGGGTGTGGGACAGGTCTTCTGAGTCCGGCAACCCGCTCCCAATCACGGTTCTCGGGGCTTCTTGGGGCCCCGTTTCAGGTGTTTAAGCAACGAGATTCTGTCCTCCTAACTGCAACGAGATAATGTCCCCTACGGCAGG
>JAUWCJ010000162.1 GCA_030609365.1 Candidatus Eiseniibacteriota bacterium | reverse complement strand
GAAGAACGGCGGGAAGAGCGCCGACATGAGTGTCGTTGCGAATGGGGAGTTGGCCCAGTCGTACATGCACCAGGCCTTAACGACGCGGTCGCTGATCCCGATAGTGAGGCTGCGCGGGTGCGGCACTGGGTTTTCTCTCGTTACGGTAGATTCACACGATTCACCGGAATCATAACAGTGGGTGGCTCCAGTGAAGCCACCTCAATGACAGACTCGCAGATGTCGTGGGAAGATGCAAGGATAAATGACTAAGGGCCAGCAGGGGGGGGCTTCTTGGCGAGGCGCGCCGACTGTGGTACCCTTGAGGCATGTTCACCACACGGACATGACACTTCCTGCCATACGGGGGCCCATCATGAGAGCGACCATCGCCGTAGTGCTGCTCCTCGCCTGCACCCTGACCGCCGGGGCGCAGGTGAACGGCCACGTCCAGGTCATCGACGGCAAGCCGATACTCACGGTCTGGGGAACTCATGCCGAGCGCGGCTACGCGCAGGGCTACCTCAAGGGCGTCGAGGGCAAGGAGATGTTCGACGACTACATCGTCGGCTACTGCTGCGGCGGGTCGATGCTGACCTACTATTTCATGCGCCTCCACTACACGAACAACTACGCGGTCGACGCGAAGTACCAGGCGGAAGTGGACGCGGCCCTTCAGGGCATGTCCGACGCGGGCATCAGCCTCTACAACAGCACGCTCTTGAGGAACATCGACGCGACCGACATGCTGGTGGCCAATGCCATCGTCGACCTGAGCACGCTGGCATCGGCCGGGCCCTTCGCGTGCTCGAGCATGTCGAGCTGGGGCGGAAGCACCGTCACGGACCCGTTCCTCGACGGACACCTTGTTGTAACGAGGCTCCTCGACTGGAGCAAGCACCCTACGCTCACGGACAATCCGCTCCTGACCGTTCACTTCCCATCGGAGGCTGACGAGCAGCCGTGGATCTCGATCGGCTACGCGGGGCTCTTCGGGGCGCTCTCCGCCATCAGCGAGTCCGGCGTGTCGGCGTACCTCAACATGGGCAACAACGAGAGCAGCGCGGGCGGCGCACCCTACCACCCGATCCTCCTGAGCGTGCGGAACGGGATCGAGGGCGCGGACTACGACGGCAGCGGACAGCACGCCCCGGACGACGTGGTCGCCGCCATCTCGGACCGCGCGCGCAACATTGACACCATCGTCCACGTGACGAAGGACAAGGGGCTGGGGTCGAGGCCCATCGTCATTGAATCGAACAACGCGGCGGGCGTCGCCGTACGTGATGCGTCCGACAACACCGCGGTACCAAGCGAGCATCTCGTGGCCACGAACCACTTCCGCACGCTCTACCCGCCGGTCTACTGCTACCGCTACGACGGCATCGTCGACTCCCTCACGGTGAGCACAGACATGACGTGCGAGCGCAGCTGGGACGTGATGGCCGGAGCGGCCGGGACGTTCGGCTCGAACATCCAGTGCATCCAGTACGTCGAGTCGGAGGGACTGTTGCTCTGGTCGATGGACACGTACTCGCAGCCCGCCTACGCCGAGCCGCCGACGGAGCTTTCCGTCTGGGACCTCTTCGGCTGCCAGATGGGTGTGGAGGGCGCGGCCGGGGCGCCCGTGCTGAGACAGAACTCCCCGAACCCGTTCAACCCCAGGACCGAGATCGCCTTCGGGCTCCAGGCCCCGTCTGCGTGCAGGCTTAGTATCTACGACGTGAGCGGCCGTCGCGTGGCGACGCTGCTCGATGAGCTTCGAGGACCCGGAACTCACCGGATCGAGTGGGACGGGAAGACCGACCAGGGTCGTGAGGTGGGAACCGGCGTCTACCTCTATCGCCTCGAGACGGACCGGGGCACTTCCGAGAGGAAAATGCTGCTGCTGAAGTAGTGCGCTAGAACGCCTTCTCCTCCTGCAGAACCGCGAGCGCGACCTTCTCCGCGGTGACCGGCATCGACTTGATGCGGACCCCGAGCGCGTCCTCGACCGCATTCGCGATCATCGGCGCAGCCGGGATCATCGTGTGCTCCCCCACTCCGCGCGCACCGAACGGCCCGTCGGGCTGCGGCACCTCGATGATGATAGGAATCATCTCGTCCGGCACGTCGAGCGAGGTCGGGATCTTGTAGTCGGTGAAGTTCGGGTTGAGCAGCCTGCCCGCATCATCGAACCGCATGTCCTCGTAGAGAACCGTGGCCAGACCCTGCAGCAGCCCGCCCGTGATCTGGCTCTCGACCAGGTCCGGGTTGATGGCCTGTCCGACGTCGACCGCAAGCGCGGTCCTGAGCACGCGCATCTTGCCCGTCTCTCTGTCTACCTCGAGCACGACGCCGGCCGCACCGACGGTGTAGTGGACGTTCGGGTGGCCGCCCTGGCTCGTCTCGGGGTCGGACAGAGCCGAGCTGAACTCCGGCATGAACATCCCGCTCCCGAGTATCGGCCCACCGCGGAAGGTGCCGTCCTCCATGCCGATGCCGGCTATCACGAACTCCTTGAGCGGGAGTTCGAAGTCGGGGGCGGCGGTGCTCTTCACCTTCTCGTCTTCCAGATAGAGCGACTCACGCGGATGCCCGAGCGCGCGGTTCACCAGGTCGAAGATCTTCTCGCGCGCCTCTTCGGCGGCCGCCTTGACCGCGTTCCCGCATCCCCACGTGACGTGCGAACCCACGGTCTGCCACTCGTAGGGGTTCCTGTCGGTGTCCGGCGCCTCCACGCGGATCTTCTCCGGCGGAACGGTGAGCACCTCGGCCGCGATCTGCGCCATGACCGTCAGATACCCCTGCCCGATCTCCATGCCCGAGACGCTGACATTGATGCTGCCGTCCTCGCTGAACTTGAGGAACGCGGACGAGCTGGCGTTCGGCGGCATCGCGGGCGCCTTCCACATGAGGGAGAAGCCCTTGCCGATGACCTTCTTCGGGTCGGCCGATGTCTCGGGCGTCCCCCAATCGATGGCAGCCGCAGCCTTGTCGATGGCCTCGATCAGCCCGCATGGGTTCATCTCGGCGCCGTAAGGCAGCGTGTCACCTTCCTTGATGGCGTTCCGCCGCCGCATCTCGACCGGGTCCAGCCCCAAGCGCCTCGCGAGTCGGGTGATGTGCGACTCGAGCCCGAAGTGGAACTCGGAGTAACCGAACCCGCGGTACGGCCCGCCGGGCGGCAGGTTCGTGTAGATGCACAGGGAATCTATCTTGACGTTCGGGATGCGGTAGGCGCCGGTCGCGGACAGCCCGACGGCGTTCACGACGTTGGCACCGTACTCGACGTACGCGCCCGCGTCCCAGTAGAGCGTGTGCTCGATGGCCGTGATGGTCCCGTCGTTCTTGACGCCGAGCTTGAGCTTTGCAACGACGCCCTGGCGCTGGTAGGTGTTGTAGAACTCCTGCTCGCGCGTCCACCGCAGCTTGACCGGATGCCCCTTGACCGCCGTCGCGAGGGCGGCGCCGATGATCTCCATCGTCACGCCTGCCTTGCCGCCGAACCCGCCGCCGACGTAGGGCGTGATGACGCGCACGTCCTTGTGCGTGAACCCAAGCGGCGAGAGGGCCTCCGTGAAGAGGTGGCGCTGCGTGTGCGGCGACTGCGAGGACGACCAGAGCGTCAGCCTGCCGGAGTGGTCCTGGAGGCCTACGATGACGTGGGGCTCGATCGCGCAGTGGGCGTAGCGCGGGACGGTGTAGATGTCCTCGAGGATCTCGTCCGCCTCGGCGAAGCCCCGCTCGATGTCGCCCTTCCGGGTCTTCCGCCAGTGCGCGATGTTCGTGTCCGCCCGCGGGAAGAACCAGGGGACGCGCTCGTAGTCGGCCAGGTCCGGGTGGACCAGGTCGGCGCCGTCGCTCATCGCCTTCTCGGGGTCGAAGATGGGCTTGAGCTCCTCGTAGTCAACCTCGACCAGCTTCGCGGCGCGCTGCGCGGTCTTGAGATCGCGCGCGACGACGGCTGCGACCTGTTCGCCCACGAACCGCACGCGGTCCTGCGCGAAGATGTAGCGGTCCTTCATGTAGAGGCCGAACTTGTAGGGGAAGTCGGCGCCCGTCACGACCTTGACCACACCCGGCACCGCCTCCGCCTCGGTCGCGTCGATGCCCTTGATGAGCGCGTGCGCGTGCGGGCTCTCTACCATCGCCGCGTAGAGGAGGTCGGGTCCGAAATCGAGATCGTCCACGAACCGGGCCGCGCCCGTGACCTTCTCGAGCCCGTCTACGCGTGTGGACGAGTGACCTATGTACTTGTAGTCAGGCATGATACCTACCTCGACCGGGATGGAGACCGTACATCTGGGGTTGTCACAGTAGCCTGTCACAGCTTGTCACAGTAGCCTGTCACAG
>JAUWCJ010000186.1 GCA_030609365.1 Candidatus Eiseniibacteriota bacterium | reverse complement strand
GCGCTTCTTGAGGCGCCTCGCCTGACGATAGCTGACGCCGAGCAACACGGAGGCCTGCCTGAGGGTGAGAACCCCGGCAGCAACCCGCTCCAACACCTTGGCTCTATGCGTCTCTCTGTGGCTCAAAACGATGGTCCCCTTCATGTGTGCCCCCTCCTTGGAGAGGACATTTTCTCATTGCAGTTGCTGAGGACATAGTCTGATTGCTTAGACAGGGGCCATCCATCGCCTTGCGTGCCCCGGGCATGTCCGTTAGACTTGTGGTTTGTACCAACCCGAATCCAGGAGACGCAGAGAACAATGGAAGCTCTGTTAGGTGCCATCATCGTGGCGGTCGTTCTCATCCTCGCCGCAGGAACGATCCTCGCCCGCGCCGGTAGATCGCTCACGAAGGGCGTGACAGCAACGCCGCGGACACGGACCGCGCTCATGACCGTGTTCTCGGTCGTGGCGGCTCTGATGATATTCCCCAGCCTGGTGCCGGCCGCGCGACGCGGTATCTTCTCCTTCTGCGGCGTCTGCCCCATCGGGACCGTCGCCACCGGCGGCCCCGAGTCGCTCGTCGGCTTCCTGGAGATCTTCTTCCTGGCGGCGTGGTACTATGCCGCGACCGTGTTGCCCGTCTTCGTACTGGGGTGCCTCGTCTCCGGCGTCCTGATCGCGAAGTCACGGCGCGTCCGAATACGAGGGGTGCTGCCCGCATTCGGTCTGGCGGCGCTTCTTCCGGTCTGTTCGTGCGGGGTCATCCCCATAGCCAAGACAATGATCGAACGTGGAGGAACGGGCGCCCGTGACGGCCTCGTGTTCCTTGCCACCGCACCGCTTCTCAGCCCGATCATCGTGTTCCTGGCCTTCACGCTCCTGGGCGGCAGCTACCTGGTTCTGCGAGTCGTCTCCAGTCTCGTGCTCGCCCTAGCCGTTGCCCTGATCGTGCGCAGGTTCCTGCCGACTCCGACCACGGCGTACGGTGCCGCGTGCACGCCGTCACCTGCCTGCGCGACCGCTCCCCGCGCGTCCTGCGCGACCGCTCCCGGTTCAGACGACTCGGTGCTGCTCGCGGCATGGCGCATGTTGACGGGCCTCATCACCTACGTACTGTTCGGGGTCGGGCTCGGCTCGCTCTTCACGGCGGCTCTGCCCGCGGACTACGTCGGAGCGATCCTCCAGTCGGACGTGGCGTCCATGGCAGCTGTTGTGCTCGTCGGGGTCCCGATCAACATGTGCGCAGGCGAGGAGATCTTGTTGAGCGCACCGCTATCCGGCATGGGGCTCACAATGGGGCACGCGCTCGCCTTCGCGCTCGCCAGCACCGGCATCTGCATGAGTTCCGTCCCACTTCTTCTGAACATCCTCGGGCGGCGCGCGACACTTCTGATGGTCGCCATCTACCTTGTCGTGCCGTTTCTGATCGGGCTCCTCGTCAACGCGCTCCCGGCAGTCGGGACCTTGGGACCAGCTCCGTTCTAGGAAGGATACGTTGAGACTACTGGCACTTGTCGCTCTTACGACCGCCGTCCTCGTGCTCGCGTGTTCCGCGAACACGATTCCCGTGATCACGAACGTCTCCGTCGAGACGGTCGGCGATACGGTACGGATCGCATACGACGTCGACGATCCCGACGGGAACTCCATGACCGTTCTTTTGCGCTTCGCCGGCGCTGACGGCGGCGTGGACGGTCCGGTCGCCGGAATCAGCGGGGACATCGGAGCCGGTGTTCTCTCCGGTCCGGCGAGAGTGATCACCGTCGATCTCGCGGTGGCCACGGGGTTGCCGGAACCGTTCGTTCCCCGGCTTCTCGCCCACGACGGCACCGGCCTTGGGGGTGAGATGATCGCGGTCGCCTCGACGGGCGGGCCGGATTTCCTGGTCGATAGATACGAGACGACGAACGAGCAGTTCGCCGCGTTCGTCCGCTCAGACGGCTATGAGTTCATGGATTTCTGGCTGATAGACGACGGTTCGCTCGAGATAGTGGAGACCGGATGGAACTACGCGGGGAAGTTCCGGTGGCGGGCCCCGAGATTCTGGGACCCGTCCGCGGAACCACCGTGGTCGACCGATCCCTACTCCGGACTGGCATCGACTCCGGTGCTCGGGGCGAGCTGGTTCGAGGCCTACGCCTACTGCAAGTGGGCAGGCAGGAAACTGCCCTCGTCCAGTGAGTGGCTGGAAGCCACCGGTCTGAATGCCACCCCCTACAGCTGGGGGGACGACAGAACGTTCGGAACGACGCCTCCCGCGTTCGTCCTCGCCAATGTCCGGTTCGGCTACAAGGGATACAGCTTCGGCGGTTTCACCAGTGATGGAGCCGAACACACTGCACCCGTAGGAAGCCACAGCCCCATCGGCGACAGCCCGCTCGGCATCGTCGATCCGATGGGCAACGCCTGGGAGTGGTGCAGCGACGTGGTCGCGGTCATCAACTACGGCACGTTCTCGTGCGCCACGAGGCCGCTCAGGGGCGGCAGCTGGGCCACGGCCATGCCCGAACTCGACGACGCCGTGAGGGACCTCTGCCCCCTCTATCGGACCGAGACCATCGGATTCCGGTGCTTTCGCTAGTGTCGTGTCCCAGAAGTAGCCTGACATAATCTTTTGATCTTCCGGAGTATCGAGTCGGCCGTCGCGGACCAGACGAAGGGTTTGGATCTGCTGTTGTACTGAGAGACGAAGAGGTCGATCTTGCGCACGAGATCTT
>JAUWCJ010000080.1 GCA_030609365.1 Candidatus Eiseniibacteriota bacterium | reverse complement strand
GAGGAAGGCGGTGCTTCTCAAGTAGGGGTGTTGCGCAGGCAGGGGGAGGGCGACATGAAGAGATGCAAATGCCCCACGGTTCCCCTCCGACCGGCAAGCCCGCCGGCTGGCCGCATCGGTGTGGCTTTCGCCGCCTTTGTTCTGTTGTTGCCGCTCACGCCGTGCCTCGCGGAGCCGGCTCACCCCGCGACCGCCATCACTGTGCGTGTTTCCACCTCACGCGAGGAGTCCCCCGACACCCTGTGGATCTTCGACGCTGATTTCGAGGATCTGCTGGGTGACAACGCCGGCTGGCAGAGCCACGACATGAGCGGCGGCGTAGCCCGGGGCGACTACTGGCACAAAGACACGATCCGCATCCGTCACTTCACCCACCTTGGCGACAGCACCTGGTGGTGTGGGACGTACAACAACTGGTGGACACAGCCCAGAGGCTACGGCAACAACTGGCTGCAGTGGCTGTACCGCTACATGCCTCTGTCCGAGTGGAGTGACTCCGACGACACGGTGACGTTCGAGTGGGACCAGCGCTTTGCGCTTGAGAACGACTACGACTACGGCTACGTCGACTTCTCCCGCGACACCGGCGCAACGTGGACGACACTGGGTGTCTTTGCCAACAACGGTTTCGCGGGGCACCCCGGGATGTCACACGACTGGGACAGCACCTCGCCCAGCGCTCCGGGACACGTCGATCTGGACCTGAGCGAGTTCGCGGACCAGGACATCGTTGTGCGGTTCCGAGTCGAGTCCGACGGGGCCTACTCCTCGCAGGACCAGTACAACAATCCCCCGTTCAACTCCGCCCTCGATGGGGCCTGGCAGCTCGACAACTTCTGCTTCAAGGTCAACGACGATGTGGTCTGGCTGGACGACTGCGAGTCTCCCGGGGAGAACGACTGGATTCATCACAGCGCCCCGCAGGGTGAGGAAGTGGGCGTCACCTTCCGCCGCCTGTTCGAGCCCGACACAAAGAGAGGCCACACCTGCAACGCCGGCAGCGGGTGGATGATGGCAGCTATCGACTCGGTGACGGGGGGAATGGTGGAGGGGCAGAGGCCGCTTCTGATGACGCCGCCGATCGATGTTTCCGGCGCCACGACCGTGGTCGTGGACTGCGACATCTGGTACGACTTCCCCTTCTACTCAGAAGACCGCATGCGCTGGGGCGTGGCGAGGAGCGACACCAGTGTCGGACTCGACGAACACGCAGTCTTCAGGCCTATTCCGAGCTTCTACCCCGCCCAGTGGTCCCCGACACTCACTGGAATTCTCGAGGGTCCCGGATGGACGAAGCTGACGAGCGACATCACGCGGGCGAGCTATGAGTATGAGAGGAACTGGCTCTCCGTTGGCTGGTGGACCTACGATTGGGATTCGATGCCTCCCGAGGACCACACCGCGGGTTTCTTCCTCGACAGGGCCCGCATCGGCATCACCATCGAGGAAGACCCGCGAACGTTCTGGAACCAGGATCCGGCCTGTCGCTGGCCAGATGCATTCTCTGCCGACGAGATCGACTGGTGGAATAACCAGATCTGGGTCGAGGACCCCGACGGCATCGCGTGTGTCCGCATGGTCGCATCGGACGACGGTGGATTGACCTGGCAGGATTACGACCTCGACATCTGGCAGTACGACCTGTGGTACATCGAACCGCCCACGGAGTTCCTCGTCGCCGGCACGCGGGTCATCTACTACTTCGAGGCCGCGGACAGCCTGGGCAATACGACCGTCTTCCCCGTGGAGGCGCCCGACGAGTTCTTCGAATTCAGCTTCCTGCCTATTCACGGGAGCGTCGAGGATCCCGCGATACTGGTCGTCGACAAGCGGAGGGCTAAGACCCCCGGCGACGACAGGCGATACGCCCATGAGTCGGAGTACTACGTCACCGAGGCCCTCGACATACTGGGCTACGAGTACGATGTGTACGATGCGAGGGGAGGGTTCGATGCCGGGATATCCTACGAAGGATCTGCCTGCGGGCCGGACCAGACAGAGGCCTACACGTACTACGACACACATGTATGGCTGACCGGCGACATGATCCGGTGGACGCTCGAGTACTACTGCGACCAGCCGTATCTGATGGACTGGCTGGCCGACTCGACGCCCGAGTCTCCCCACCGGCTCTTCATCTGCGGGAACAATATCGGCTGGGACCTCGTCGAGAGGGGCAACGATGTCGGGGGCTTCTTCACCGACTGGCTGGGCGCGAGCTACGAGGACTACCACGCGGGCGCGCATCTCCGAGGCGACGTCCCCGACACATCGATTCGAGTGCGCGATGCGGGTCTCGGCCTGATGACGCACGACGACGGCGAATGCTGGCTGCGATGCGCGTGCCCCGATCTGCAGTACCTCGACGTCGTCTCGCCGGCGCCAGGCGGTGGAGCGGTCACGGCGCTCGAGTACATCAACGGACTGGGGGAGGTGAGACCCGCCGGCGTTGTCAAGGTGGACAGCCTCACCGGCTACCGCATCGTCTACCTGCCGTTCGGCATCGAACTCATGACCGACGGGCTCGACGGTAGCGGGCACTACGCGAACGGAGTCGAGGACCGCGTCGACCTCATCGGGAACATCATGGAGTTTCTCGGGAAGGAGCCGGCGGGCACGCCGACCGGCACGGAGGAGAGCGAGGTCTTCGTCAACAGGCTCCACCACGCGCGGCCGAACCCGTTCAATCCTGTGACGACTATCGATTACACCCTGGCCGCCGATGGGCATACGACCATCCGCGTGTTTGACGCTGCGGGGCGCGTCGTGCGGACCCTCGTAGACTCACCGGTCGAGGCAGGCCCGCACACGACGGTGTGGGACGGCACCACCGGCACCGGTCAGCGAGCGGCGAGCGGCGTCTACTTCGTTCGGATGGAAGCATCTGGTTACGGGGACGCCTTCCACGCGACCAGGAAGCTCGTCTTGCTCAAGTAACCGGCAAACTCGCCATGGGCGAGCCGCCGACGATTCTGCTATCATGAAGGGGAGTCCCCTTGTGGGATTCCCCTTCCGCATTCAGACGCTGAGATCGCCACCGGGAGCGCGCGTGGACGCCAACCGTACCGAGATAGAGCGATGGATCCTCTTGAACCTGACACCTCAGCCTTCGACGACGGCCGAGCTGATGTACGAGCGCATAGAGTCGCAGTCTGGCAGGTGTCTCCCCGTTCTCTACGAGCCTCTCGACAACACGAAGCGTTCGCACTGGCACGACGAAGCGCTGATTGGCGCCTTCGCGCACGCGTTGGACGAGGCGAGCGCCATCCTGGACGTGGGACCCGGCGACGGGTGGCCGGCGCTCCGCATCGCGGATCGGTTCGAGAGGATCGTCGGTATCGACCCGTCCCCGCGGCGCGTTCGGGTCCAGCGGGAGAATGCGAAGCGCCTCGACATCGACAACGTCGAGTTCCTCGTGATGAATGCAGAAGAGATGACGTTCAAGGACGGGAGCTTCGGCGGGGTGACTGCCGCAAGCTCGATCGAGCAGTGCGCCAATCCGGAGAAGGCACTTCAGGAGGTGTTCCGGGTGCTCGCCCCCGGCGGCACGCTCGCCATGATCTTCGAAGATTACGACTCGTGCCTTGGGGCAGGGGAGGGCGACGAGAAGCTGCGCAGCGAGCTCACCGACAGAGAGGCCGTGGTCTTCTATCAGGTCCGGAGGAAGTCGCCCCCGAGGGAGACCTGGTATGCGCTCTTCCTGGACCGCGAGCGCCTCAATGCCGACCCGGAGTTTCTGGAGGCCGTCGAGAACATCAGCGAGACACCCGTGGAGCTGGAGGGCGCCGCCGGGGGCGATGGCTCCGGGGCCCGGCCGGAGACGTTCGGTGTGGCACTGCTGGTGGGCTTCGCCCCGCTCGTTGCGGACACTAAGTACTTCGAACTCAATCACCTGACGAGTAGCACGGTGGACGAGCTGCTGGCCAGGGTGGGGTTTGCTGAGGTCCGGCATCTCGACCACCGCATGCCTGAACTGCTCGCGTTCTTCGACGCCGCGCGCGACGCGGGGAAGCTTGGATTGGACGGGCCGGTGCTCGATGTCGTCGCGGAGGTCTTCGGGATCTCGGCGGTCGAGCGCGCGGGGGCGGGCCCCGGGGACTTCGTCATCGCGAAGAAGCCCGGCTAGTAGTGACAGGAGCGACCTTCCGGCGGCAGGTGAAGCGCCGGTGGCAGTGTGAGTGCAGGCAGGAGGTAAAGTGACAAGAACCGGACCCGAACTCGACTCCGGCGCGTTCTGGAAGCGCATCATTGCCAGCACGCTGGAGGAAGGCATCCCCGAGAAGTGGCAGGAGTCGACGTTCGAGGGCCGGTCGCCCCTGGCCGCTTCGTTCCTCGAGCAGCTGCCGGCCGGCGCGCGCGTGCTCGACTTCGGCTCCGGTATCGGGCGGAACGCCCTGGCACTCGCGAGACGGGGCCATTCGGTGACCGTGTGCGATGTCGCCGACGAGGGCGTGCAGTTCAGTCTTGAGAAGGCTCGGGAGGAGGAGCTGGCGGTGGCCGCCGCCGAGTTCGACGGCTGGACGGTCGAGCTGCCCGACGCTGCCGTTGACGGCATCCTCGCCTGGAGCTGCCTGGACCATGTGACTCTCGAGTGGGCGACAGAGCTTGCGGCCGAGCTGTCACGCGTGGCGCGGTCCGGTGCGCTCCTGCTCGTCTCGTTCGACGAGGACAAGAGCGACGACCCGGACTCGGACTGCGAGCTTCTGGATGACGGGACGCATCACTACACGTCCGGCCGTCGGGCCGGCATGCTGTTCCGGCCCTACTCAAACGATGAGATCAAGGGCCTCTTCGCCGAGGAATGGGAGCTCCTGGAGTTCGAGGGGGACGACGTGAGCGTCCCTCGGCGCGGGCTCTTCCGGCGCACCTGAAAGGGCGAATCCTAATTGAGGGCGCGCGCATCCAATAGCGGTGCTATCAATCGGGTGCGTCAAGCGGACTGACGCAGGCTCAGCCGCAGACACCGGGGACCACAGGAGAGCCAATGCCCATATTCGAGTACAGATGCCAGAAGTGCGGGGCGGAGTTCGACGAGCTGGACTCGATCGACAACCGCGACAAGCCGCACAAGTGTCCTGTGTGCAACTCCATGAAGTCTGAGAGGCAGCTCTCCGTTTTCTCTGCCGGCCCGGGTGACGGAATCGGGGGTGGGGGCGGCGTCTGCAACACGGGCAGCACGTGAGGTTTCTAGACCGCTCCGTGTGAGCGGCTAGCGCATAGTCCGGGGGGACTGAGCACACAGAAACAGCACGGTAGAAGGCCGGGCGCGCGCGCTCGGCCTTCCGCTTTACGTGACTACCTCTGTCTTCTTAATTGTTCGCGGAAAAGGTGGTATACTGCCGGTGTTAGAGTGAGCGGCGGCTGCCCGGCGGCTCTGATTTCCCCTGCGTTGCTCCAGGGAGGGGAGGTGCTCCACATGAAGCACAGTTATGTGTTGGTTGTGTTCTCCGCTGTTCTTCCGCTGCTCCTGCTTGCTCTCATCGCGCCCTCGGCATCCGCGAACCCCGTGCCAGAGTTCGTCTGGCACGACGACATGGAGGGCGACGTCTCCGACTGGATGACGACCGACTTCACGGCCACCGTGGTTCCGCACTTCCACTTCGACGCGTACATGACCTATGAGGGCGAGTACTCCTGGTGGTGCGGCAACTTCGACTACGACGCCAATGGCGGATACGGCAACGGCTGGGACGACCGGCTGGAGCTTCCTCCGATACACGTCAATCCCGTTGCGGTGGAGAACGTCTCGTGGGCGGTTCTCAAGGCGCTCTATCGTGATGAGCCCTCGGGCGACCTGAGGGGCAGAGCCAGAGATCCCGTCATGCCCGTTCTGACGTTCGCGTACCGCCACGACTCGGAGATCGGTTACGACTACACGTACGTGCAGGCTGAGAGCATGGGTGTCTACGTGAACCTCAACCGTGGTTATGACGGCGCGCAGCCGTGGACCGACATCGGGCCCTACGGCTTCGAACTCTCGAACTACGACGACCCGCTGCAACTGAGATTCCGGTTCATCTCCGACGGAGCGTGGTCTGACGAGGATGGGTTGTACCTGTCTGTGGGGGGTGGTTTCGGTGTCGACAACATCAAGGTCTACGACTTCTCGACAGGTGAGGTCCTGTTCTACGACACTACCGAGTACGACAGCCCGAATTCCTCCTTTCCGGCCGTCCCTGGCGCGGCTGGCGACTACTGGCACGTCATCGACAGGGCCTGCCCCGCCTACTCGGACCCGCATAGCTGGTGGTGCGGGGATGATGCCGATACGTCGTTTGTGCCACCCAACCTGGCGAACGGCCTCTACTCTCCTGTCGTCTACACAGACATCGCGCTCTCATGCACCACCTACTTCGCGATGCACTTCGCCGTCCCGACGGTGGACAACGACTACGTGAGCTTCCTCGGCACCGTCGATGGTTCCAACTACTACCAGGTTGCCGCGTACTGGGGTGATATGGAGGCGTGCGACGGTTGGGCTTCGAGCGCCTACAATACCGGCTTCGACATCGGCCAGTTCGGATGGCAGACCTGCTACGCTGGCATGCTGTTCATCATGCATACCACGGACAATGGATGTGGGCCCGGCGCGGCGGGTGACGCCGGTGTCATGTTGGATGATCTCTGGATATGCACCAATGGAGCCGACCCGTGGGAAGGTGAGCGTACGGCCAATCTGTACGACACCGAGAGATACCCGGGAGCGCCCAAGTCAGCCGGCAGCGCGCTGCATTTCCTCCGCAGGTAGCCGCGGCTGGCGGGCGAACCATCTGCGGGGCGGACCAGCTGCCGCGCGACTTAGCTACAACGAAGAGGCCCGGGAGCATCTGCTCCCGGGCCTTCTTTCGCCCATGAGTGCCAACTCGGGGGGGGGGGGTGCTACTCCAGCGTGATTCGCACGTGCTCGTCGTCGTCCTCGTCGTAGACGTCGAGAATCTTGCCGTCGAAGTCGGCGTCCTGCGCCATCTCGAGGATTTTGTCCAGGTCGAGGTCGAAGTCTCCATCCAGGATGCCGTCGAGCGGGTTGCCACTGAATGGCGCTACAGGCGGGACGGGTGGCACAGGTCCCTCCGCGTCCGCGAAGACCTCGGCGAACACGCCGTTGAGGTTGAACTCGACCTCCTCTCCGAACTTCTCGTGGAGCTTCCGCTCCACCTTGGCCCGGACCCTCTCGGCTCTGGCTTGGGCGCGCTCTCTCTCTCGCTCCGCCCGCGCCTGCGCCCTCTCCGCACTCAGGCGGCCGCGGTCGTGCCGTCTGGCGTGGCGGCTGTGCGGTGCGAACTTGAATCCGAACTTCAGAAGCGAGAGCGGCAGCTTGAGATTGACGGTCTGCTTGCCGTCCTTTTCGACGCGGACGTGCAGCCACTTCTTCTTGAGCTCTCTGTCGGTGGGACGGGACTCCGTCCTGTCCAGGGCGTCGAGCAGCTTCATTGCCTCGTCCGCGGTGATCTTCTTGTCCTCGAGCATCTTGAGGATGCGTGACTTCTCTTGGTTCATCATCATCTCCCTATCGAGTGTGTCTGTGGGATGGCCGTTGTGGTGCGCTCGGCGATACGGGACAGGACCTGCGGCGGGCGTGATATCGTGCTGCGCGTGATGGCCCGCGCGGCCGTGGTGTAGCGCCAACTGCCGTCTCAGCCGCGGCGGGATTGCTTCGGGCCACACGTCGGGCGTCGGGCAGACCGCGCTGCTAAGCGGCCGCCTCATCCAGTTTCCGAACGAATTCATCTGCATCGATCTCTCCTGATTCCAGCTTCGCGAGAAGCTCGTCCTTCATGCCTCGTGTGACCTCAGGTTTCGGGGGAGTGAAGCCGAGCGCTCTCACTATGTCGTCCAGACGGCCCCTTACGGTTGGATAGGAGATGCCAAGCTCCCGCTCGACCTCCTTGATGTTGCCGCGGGACTTGAGGAAGATCTTGATGAGCTTCAGCTGTTCTCCGGTCAGGATGCAGAAGGGGCAGGTCTCGAAGGAGCCGCTGACCGTCACCTGACAGGTGGGGCACTCCAGCTCCTTGATGATCATGTCTCCGCCGCAGACCGGGCACTGTCCTGGCTGCTTGTGGACCATTTCGACCTCCTTGTGGGGGTGTCCTACCACACACCTTAACATTATGAACTCACTGCTTCATAATATTAAGGTTAGGCCTCATCAATGTCAAGGTACAACTTAAGCTTTCATAAGGCTGGCAGAGGGTTTCTGGGGTAGGAACGCGTAACTGACTTACTGGTCGTCTTTTCCGCTCTCCCAGGGTCTCCAGAGACTCCGCAGGGTGCGGGTCTCCGGTAGCTCGGGTGACTTCTCGGGGTCATCGGAGTACTTCCGGAGAAGCTCCCAGTGGCCCGTCGTGAGGAGGACGGCGACCGCTGACCCGTTAATGAGAACGAGGCCGGCGCCGGTGACGACACAGAGGACGCTCAGGGAGAGCGCCTGGAAGGCAATGCCGATCGTGAAAGCGAGGTTGTCGAGCGTCAGAAGCGCCGCTTTGCGAAGAAGCTGGCGGAGGCTGGACTCTCCACCCACCAACAGGGGATACAGGTGGGCGTGCATGAGAAGGAAGAAGGCGGCGACCCAGACCATGGCGGCGGCCAGGATCATCCCTGGTATCACCGCTCCACTGCGCATGTGGCTGTAGAAGTCGATGTTGACCCAGAGCACCAGGAGCGCAGCAAGGTCTACCAGGGCGAGCTTGAATGCCGGGAGGAAGCGCGTGCGGAAACCCACGAAGAAAGCGCGGAGCGAGGGGTTCTTCCCCCGGGCGACCTCTCGGGCGAGGTGAAAGAGCCCGGCGGTCGCGGCCGGCGCAGTCACGACCGGCAGACACAGCACGACCCAGAGGAGATTCGCGAGCACCAGGAGGCCAATGTGATCGTAGGTGCTCCAGATGGAGCGCTTGAAGGCGGGGCGTAGGAGGTCGGCTGCCCGGGCCCGTCGGTCGTGCACGGGCGGGCGGCGCTTGCCACCGCCCTGCCCGCCGGCGGTACGCAGCGTGGACTGTTGCTCGTTCCGGGATCCTGCCAGCATGCGCGCTCCCCACGATGAAGACGTGGACACGATGATAGGTCGCTCGGGGTGCGATGACAAGAGCCGCGGCGCCGACAGGGCGGTGGTGCTGAGACCGCGGGTTTCCTTCATATTGTTGACGGTCAGAGTCCCGTGATGTAGAACTCGCTGGAAGCGCTTCTTCTGGCGATCTCGTCTTAGCTCGCTCGATTCTAGAGGAACCATATGCTCTGCTTCTTCGTCTCAGATCTGCATGGAGCCGTCGATCGCTATCGCAAGCTGTTCACGCTTGTCAGCGAGGAGCGGCCTGATGCGGTGTTCCTTGGCGGGGACCTGCTGCCGCCATATATGGTCGAGTGGCAGTCTGAGGATCCCGGGGAGCAGGATTTCATCAGTGACTTCCTGGGGGCGGGGTTCGAGAGGCTGCGGGGCGAGCTGGGTGAGGACTACCCATCGGTGTTTCTGATCCTGGGGAACGACGACGCGCGGGTCGAGGAGGCCGCCGTTCTCAATGCCGCCGCGCGGGGAACCTGGCACTACGCGCACAATCGGAAGACCTCGCTGAACGGATTCCAGGTCTACGGGTACGCTCACGTGCCGCCCAGTCCGTTTCTGCTCAAGGACTGGGAGCGCTACGACGTGTCACGGTTCGTGGATCCGGGATCGGTCTCGCCGGAGGAGGGCAGGCGCTCGGTGCCGCGTGAGCAGCGCGAGATCCGTCACGCGACCATCAAGGGCGACCTCGAGCGACTTGTAGGGGAAGACGACCTCGAGAGAGCGATACTGCTCTTCCACTCTCCGCCGTATCAGACGAACCTCGACCGCGCGGCGTTGGACGGGAGGAAGGTGGATCACGTTCCGCTGGATGTGCACGTCGGCAGCATCGCCATTCAGCGCTTCATCGCGGACAGGCAGCCGCTGGTGACACTACACGGCCACGTTCACGAGTCCACACGCCTGACCGGAAGCTGGCGAGATTGCGTAGGAAGGACCCACATGTTCAGCGCGGCCCACGACGGGCCCGAACTCGCGCTCGTGCGGTTCGACCCCGATGAGCTCGAGAGCGCCACCCGGGATCTCTACTGAAGGTGCCCGCCGCGACCCGGGACCTCTACTGAGCGCCACGAGGAACTTCAGCCTCAATCACAGTGAGGCCTACTGACCGGGGCGGTCCGGAGACAGCAACTTGAGCTCTCTGGCAGCGTCCGTCACGGCTCCGATCTTCGTCGCGTAGCTGTCCTTGTTCGCGATGTCCTCGTCCGTCACCAGATGAACGTCCAGCAGGTTCTCCGTGCGGTAGCCGGTGCGCAGATAGTTCAGCTCACTCAGGCACCTGCCCCAGCCCTCCATCCAGTTGATGAGAGCCCGCCGCTGCTCGTCCGATGCGCGCACATGTACGAGAAGATCGATGTCGCTCGCGGGGCCGGCGGTGGCGTTCTTCGTGCTGCCGAAGATGTACGCGGCGACCACGCCGAAGCGCTCCGGATCCAGGTCGGCGGCAACCCGCTCGGCCATATGAAGTCGCCACTGCCAGTACTGCACACGCTCGGTCTCGCGCTGCTCGGTCACCACGGGGCGCGCTGCGTTCTCGCCCCCGGGGTCGGCGATGTGCGCCAGTGCCTCGTCAAGATCAGCGTTGAAGAGCACGCGCAGGATCCGCCCATCGGTAGCCGCCGGCACGTCAATGACGCGGATGGTGTCGGCCAGGTGAGCGAACTCGGGCAGCATGGTGGGAAGCAGATTGTGCGCGCCGCGCAGGAACCTCTCGTTGAACGCGATACCGTCATCATCGGGATAGAGCGGGAGATAGCGGATGCGCGATTCCACCAGGTCCTGGAAGAAGTGCGTGCCGAATGAGACGTCCGGAACGTAGTCACCCTTGCGGCGAGCGATCTCGATCAGCACGGCCGTGTTCGAGATGTCGGCGTAGGTCACGCTCACGCCGAGCTTCGAGTCGCCCCGGCTTCCCCACCGCCCCGGCCCGAGGAGTATGAAGCGCCGCCTCGGCAGCAGGCCGTTGAGTCTGCCGACTGCCCGCGCGACGGTGAGCATGTCCTCGCGA
Source organism: Candidatus Eiseniibacteriota bacterium (assembly GCA_030609365.1). Lineage (GTDB taxonomy): Bacteria > Joyebacterota > Joyebacteria > Joyebacterales > Joyebacteraceae > JALGZG01. Next base: position 1,970 of record JAUWCJ010000080.1, on the reverse strand, counting down.
CTGGGGAGATCCCCGTAGCTGTCGGGGTCGACGTAAACGACATGCGTGATGTCGGGAACCCAGCCGTTCGACACGTGGCGATCGGCCGTGAAGACAACATCGGCCGCCGACACGTCTTTCGGGATCGGGGATGGGGCGGAGTCGTCGGAACGACTCTGTGGACGACACTGGAGCAGGTGGAACGTGGTTCCGTCGTGGGCGAACTCGACATCAACCGGCGTACCCAGCTCTTCCTCCAGGATCTCCAGCATGTTTCGCATCCGCTCGAGGAACGGTGTCGCGTCAGTAAGACCGTCGAAAGTCGCGACGAACTCATCCGTGTCCTGGTTGACCAGCAGCCGCGACGGAGCCTTCTGCAGCATGTCGCCCTTGAGAACGGAGAAGACGCTCCCGAACGCGGGATAGTCGGCGCCGATCTCTCGCAGCAGCGACGGCAGTTCCACGGACTCCAGTGTTCCGGACTTGAGGTTGATCACGTCGATCTGCTTGGGTGAGTAACGGACTATCTCGTCAATTGCCACGTTCGCGCGCAGTGTCGGCTGCCCCGGCACCAGGAGGATCGGGTAGTCGTCGGCCATGCGGTCGACGGCTCGGGTGCCGAGACCCGGGACCAGTCGTACGAGTCCGTCCTCTCGGCGGATGCGCGCGGACCAGCGGAACTCGCTGTTGCTGAAGGCGACACCAGCGAACGCCGGCAGGAAGTAGTCCCCAACCGTAATGCCGACAACCTCCTGGATGAGTATGCCCATCTCCTCGTTGAACTCGAGCAGGCCGCGCTCGCGCCGGTACTCGAGGGGGTCCGGCCCGAATGTCGACGCGTAGACCTCGGCGATCGCGTCCGCCAGGGCTTCCAGTCGCTCTGTCTTGCTGCCCTGATTCGCGACGAAGAGGCTCTTGTACTTCCCTGAGAACGCTGTGCCCAGTCGGTCCTCGAGCAGACTCGAGCTTCGCACGATGAGGGGAACGCTCCCGAAGTCGTCCAGGGCCACGGACAGTCCGTTCATCATGCGCGACGGGAAGCTCGAGTTCTTGAAGAGGCGCACTATGTCCGGGTACTCCTGTCGGACCTCATCTATGCCCTTGAACTTCTGCTCGATCACATCCTGCAAGTCGTTGTGCCCGACGAAATCGAGCAGGCCGTCCGACGGAAGGTACCAGGACTTCGGCAGGCGTATCTCACCGACGGGCCGGTCCGGTGTCGCTGAACGCTGGAGTATCTTGTGCGCCAGGAGCATGCCGGCGCTCTTGCCGCCGAGCCGGCCGTGGCTCCCGGCCGGGATGACCATGCGATTAGCCAGCTCCGCGAAGTCCTCGATCTCAACGTGCTCCTTAGCCACGCGGACGAAGTCGATCTGCTCGGTGAGCAGACGCTGGGTGAGCGAGACGCGCAGGGTCTTCAGCGTCGATGAACGCAGAACGGACTTATCGGGGATGCCGCGCTCGAACCGACGCATGGCATCGACTATCTCAGGGAGCGGAGAGCGCGGGTTGTTCAGGACCCTCAGGAAGCTGCTGGCCTTGTCCTCCTGCATCCAGTTCTGCACCCTCGTGAGAATTTCAGCATCGCTGAGGTGGCGACTGGCCAGCTCGAACGGTCCGTCGCTCAGCAGGAACGCATCGTCCCGTGCAAGCCTGCACGCGGGCACGTTCACCTCTCCTCCGGAACCCTCGGCGGGATCGACGCCGGCCATCTCGGCCGCCACTTTCTGCGCCTCGGGAATCCCCACCCGGCACAGGTAGTTGAGCAGCTTGTGCGCGATGCGAAGATACAGCCCGCGGTCTGACTCGCGCAGAAGGTGCAGCGGGCTTCTCCATGTCTGGGGCGCATTCGCCGTCGTCCCGGTCTCGAGCGCTTCCCAGTCCTTCTGCAGGTCGAGAAGACGCCGTCGGAGGATGGAGTGGCCGATCAGCTCCGCGATGGTGTTGACCAGCCGGACCTCTTCCTTGAGGAACGGTCCCGCGTCCTCTTC
>JAUWCJ010000177.1 GCA_030609365.1 Candidatus Eiseniibacteriota bacterium | reverse complement strand
TCCCACGGACGGCGAGCAGTGCGAACCCGTTGGCGCTGCCAGCGGCGCGGCCGACCCGACAGGCGATGATGTCATCCACGGGACCTCCACCCGGAAGCCGCGTGGACCTTGGGATGACATTGCCCGCACTCTCGTGGAACGATACGATCTCGCCGCTCGCGAGTCCCACGATCAGCCCGTCGCCTCCGCTGTGCGGCACAACGCAGGCGCAGGTGGGAAGCTCCTGCGTGGAGGGCAGCACGGTACGATGCATCAGCTTCGGCACCCCGGCGTGAACCGGAACGCACGGAATGAGCAGCGCCGCGAGGCAGAAGGCGAGCAGTGCCACAGGAGGCGCTTCGCGCGTGATGGGGGCACGCAGACTCATGGCGTCCCTCCCCCGGCGCGCGTGACCTTGAACACGTAGAGCCCCCGGATGCCGTTACTCAACAGGATCTCTCTGGTGCCGTCTCCGTCCATGTCGACCGGGAAGATACTGGTCTTGAGGGAGGCGGGCGCATCGAACGGGGTGCGGTCGAGCCCCCACTCCTCTGGCCGGATGACGACACGCGCCTCCTCTTCCAGCGCGCCGTTGAGCACAACGAAATCGCCTCTCGGCGGCGTCAGCGTGCCGCGCTTGGACGCCCTCCATCGCACGTGCGCCCAGGCCGAGGAGAGGCACAGTATCTCGATGTCGCCGTCGCCGTCGATGTCGAACGCCGCGTACGGTACGACGCGCCTGTACAACTGCTCGAGCTCGATGTCGCGGATGTCGGGGACCGTGTCGGTGCGGGACGACCAGTTCGGAACGCGCGTGAAGTCCACGGTGTCCGTGAAGCTCGCGACGACATTCAGGTCACCGTCGAGCATGACGACTGAGCCGTCCGGCCCGCCGGTCACGATCTCGTCCGCGCCGTCTCCGTTGAAATCGGCCACGGCTAACCCATAGAGCCCGCCCAGGTCGGAGCGCTCAGCGAGCGTCCTGCCGCTGCCCGAGAGCACGGAGGCATAGCCCATGTCCATGTACCGCGTGCTGCTGCACACCGCCACTACCTCGGGCTGCCCGTCGCCGGTGACGTCGGCGGCCGCGGCGGTCGTCCCGATGTGCACGCCGATATACCGCTTCCTCCAGAGGACGTTCCCCGACTGGTCGAGGCAGAGGACGTAGGAGGTCCCCGCGTCCGTCGTGCCTGCGCCGCTCACGCCGTTCTCCGGGCTGTAGCACTGCACAATGAGCTCGTCAATGCCGTCGCCGTTTAGGTCCGCGGCATGAGTGCGAGGGGCCGAGATGCCCATCCGATTGGTCCAGAGTGTCTCCCCGTTGTCGAGATCGACGCAGAAGATGCCACGGTGGCTGCCCTCGATGTCCTCGATGCTAATGAGCGGATACTCGTTGCCGGCCGACAAAGACAGTTGGCCAAAGAGCATGTAGAACCTGTCGACGTTGTGGAAGCCACCGTCCGTCTTGACGACGGCGAAGTGCCTGTCGCCACCGGTGAACGCGATGCCACCGTCCGCGGAGTAGAGCGGGTCCACAGGGACCCTGAGGCGCTCCTCCTCGCCGGGCACGGTCGCGAGCGCTCGCGTGTAGACGGCCAGGCTGTCCCCGCGCCCCGCCGCTTTCAGTGCGCGATCGAAGGTGTTCGTGTGGAGGAGCTTGAAATCGTGGGAGAAGCTGCCTCGGAAAAGGTCGACGCGGTGAGCCGCGATGCGCGCCTCGTGCACGCGCTCGTACCAGGACTCCGGCCACCACACGAGCAGCTCGGGCTCGGCCGTCAGCGCCCCGGTCGGACAGACCGCCCACTTGTCCGCAAGGACAGCGAGCGTGTCGCCGCAGGCGTCGAAGAGGTAGCCCGCGATGGCGCGCTCGGGTTTCGTGAGCGTCATGTTACACGCGGAGATGATGGGCAGCCCCTGCTCGTCGAATCCGGCGACGAGGTAGGAGGAACTGCACCCGGGGAAGACGTCGACCAGCTCGAGTTCGTAGTCGTCGCCGGCGGGGGGATTGGGGACGTCGAAGGAGCACGTGCCGTCGGTGGACCAGCCGCCCACGATCTCGAGACCACGTCCCGGACGTACGCCAGCCCCGGCGATCGCGAGCGCGACGCCAAGGCCGAGCAGGAATACGAGCCAGCGGAGAGGCTTGAGACGGTGCATGCGCGGTCCCGTCTGGGGATGCGAAACGGCGCGAGTGCGCGAATGGCGCGAGAGCGCGACCGTGTCGTAGACGAACAACCGATCCGGAACCAGTATAGCAGATGGAGGGCAGGGCGGCGAGAGATGTCCTGCGGGAAGTGCCCGCGCTGTGCTAGGATTGCGGCCACTGCATCGAAACCACACGGACTCATCTCTGCCAAGGAGGACCAATGAGCAGGGCCGCTTATCTTGCTGTGGCCATCTGCGTAGCGGTCGGGATCGCCATCCCGACACACGCCACAGACGCCCCCTTCGACCTTCTCTCCATCATGCGGGAGGAGCTCAACCGCTCGCTTGCGAACTTCACGGACGCGAGTGGAGCGCCAATGTACTACCTGCAGTACTCGGTGACCGATATGCACGAGTACAGCCTCCTCGTCACCGACGGCGGATTGAATTCGCCAACTGAGTCCGACCACCGCTACCTGGACGTCGACCTTCGCGTCGGTGGCATGGAGCTCGACAACACGCACGAGATCCGCGGCGGCAGCTGGCGTGACAACTGGACACCGACGCGCCACATCGACTTCCCACTCGACGACCACGCCGACGCTGTCCGCGCCGCGCTCTGGAACGAGACCGAGTTCCAGTTCATGAAGGCGCAGGAGCGCCTGACGAAGGTCGAGGCCAACCGCCAGGTCAAGGTCGAGGAAGAAGATCTCTCGAACGATTTCTCCCCCGGAGAAGCGCACACCTACTCCGAGGCCCCGAGGCGCACGGAGCTCGACGAGGAGTACTGGAGCGGCGTGTTGAAGCGCGTGGGTGAGGTTCTCGCGGACCACGACTTCGTCCAGGGCTCGAGCGCGTCCATCTCGGTTACCGACCGCAACAACTACATGGTCAACTCCGACGGCTCGGCGCTCCAGCACGGGAACACGTACATTCGCCTGATGCTGACTACC
>JAUWCJ010000074.1 GCA_030609365.1 Candidatus Eiseniibacteriota bacterium | reverse complement strand
TGGCTGTCCGCTCTCAGGTTGTCCGAGAACACTGCCAAGGTGAGCAATCTCATCTTCATCTCGCCCTTCGTGTCTCTGTTCTTCATCAGGGCGTTCGTGGGGGAGGAGATCCTCACGGCGACCGTCGTGGGGCTCGTGCTGGTTGTGGCAGGGATAGCGCTTCAGAGGGTGGGGAGAAGAAATCCGCCAGGCGCGTGATGGTGAGCGACGTTCGGGACGTATCTGAATCTGAAGGAGCGTGGGGGATCACACCGGCAGTCCGGGCCCACGGTGATTGCGAACTCCGGCGGCTGATGCGCGAGCGGAGCTGCCCGCGGCGAACGGTGGCACAACAACGGAGGTGACATGGCCGTACGGAAACTGATTGTGATAGACGAGGAGAAGTGTGACGGCTGCGGCCTGTGCGCCACGGCGTGCCACGAGGGCGCCATCCAGATCATCGACGGGAAGGCAAAGCTCATCAGCGAAACGTACTGCGACGGGTTGGGTGACTGCATCGGAGAGTGTCCGCGGGACGCGATCACCATCGTGGAGTGCGAGGGGGCCCCGTACGACCAGGCGGCCGTTGACGCACACCTCGCCCGTATGGCGGCGGACGCGAAGCAGCAGCCGAAGCCCGCGAGCTCTGCGTGTCCCGGTGCGGCCACACAGACCTTCGAACCGTCTGCCGAATCCGGCGGTGACGGCGCCGACCTGCCTTCGCGTCTCGCGCAGTGGCCGGTTCTCCTGAATCTGGTCCCGACGAGCGCCCCGTTTCTCAAGGGCGCGGACCTGCTCATCAGTGCGGACTGCGTCGCCTACGCGACGGCCAACTTCCACGAGCACTACCTTGCCGGCAGGACACTCGTGGTCGGATGTCCCAAGTTTGACGACCTGCAGCACTACTACGACAAGCTCAAGGTCATACTCGCGGAGGCGAAGCCGCGCTCGATCACCGTGGTCAGGATGCAGGTTCCCTGCTGCGGCGGTCTCCCCAATGTCGTGATTCGGGCGAGAAACGAGACGGTGCCCGACACCGAACTCTCCATCACGACTATAGGGATCAAGGGGGAAGAGGTGAGTGTGGAGGTGGTTCCTCCCGCTGCGTAGCCGTGCGAGGCGTCGGCCGAAAGGGCCGGCGCCTTTCTACGTACGGGAGGACAGTTTTCGCCGTCGCGACAGGACGGCACTCACTGCGGCGGCGACGGCGGCCACCGAACAGGCAACAGCGAGAATGACTTGGGCGAGTCGGCGCGGAGTCCACTCGGCCGCCGGTGCGGAGCTTCCCGTTCCTCCGGCTTCCGCGTCGTCCGTGGCCAGCCATCTCACAACGCCCGCCAGAAGCTCAGCGCTTCGGGGGAACTGTGCGGCCAAGTCGTCCCTGAACACCATCGAGCCGCCGAAGACGACCATCTTCGTAGACACGCTCGTTTCGATCATCCCTTCCGGTTCCATGAACTCGACGCTTCTGCCGCTCTGAACGATCACCTTCTGTCCGGCGAATGCGCTCTCGAAGACACCCTCCACGGCGACGGCCAGCGGGAACCCCGACTCGTCTGCGATACGGTGGATGTCGTCGGATTCCTCCGGCGGTTCGAAGTGCTGTTCCGGGTCCAGCTTCGCGAACGCCGACACGGTCCACGAGTCGGAGGATGACCTGAGGAGCACGGACTTGTCGGCGCCTCCCGTTCCGACACGCCGCGTGGTGATCGATGAGGTCCAGGCGAGGGGGACACTGGCGAAGCCCGCTACCGCCGGGTGCGTCTCAGCGACACTGGATCTGCGGACGACAGGCCAGTACGGATAGGAAGAGGAGGTGCTGACGTCGCCCCAGGTCGCGCGGCCGGCGCAGGACCGGTCGAGCACGAGGTCGGGGTTGACGACAATGCCGTAGGCGTTGAGGAACCCGAAGATGTTGCCCTCGGAGACGTTGGCCATGGCGCCCGCCCGCGGAATGACGGCGGCGTCCAGCAGGAACGCGATGCGCCCTCCGCGCATGAGGAACTGGTCAAGCTCGTAGAGCTCTGCATCCGGAACGTCAGGTCCTCCCGCCACGACGACGACACCGACACTGCTCAGAAGGGAGGCGCCTTCCGAGAGCCGCACGTCTACGACGGTGTACGTCCGGCGCAGCTCCTCTGCGACGCGGGAGAACTCCTCGTCCAGCCCGGGTTCGCCGTGTCCCGTCACGAAACCGACAGCGGTCCGACCGGGCGTGGTTTCGCCCTTTGCCACGCCGGCCCGGGTGGCATCACGATCGGCGGCGAGCACCGGGCAGGTCAGGCCGAAGCCCGTCGCCGCCACAACGACAGCGGCCAAGATGATTCGTGCGGCGCGCTTGAAGGCACTCGCGCGGCGCGCACCCGGGAGAGCGGCGCGAGTCGTGTCGCTGAGTCGCGTTTTTTTTTCGTTAGGTGATGTCATCGAAGCTACTCCCCGCTGGATTTCCAGCGTAGACACATGGCGTTTATAACTGATGAGCCCGCACCGCGCAAGGGGCTTGGGGTGATGTGCGTTCAAGAACACATCACGGCTTCATGCCAGCCGACGCGGTGCCACCGCGGGCTCTGCCATCGGGAAACGACTTGACCGCACAGGGTCGGAGTGCTACTACTGTGTTCGTCCCCACTGCGTAGCTACAGAGCGTCCGGAATCCCAACGCGTCATCGCCTTGTGCATCTTTGAAGCGGAACGGCGGCGCTTGTGATGGAAGCGAAGATTATCACTCTGGATCCTCGCCAGATCACCCGGACGTATTGTCCGGTGATTGGAATCTCTCTGCACGTGCGCGACTCTGACAAATCGGAGTCGCGCTTCTGTTTGAATGTAGAGCGTGCGGACTCAGTCGAAGGGTGGCAGACACAGAGACGATTACACCGCTGAGCGGGCGACTTTCTCAGGGTCGAACTCAAGCTCCGCGGAACATAGATTGGCCTCTGGGGGTACGTCGAGAGAAGACGGGCTAAAAATAGGTGCCAAGACTAGCGTCAGCCGCAGCCCAACTCCTACCCTTGACCGTTCCTCCGGAGGCCTGATTACGTCCAGCCCACTTGGGCGGCCTGAATGCGGGGCCCCGTGGGCTGTCTTGTTGGAGCGACGCGGTCGTCGGACCGGACCCGTCGGACCGACCCCGCCCTTTGGTGTTGCCTGCCAGTGTCACGTTGGCTATTCTACTCTGTGTGGAAGCGGGTGGAGCCAACCCGGAGGGAGCAGCTCATGAAGAAGGACCTCTTCGACGAGATTATTCAGTTCGCGATCGACGGTGAACAGGAGGCCGTCGATGCGTACACCACGGCCAGCGAGATGGTCACCAGAGCGAATGTGAAGGAGATGCTCCTGGGCCTCGCCAGGCAGGAGCAGACGCACAAGAAGAGGCTGGAGTCGATCGACCGGGAGCGCGTGGCTGATACTGCGATCGTGAACGTTCCCGACCTTCACATTGCGGACTTCATGGACGACACTACGATTACGGCGGACATGGAGTACCAGGACATCCTCGCGGTTGCGATGAAGCGAGAAGAGAAGGCGCACAACCTCTACACGACTCTCGCATCGAATACAGACGATGACGAGCTCAGGAAGATGTTTGAGATTCTGGCGCAGGAGGAGGCGGGACACAAGCTCGCCCTCGAGAAGGAGTACGACGAGAACATCCTGACCGAGAACTAGGTCGCAAGGGTGGCGTTCCTGCAGTACGGAGGTTCCTGATGATCGAGTATCTGAACGAGGATGAGGTCTACCGCGTCGGCATGTGCATCGAAGAGGCCGGCCTCGACTTCTACACCAGGATGGCTGAGAAGGCGGACGACCAGGGGACCAAGCGCGTGTTCCGCCGTCTCGCGCGGGACGAAAAGGAGCATCTCGCGTTCTTCGAGTCTCTTGAGATCAAGACAGCCAGGGGCATGGGCTCCGGTCCCGCGGAGCACGACGCCGATGTGTCCAAATACGTCTGCTCGCTCGTGGACGGAGGCATCTTCTCCGGCCTCGGCAGGATGGAGAAGATGGTGCGTGGCAAGTTCAACGCTGAGAGTGCGCTCGAACTTGCGCTCTCAGTGGAGAAGGACGCCGTCCTCTACTATGTGGAAGCTCTCGCCGCTACCAGGAAGCGCTCGACACGCCAGGCGCTCTCCCGGCTCATCGACGAGGAGAAGAGCCACGTCGTGCAGATCTCGACGAGACTCGCGAATCTAAGGAAGAAGAAGGCACGAGAGGCCAGGAAGTAACCGGAGGGTACCCTGTTGAAGGAATTCAAGTGCGCTCTTTGCGGCTACGTCTACGATCCGGCGGTGGGAGACCCCGACGGCGGCGTCGAGCCGAACACTGCGTTCGAGGACATTCCTGACGACTGGGTCTGCCCGGTCTGTGGGGCGGGCAAGGACCAGTTCGCGGAAGTCTAGTCGCAAGCGGCCATTGTGTTGCGGGAGCCCGGCAGAACGACGGCCGGGTTCCGTTGCGTACCGGCGGCTCCGCCGTCTATGTCCGCCACCGGCCTTTGCGGTTGCTCGCTCGTCCCGCCTTCCGGTAGAATCTCGGAACCACCCCTGCTCAAAAAGTCACGCTCTCGGTCGCCGCGACTCCGGTCGTGACGTGCCTTCCAGCCCCGATGGAGGAGACTCAGATGCCAAGGACGCTCGCGCGTATCATTGCGTTGTCGGTCGTCGCGCTGCTCGCGCTTTCGGTACCGGTCTCAGGCGCCGAAGAAGAGGCCGGAGCGGCTCTCAAGCGCGTCACATTCACGTTCACGGCCCACAGGCCCTTCGATCACGTGTTCCTGGCCGGTACGTTCAACGGCTGGAGCACCGATGCGACGCCGATGCATCTGGAGGCGGGACGGTACGAGGTCACGCTTCCGCTGCCCACGGGCGAGTACCAGTACAAGTTCGTCGCCGACGGTGAATGGATCACGGACGAGAAGGCCAGGCGCTTCCTGCCTGACGGCTTCGGCGGACAGAACTCCGTGATCGATGTCGCCGAGTCGTTCGAGGGGATGGACCTGTCGAGAGGCGACGGGCGCGTGTTCACAGACGGCCTCGCTCATCGCGAGGATGCGTGGGAGCGGTCGGTCGCGAGTGATGGCGCCGTCTCCCTTCGCGTCCGCGCCTGGAGAGGTGACGTTGAGGAGGTCCGCCTGCTCTGGAGCGGAAGCCCGGAGGCTGCCGGGGCGCACGCCGGACGCAGCGGAAGTCCCACGGACGGCGACCCCATGCTTCTGTTCGACACGGACGGGACGTACGACTACTTCCGTCTCGAACTGAACTCACCTCGCTTCACCTATCACTTCGTCCTCGTTGACGGCGATTCCCGGGACACTCTGGACCGGGCGGGAGCGCATCCGGAACCCCCGGGCGATTCCGATCCCTTCGAGTTCGACTCCGCGGAGCAGATGGTCTTCCAGACGCCTGACTGGGTGAAGGACGGTGTCTTCTATCAGATCTTCCCCGAGCGCTTCGCGAACGGGAACCCCGACAACGACCCGGACTTCTCCGAGTGGTACTATGAGGGAGTCGCGGAGCTGCCTCCTTCCGGCAAGACGAACGGGGAGTACTTCCACTTCGTGGACGACTGGTACGACGTCGCAGGGCTTGTTCACAGCCCGTACAAGACCGACGGGAAGCCGGACTGGAACTCCTTCTACGGCGGAGACATCGAGGGCGTGCGAGCGAACCTCGGCTACCTGGAGGACCTCGGTGTCACGATCATCTACTTCAATCCCGTCTTCGAGTCGAAGAGCAATCACAAATACGACGCGGTGACCTACCGGAAGCTGGATCCCCACTTCGGGACGAACGAGGAGTTCGCGGAGTTCGTTCAAGCGTGCCACGAGAGGGGCATGCGCGTCGTCATCGATCTCGCGATCAATCATACGGGGCACACTCACTGGGCCTTCGTCGACGCCAGAGAGAAGGGCGAGGAGTCGGAGTACTGGGACTGGTACGAGTGGAAGGAGTGGCCCGTGCCGGGCGGGGTTGTTCACGCGCCCGCGAACCCGCTCGATTACTACGACTGCTGGTGGGGGTTCGGGCAGATGCCGAACTTCAACTTCGATCTCGGGAGGGCGAACGCGGAGGAGCAGTCGATCACCGACATCGCCGAGGCGAGTCCCAACTGGCCGCTCGTCAATCACCTCCTGGATGTGGCGGAGTACTGGCTGGTGGAGGTTGGCATCGACGGCTACAGGCTCGACGTGGCGGGCGAGGTGCCGTTCTGGTTCTGGGAGCTGTTCCGCGAAAGGGTCCGGTCCGCCAATCCGGACGCGTACATCCTGGGTGAGTTGTGGGGAGCCTCGCCCGAGTGGGTCAACGGCCGCTACTTCGACGCGGTGATGAACTACAAGTTCTTCCGTGACCCGGTGCTCGCTTTCATAGCGCGTGGAGACTACGGAGCTCGGGAGTTCGACCGCGCCCTCGCTCCGGGCAGACTCATCTACGCCGATCAGGGCGTCCGGGCCATGATGAACCTCCTCGACAGCCACGACACCGAGCGCTTTCTGACGACGGTCGGGGGAGACGCGCGACGTCTCAGGCTCGCGACCCTGTTCGCGATGACGTACGTCGGCGCGCCCTCCATCTACTACGGGGACGAGGTCGCAGTGACCGGAGCGCACGACCCCGATTGCAGACGGCCGTTCCCGTGGAACTGGACGGAGGACAGCGGGTGTATCGAGATGCACGACTACTTCAGAAATCTGGCCAGGCTCAGGACGAGCCGGCAGTGTTTCATCAGAGGGGATTTCCAGACGCTCCATGCTGCGGGCGCGGTCTTCGCCTTCCGCCGCAGCTTCGGTGATGACCACGCCGTGGTCGTGCTGAACGCGGGCGAGGAGGAAGCGACGGTCTCCCTGGTCCTGGGAGATGAGATCTACCGATACGTATCCGGTTCCAGTAGTCCCACGGGTCTCTCGCACGCGATGCTCAGGGACCACATGACCGGGGGATTGGAGAACATCGACAGGTCCGGCGGCACCGCGAGCGTCACGGTGACGATCCCGCCGTTGACAGGGCGCGTGCTTACTCCGGTGGTGGCACAGATCATGTCCCATCCGCCGGGCGGCAAGTAGCAAGGGGCAGGGTGGGCTCGTTCGCGCGGACTCGCGCAAAGAAGCCCGCCGCACACATCCGTGATGGTCAGTCGCGTTGGCGCGCGAGCGCTCTCGGACAGGAGAACACATGAGGGAGATCCTCAAGGCGGCAGTCAGTGACGCGCGGAACTGGACGGAGCTCAGAGTGCACGACCGACGGGCCCTTCAGATCGCCGTGCGCAAGGGAGAGGTCGAGAGCGCCGCGTTCAGGAAGAACTACGGAGTCGGTGTTCGCGTGCTCACAAACGGGACGTGGGGATTCTCCAGCACGGACCGGCTTGACAGGGACGGGATCAGTGCGGCGATACGCGAGGCGACGCTGGCGGCCGAGATGTCGTCGGCTGGCAGGAGCGAGAAGATTGAGCGGCTCGCGGACTGCGACCTCGCCGTGGGGGATTTCAAGACCGGGAATCGGGAGGAGATCGCCGCTCACTCGACCGAGGAGAAGACCACGCTGGTCGTTGACACGGAGCGCCGCGCCCGCGAGTCCTCTTCCAGCATCCGTTCGGCGATGTGTCGGTACAGCGAGATCGTCGACGAGAAGTGGATAGTGTCGTCCGAGGGCGCCGACGCACACATCGAGGACTCGAAGCTCGAGTTCGTCGTCAGCGCCGTGGCCGGAGACGGCGAAGACATGCAGGTGGGTTTCCAGGGCGTGGGAGTGACGGGCGGGTGGTCCGATCTCTTTGCGAAGTGGACGCCGGAACGGCTGTCCGAACACGCCAGCAGGGTCGCGGTCGACCTTCTGTCGGCGCCGTACGCGCCCGGCGGAGCCACGACCGTCGTCCTCAATCCGGAACTCGTGGGACTCCTCGCGCACGAGGCGATCGGGCACACCGTTGAGGCTGACTTCGTGCTGTCGGGCTCAGCCGCGGCCGATCGGATGGGCAAGAAGGTCGCCAGTGAACTGGTTACTCTCGTGGACAGCGGTCCGGCGCTGATCGGGGAGAAGTCTGCCGGGGGCGTCGTGCTCGTTGACGACGAAGGCGTGCCCACTGGACGCACCGTTGTGATAGACAACGGGGTTCTCAGGTCGTATCTGCATGACCGGGAGACGGCCGCGAGGTTCGGCGTCGCTCCGACCGGGAACGCGAGGGCCTGGCAGTACGACGACGAGCCGCTCATCAGGATGAGGAACACGTATATCGAACCCGGTGAGTCGTCGTACGACGAGCTCATCGCAAGCGTCGATGACGGGTTCCTGCTGCGTGGGGCCGGAAGCGGGCAGGCGGACGCGAACGCCGAGTTCATGTTCGGGGTGCAGGAGGCCTACGAGATCAAGAAGGGCAAGGTGGGGCGGCTTCTCCGGGGAGCGACCATATCGGGCGACGCCTTCGACGTCCTCAAGAGTGTCGACATGCTGAGCTCCGACTTCGAGTGGGCGATAGGCAACGGATACTGCGGCAAGGGGCAGGCCGCCAAGGTTGACGGCGGCGGGCCATACGTCAGGTGCAAGCTCCTCGTGGGAGGAAGATAGAGGGAAGGGACGATCATCGATGGAGAACCTGCTGAAACTGTGTGACCGCGTGGTCGAGACCGCGCTCAAGGCCGGCGCCGACGAGGCGGAGGCGATGACCGCTCGCGTCAGGGACATTAACGTCGAACTCTCGAAGAACGACCTCCAGATAGCGAGAAGCATGAGTGGGGACGGGTTGGGGCTCAGGATCTTCAAGGGAGGAAGCCTGGGGTTTGCGTACGTCAACAGCTTCGACGAGCCGAGCATCGCGGAATCCGTCGAGCGGGCCGTGGGGATAGCCGCAGGCGTGCCTGGCGACGTGAACAATGTGCTGCCGGACCCGACGCCCATCGAGCCTCTCGACGGGATCCTCGATGAGAACGCGGAGGAGTTCGGCATCGAGGCAGCGGTAGAACGCACGCTCGCGATGCTCCGCACGGCGAGGGAATTCGATCCCAGGGTGACCGTCGACTCCGGTGAACTCGCAGGTTACTGTGGCGAGAAGGCCATCTCCACGTCTCGGGGCGTGCGTGCGTCGGAGCGAAGCAGCTTCTACTACTGCTACATCTTCGGGATGGCCAAGGAGGGCGAATCCGTCTCGTCCTTCGACTTCCAGTTCGACGGCGCCCGTACGGCGGCCGCCATCGATCCCGAGGCGGTGGCCCGCAAGTTCGCTGAGAACGTCGTCAGCTCGCTGGGAGCGGTCAAGGGGGAGACCTTCAGAGGACCCATCATCCTGGCGCCCAAGGCAGCGGCGGAGATACTCATAGATGGGATCACCTCGTCCGCGAGCGCGTCTTCGGTTCAGCGCGAGACCAGCAAGTTCCTCGGCAAGCTCGGGCAGAGCGTCGCTTCACCCTTGCTGAGCGTCACCGATGACTCCACACTCAAGGACGGAGCCGCGACGAGCGCGTTCGACCGGGAGGGACTCAAGCCTGAGGTGCTCCCACTCATCGAGGCGGGGGTGCTGCAGAACTTCCTCTACGATGCCTACACGGCGCACAAGGACGATCTTTCCAGCAACGGTCACGCGGGAGGCGGGGCGTCCGCCGTCCCACTCGTCTCGACCACCAACGTCATCGTGGCGCCGGGGGAAACATCACTCGCCGACATGATCGCGGGGATCGACCGGGGCGTGCTGGCGACACGATTCTCGGGGAACGCGGACCCGGTGAGCGGAGATTTCTCCGGTTCCGTCAAGGGCGGCAGAATGATCCGGGGCGGTAAGCTGGCGGAGCCTCTCTGCGGAACGATGATCGCGGGCAACACGTTTGAGCTGCTCACGAGGATCACCGCGATTTCCAGCGAGCACGAGCGCATGTTCGGCAGCATCGTGCCCTACATCGCGCTTGATGAGATCGCGGTCACCGGCGGGTAGGGGAGCAGGGGCCGCTCGTCGTCTTTCTCGAGGATTGACAGCGAGAGGGCAACGACAGTAGAGTGGAAGTGCATTCCTTTGAGCTGGTCACCCGGATGTTCTGGGGGACTCATGTCTTCAATGCGCGTGTCTCGAATCCTGGCAGTTGCGAGCGGGCTGGCGCTTGTCCTCTCGCTGTACTCGTGCGCTTTCACGTCGGACCTCTCGGGTTCGGTCGTCGGCAAGGTGATGGTCGCCGGGTCGTCAACTCCCATCGCCGGGGTCTTCGTCGAGTGTGAGGGCGTCGCCTCGGTTTCCGCCACGGATGGCAGCTACAGTCTCGAAGGTATCTCTCCCGGAGACCGCGTTGTCTACGCGTCCGGGGCGGGCTACGTCGATTACGCCGAGGTTGTGACCATCGAGGACTCAACGCTGCACAACGTCTACATGAGTATCTACATCGGACCGGCACGGCTGTTTGGCTACGTGAGCCACGCTACGCTCGGACCCCTGGAGGGGGCCAGCGTGCAGATTGGGGATCTCATCGTCGTGACCGATGAGCTTGGTTACTACGAGTACCCGGACCTCGAGCAGATCTCGTACTCGATGACGGTCACGAAGGAAGGCTACAGGTTCGTCTCACTGAATGTGCACCCGACGTCGGAGAACTACCAGTTCGATGTGGACGTGAAGAAACTGGCAACCACGACACTGTGGTCGATGGCCGATGCCGGAGTCATGGAGGACGACCCCAACACGAACTACGGAAGCAATTCCGAACTCAGGCTCTTCAACGACGAGATCCGTCACGAGCGGTTCTTCATCCGCTTCCCGCTGGACGGTCTCGAGGAAACGGCGGAGCCCTCCACCGCGACTCTCCGGCTGTACAACACATGGCCAGAGACCAACGACGAGCACAGGACCATCCTTGTAGGGCGACCGACCGAGCCGTGGCTCGAAAACGTCGTGAACTGGGCGAATGCGCCGCTCACGGGCGCGGCGATAGCGCACTCGACCTACGAGGACAGGTGGTATGAAGTTTCCGTGGGGACCTACTTCAGTGACTGGCTGGTACACGGTCGGGAGAACTTCGGTCTTCTTGTCGATACGCCGGTACACCACGTCGCTGACAGGTTCGTCTTCGCTTCACGAGAGCATGCGGAGGCCGACAAGAGGGCCCACGTGGTTCTGGACTACGCGTGGTAGGTTCTGATCCGTCCGCTACCTGAACAGACACTTTATCCGCCCCCAGGATACCTCGTTCTGGAGGCCCGTGCCCACTTCGCCGAGGCAGTAGGCAAGGTCTGCCGCGATCTCCGTCACCGTTGATAGTGGGGTCCATCGCGGCGCACCGTGCGTCTCGTTGTCCCAGTACAGTTCCCCGCAGCCATGTAGCTCGTCCGGCTCTGTCAGGGTCAGCCCCGCGTAGGGCTGGCCTGGCCAGTCCGTTACGATGTAGGCTCCGAGCGACATGTCCGTGCTAATCGTGACCGGCGTCGGAAGAGCGGCCGTGGCCGCGTAGACGATCCTCACTGGAGGGTCCATGCACTCCAGGCTCGTCGTAAGCTCGCTCCACGCGAGACTGCAGACGATCGCGGGCTCGAGCGGAGGCGGGCATCTCTCGTCGTAGAAACGGATGACCACGCCAGCGGGCTCGACCCACTCAGTGGATCCCCACTCGGTGACGTAGAGCGTCACTTCACCGATGGTCCATCCTGCCATCGATTCGGGCAGGTCGTCGGCGACCTCCGACTCGAAGGCCGTGGAGGCATTCACCGCATAGCCGCACGACGGAGGTTGGCAGTAGAAGGTGCCCCGTGGTGGTGGGATCGGCAGATGAGCGGGCGTGGTGGCGGGGGACGCCTGCCAGGCGGACGGCGGCAGGGGCCCGTGCGCGGCTACGGACGTCGTCTGCGAGGCGTACGCCACCGCTGCGTACGCCAGGAGGATCCCAATAACAAGCGATGTTCTCATCTGTCCGTCACCCTGTGGTAGTTGCTAGCGCAGCAGCACCAGCTTCCGGATGTCCGTGTCGCGGCCGCAGCTCGCCCGGCTCAAGTAGACGCCCGACGCGCACGGCCCGCCCAGGTTGTCTTTCCCGTCCCACGTCACACGATGCGTCCCCGCGGGGAGATCGCCGTCGATCAGGGTTCGGATGAGGCGTCCCGTCACGTCGTACACCTGCACGAGCGCTCGTCCGTTGTTCGGCATTGTCAGAGCCAGTACCGCTTCATCGCGGAACGGATTGGCGGAGCCGAAGGCGAGCGAGAAACTTCTCACTTCGTCCTCAGGCACCGACGAGCCGCTCTGTACGAATGCACTCAGGTGGATCACAAGGCTGTCCAGGTCGGTCCAGCCCTGGACCGAGGTATCGTCTCTCGTGCGCAGCGTCAGGACGGCCGAGTAGAGATGGTCCGGCTCAGTGCCGCCATCGTCGAACTCCAGCGTGAAGACGGCCGGGCTTGCTCCCGCGCTCTGCGGTGTGAATCCTCCCACGAACCCGAAGCGCCCCTCACCACCGGTGATCTCCGCGGAGTGGACGTCGAGAACCGCCTGAAGTTCCGAGTACCCGAGATCGAACACGCTGAGTTCCGGTGTCGGGAACTCACCCTCTCCGTGAGCGCCGAAGTCCAGAGTATCGGTCAAGAGGAGCGCGAAGTCGCTGAGAGATGGAGCGGCATGGTCCAGGCACGTGCCCGACAGCGCCACGCTCCACGACGGATGGTCGACGTCGTCCGATGCGATCGTGAGCATGCCCGAAAGGACTCCGGCCGACGACGTGTCCATCGAGACGTCATGATCCGTGGAGCCGCCGACCGCCAGTTGATGTGGTCCGCTCGCGACACTGAATCCGACCGGCGCCGCGAGGGTGTAGTCGAGTTCGTCGGCGGGCGGGACCGCGACGTTCTCCACGATCAGCGGACGTGCGACAAACGAACCCACGATAGCATCCCCGAAATCCATCGCCGTCTGTGCATCGATGCGCGCGGGCACCTGGAAGTCGGCGTAGACCGGCAGGTGGTCCGCCGCCTCGTGAAGCGCGTTGGCGATCGTGCTTCCCACCGCGTAGTTCGTTCCGGAGTTGATGGCCGTGTTGAAGTGATAGCCGTCGTTCCCGTACGAGACGTAGCTGTCAGGGATGTAGTCTAACCCCTCGCCGTCATCGAGGGCGTACGAGATGAGTGTCTGGTCGAACCTGTCATCCATTCCGCCCGTCGCCCCTCCGCCGAACGCCGTCGTGCGCGGCGACTGGGTGTGGATCGAGGCGAAGCTGTAGTTGTCATGCCATGTGCCAGGCGCATCGAGCGGGTCCTTCACACGCCCGTTGTTGTTAGACTCGCTGCCGACGAGCTTCTGATACGCGCTCTCGGTGCTGGCCCTGATGTTCAGGTCCCCGGCGACCATGAAATGGCCTCCCGCCGGGAATGCGTTCATGTGGTTGCGGAGAATCGTCGCCTCGGCGAGTCGCTTCGACTGATCCAGAGTGGTGGAACCGGCCTTGAGATGCTGCGAATAGACCCTGAGCTCGGCGTCGGCGGAGGAGTAACCGACCGGTCTTACGACGTACTCGGAGATGTCTCTGAGCGCCGTGGATATCTGCTGGGTCGAGACGAAGTCGATCGTCGACACGCGATAGAAGAGCGCGTTGTCGGTATCGTAGCCGTTGGTGAAGGGGCCCGCGGCGTACGTGCCCGGGGCGCCGTAGTTGAGCACGTTGTTGAGGAACTGGTTGACGCCGGTCTGGCTGAGCATCTCCTGCACGACCAGCACATCGGCGTCGAGTCCCTGGATGACGGTACGGAAGTCGTCCTCGCGGGCGGCGCCGGTGCTGCCCGGGAAGTTGAGGATGTTGTAGGTGACGACCCTGACGGCCGCCGCCGGCTGGGGGAGAAGCGCCGTGAGCGCTGCGGCCAGGACCACGATCGCAACGGCGAGATCCGGGGCACGCCCGGTTCTGCGAGACTTCTGCATAGGGGAATCCTCGGGTACGACCACCTGCCTGACGTGCTCCGCCAGTGCCGGGCGAAGTGCGCGTTCCGTTCAGCTGCTCACTTCCACCGTAGCTGCTAGTATATCACAGAAGCGGTGTCGTGTCAATGATAGCTGAATGTGTGGTCAGGAATTTCTGGGACATAC
>JAUWCJ010000110.1 GCA_030609365.1 Candidatus Eiseniibacteriota bacterium | reverse complement strand
GGCACTTCGTCGTCCGCACACCAGAATGCGGCGCTCCGGTAGGCCGGCGTGATCGCACATCCGGCCTCCTCGAAGAGTGCCGCGGCAAGCACGGCTCTGTCCAGTCTGTGCCCGTAGGCCGTGTTCCACGTCCGGACGGCCTCCCGCGGCGCTAACTGCCAGTGCGAGTCGTCGTAGCGGATCGCCCGCGTCGTCTCGTTGATGAAGTCCACGACGGCCTCTGTCCTGGCGAGCGGGACCGGACGGAGCTTGATGAGGTTCGCGACGCTGTCGGCGAGCGCTTCGTTCAAGGACGCCGACCTGGCTACCGAGGCCGCGACGGCATCCCCGAGCGCACCCCAGCTCTCCCACGTCGACCACGCCACGTGCGGTGCGTAAGCGGCCGGCCCTCTCGTGAGCGGTCGGGCCAGACGGTCGACGAACTCGCCGCGCCACACGTATGTATCGACATCCGCCGCGCTGCGGTCGAGCGCAGGCTCGGGCGCTCCGTTCCGCTCCGCGTGGTGCAGAGTCATACCCTTTGGGACCTCAAGTACGAGGCGCGTCATCACGGCCGGATCGGCCTTCGCGAATATCCACAGCCCGTCGAACCCGTACTCGGGCGGTCGGCGTTCCGTGATCGTGTAGATGGTCTCCACGATGCACGGGAGCTCGATGCCGTCGTGCAGGAGCATTGTCTCGCGCATCGTCGTGTAGTCGTCCGCGCTCTGAATCGCGCCGGGTGTGGTCGCTACGACGGCGGTCGGGCTGATCTTCGTCTCGTCCGGCCACCACCGTCCGTCCATCCACGTGCGCAGGGCGACGACCTCGAGCGTTGAGGTGCCGGTGTTGTTCGGGACTCTCAGGTCACCGTACGCATCGAGCCCGATCTCCGTGCCCATCCACGCGATGCGGTGGACCGTCGTCCGCCGGCTGCCGGCGGCTACGGTGATCGTCAGATCTTCGAGAAGAAGCACGGCGTCGAGTCTCGCCAGGTCGTAGTGTTCCTCGGCTGCGGCCATGAGCTCGCCGATGTCGTGCCCGCCCGCCGCGGACTCCGGGGCGGCTCCGGCGGGCACCGCGGACAGGAGCACCAGGGCACAGATGAAGAGGGGCGCGACGAGCAGAGCCTGGAGCGGCGTTGATGTAAGAATGCGGGTCGGGTGCGTGTGGAGTTTCATTGCTTGCCTCCCTTCTCCGCGCGATACACGTGGTCGGCCCAGTCGTGAGCCTCGTCGAGCGCGGTCTTGAAACCCGCGTAGCCGTCGGGAGGTATCTGGCGCCGCCGCACCTCGGCGTACTGCGTGACCACCAGGTCGCGTCCGTCCATTTCGCTCTCGCCCTTGAAGGAAGCGTACGTCTCATCGATCTCGTCGGATGCCGGTGTGTCGGCCACCTCGTAACGTCGTGGCAGCTTGATGGTCTCCCTGCCGTCGATCAGCTGCGTGAACCACAGGAAGAGGTCGCCCTCGCGCTCGTCGGCCCAGTCGTAGGCGCCTGCCCTGAAGAGCCAGCCGTTGCCCATGGTGACGGACATCATGGGGCTCGTGAACTCCAGGCCGTCTCCCACCGGCAGCGCGAACCCGGGGATTCTGTAGTCGACCTCGATCCACGCGTTCTCGCTGAAGTCGTCGACGTCGACGTACTCAAGCCGTGAGATCTCGACGCGGTTGCCGATGTTTGACAGGAGCCTGGCGATGTCGTCCTCGACGTCCAGGATGCGACCTCCGCTGACGAGGTTGCGCAGTCTGGAGTCCATCGCCCGAGCACCCGACAGCTTGAGGGTGCCCGTGAGCGTGCCGTCCTCGCTGAGTGTGGCGTCGTGCCTGATGACGAGCGGTGACTCGTCGGGCGGGCTGTAGTCGATGCTCGCAAGCCCGTGTCCCTCGGGAGAGCCGATGAGGTACTGCTGCTCCGTCTCGTACTTCGACCAGATGTCGTTCATGTACGGGACCCACGTCGGGTCGTACATCTCGAAGTCGCCGTCGGCTTTCTTGAGCGCGCACACGCAGTGGTTGAACTGGTCGGCGGGAGTGGTCTCTATGCGGCTCCCGGCCATGGTCATCGCGGCGTAGGAGTCCATCCCCGCCGCACGCATCATCGTTACCAGCATGCCGGCGATGTCCTTGCAGACGCCGCTCCTCTGCTCGAAGATCATCGCGCCCGAGTGCAGTGTGAACCCCTCGCCCTCGCCCATCGTCTGCCCGCTGTATCGGATGTTCTGGGCCACCCAGTGAACCAGTGCCTCGGCCTTGCGTTCCTCCGATGCACCGGTCACTCCCGCGACCTCGAAGATCTCTTCCACCTTGGCGCTGATCTCCGGCGTGACGTCGAACTGGCCCTCGTTGATATCGAAGAACCACCGGCTCTTCGCTTCCCAGCTCTCGACCGTCGCCACCACCACCTTCGGGACAACGTCGCTCCACCCGGCCGCCCGCGGCTCGCTGGGCCTCGGCGGCACGTCGTGAGTCCACCACGCGTATCGAGTACTGTCCGCCGAGTAGCTCGTGCTCGAGTAGAGCGGGCCGTTGTAGACCTCCGAGTGCAGCCGGCTGTCGGACGGCAGGCTCAGCACGTACTCCCTCTCGATGATGGGCACGTTCGTCTGGAAGAGCACGATGTCGAAGTACTCGCCAGGCATGGGTGGGATGTACTTGTCATCGTCCGGCACGTGGTTCGCCGGCACAGCGATGGTGGCCCCGCCTTCCTCCGCCAGGAGCGCGTAGCTGTAGCCCTTCCTGAAGACGCGGAGCTCGATACCGTCGTTCACGCGGAGGCGCGGCAGCTGAAGCGTCTTGATGGCGGCGTTCCAGTAGATGCCGGACTGCGGGGCCGGCAGTTCGTGGACCAGCGCGACGTCCACTGGTATCCTCTCGTCACCGCGGACGATGTTGACCTCGCGCACGTCGACGAAGCTGCTCCACGGCTCGTAGCGCCACCGCTGCACCGATTGGTTCCGACACCCGGCAGGTGTGAGGACCTTGTACAGCACGTAGCCGTCGGTGTAGGTGACACCCGACGACTTCACGCGGTTGACGGTGCGATCGTAGACGATGACGTAGTCGGCGCCGTCGTGGTCGTCCGCGACACCGGCATTGGCGATGCGGTCGAACACCGTGGGTGGCGGGCTGTCGCCCGGTGGCAGGTCGTATGCCGCATCCTCCGCGGCCACCGCGAAGGCCGTGGTCAGCGCGAGCATGGTAACGATCAGAGCGCCCACGGGTCTGACACTGCGTGTTCTCAAGTGTTCCCCCCTGTTACCTGGACCCCGGCTGTCCGGAGTGTCTCAGTCACTCTTCTGTGATCACAGGTGTGAAGTGCGCGGCCGCGCCTCCGCCGGGCGCGAGTTCGAGCGTCATCGTGTCCTGCGCTCCTACATTCACCGTCGAGATGTCCACGGAGGCAGGGCCGGTCTCCCAGTGGGCGTCGGTCCCGTCCCGGAAGATGCGCGCATCGTAGTGCATCCCGGCCGCCAGGAAGTCGAGGCTCACCTGGAGAGTTCTCCCCTCTTCATCGGTTATGCCCCCCAGGTACCATCCGGCGCCGCTGCGGCGAGCGATGACCACGTAGTCGCCGATCGCGGCGTCGAGCACCCGCGTCTCGTCCCACGTGCACGGGACGCGCTCGATGAACTCGAACGCGGGATTGCCCTCGTAGTTCTCCGGCAGGTCGGCCGCCATCTGGAGCGGGCTCAGAAGCACGACGTAGAGCGCGAGCTGTTTCGCGAGTGTCGTGTGAACTTGATTGTCGGGCTTGTACTCGTCGAACGTGAGGTCGAAGATGCCCGGCGTGTAGTCCAGTGGCCCTGCCAGCATTCTCGTGAACGGCAGAATGGTCGTGTGTTCGGGCGGATTGCCCTCGCTCCACGCGTTGTACTCCATTCCCCGGACGCCCTCTCTCGTCATCATGTTCGGGTAGGTTCTCGAGATACCGGTCGGTTTGATGGGCTCATGGACGTCCAGCATGATGCGCTTGGCCGCCGCCTTCTCGAGTATCGTCCTGTAATGGAAGACCATCCACTGCCCGTGGTGATGCTGCCCGCGAGGGTAGATGCTGCCCGCGTAACCGGTCTTCACCGCGTTGATGCCCACGCGGTTGTAGAGGTCGAATGCCGTATCGACGCGCGTCTCGTAGTCGGCAGCGTCGCCCCCGGTCTCGTGATGTCCGATGATGGCGACGTTCCTCTCGCGGCCGTACCGCACCACTTCTTCCAGGTCGAAGTCGTCGTAGGGTGTGATGTAGTCGAAGGCGCCCCTGGCGCCCCACCTGTCCCAACCGGTGTTCCATCCTTCTATCAGGATCGCGTCCAGTCCGTGCCCGGCCGCGAAGTCGATGTAGCGTCTCGCGTTCTCAGTGGTCGCCCCGTGCGTCGGGCCCTCGTGCCACGATTCCTTACCGATGTGCAGACTCCACCAGATGCCCGCGTACTTCATGGGCCGTATCCAGGAGGTGTCCTCGATGACGCAAGGTTCGTTGAGGTTCTGTATCAGATGCGATTCGACGAGGTCGCCCGGACGCTCCCCTATCTGGATGGTCCGCCAGGGGGTCACGAGCGGCGTGCTGCCCAAGACGCACGTGACACCGTCCGGCCACGGGACGAGCTCCGCCGCAAGCGAGTTGGGCACGCCTTCCTCCGGAACGAGCGTCATCCCCGAGTAGTCGGTCAGGTTGGCCTCGTGGATGCTGAGACAGAGCCCCTCGGCCGTCACCATCGTCACGGGTGTGTTGGCTCCCTCGACCGCGGACAGCGGTGTCTCCCGGAAGAGGTGCTCGTAGCTGTCGTAGTCGTTCCTGTTCCACCAGACGGTGTGATCTCCGGCGAATCGGAACGTGGTCTCTTCGGACACGATATCGAAGGTTCCAAGTCCCGGCTGCTCCGGCAGGACGCAGCGGAACCCGACACCGTCGTCGAAGACCCTGAAGACGACGGTCATGACCCGCTCGGCCGCGCCCTCTTCCTTCAGACGCACGGCGAGCTCGTTGCAGTGGTTCCTGATCTCGCTCGCGCTGCCCCACACGGGTTTCCACGTCTCATCGACGGTCGCGCGCTCGACCGCGTCAATGACGAATCCCCCCAGAAGGGGCGGGTCGTCCTTGAACCGGAATCCAAGCGTGGACGGTTCGATGACGGGCCTGCCGTCGTAGCTGATCGAGTAGGCCGGTCGTCCGGCCGTGAGCACGAGGACGGCCTCGATCCTGCCGTCGGGTGAAGACACGGCTTCCGTTGCGGTGGGTGTGGCCCCGGAGTTGAGTGCGGTGGTCACGAGCAGGACTCCTGTCAGCAGTGTTGTGGCAGGTCTCGACCTCGTCGCTCTGGCCGGCCGTGCCCCCGTCGCTCCGGCGAGCTGCTCCGCCGTCGTTCGGGCAGATCGTCGCATACCTACTCCTCCGTGGCGTCGGATCCCAGACCAAGGCGGTCCAGCATGAAAGCGTACTCGAACGCCCACTCACGGTATCTCTCGTATCGTCCTGATGCGCCCCCGTGGCCGGCGCCCATGTTGGTCTTGAGGAGCAGCAGGCCGTCCCCGGTCTTCGTTGCTCTGAGCCTGGCCGCCCACTTCGCGGGCTCCCAGTACTGGACGCGCGGGTCGTTCAGACTCGCGGTTATCAGCATGTCGGGGTAGTCGAGCGCGCCGACGTTGTCGTACGGAGAGTAGCTCTTCATGTAGAAGTAGTACTCCTCCTCGTTCGGGTTTCCCCACTCGTCGTACTCGCCGACCGTCAGCGGGATCGACGCGTCGAGCATCGTGTTGAGCACGTCCACGAACGGGACGTCCGCGATGATGATCCGATAGAGGTCGGGCCGCATGTTCGCGATCGCACCCATCACGAGGCCCCCCGCGCTGCCACCCGTCGCCACCAGGCCGTCGGGCGTGGCGTGCCCCTCATCGATCAGGTGCTCCGAGCATGCAATGAAGTCGGTGAACGTGTTCATCTTGCTCAGCATGCTGCCGTCTTCCCACCACTTCTCTCCCATCTCCCCGCCGCCGCGCACGTGGGCCGTGGCGTAGACGACCCCGCGGTCCAGCAGGCTCAGGCGGTTCGACGAGAACCACGGGTCCATGCTGGTGCCGTAGGCGCCGTAGCCCATCAGGTAGACCGGGTTGCCCTCGTTTCTCTTGGTGTCCCGGCGATAGAGGATGGAGATCGGCACCTCGGTGCCGTCCGGCGCCGTCGCGAACAGGCGTTCCGACGCGTAGAGAGCCGGGTCGTAGCCGCCGAGCACTTCCCTCTGCTTGAGAAGCTTCCGGTCGCGCGTGTCCATGTCGTAGTCGTAGACCGAGGTCGGCGTGACGTGAGACATGTAGGAGAAGCGCATGGTCGCGGTCTCGTACTCCCTGTTCTCGCTTGGATACACGGCGTAGACGGGCTCCGGGAATTCGACGTAGTGCTCGTCCCCAGTGTCCAGGTTCATCACCCGCATGCATCGCTGACCCTTCTCTCGCTCCGCGACGACGAGATGGTGTTCGAAGGTCTCGATCCGTTCGATCTTGACCCCGTCCCGATGGGGTATGACCTCCGTCCAGTTGTCCTTCGAGGGCGCGTCCACGGGGGCCTTCATCACCTTGTAGTTCTTTGCCCCGTCGTTCGTCCTGATGTAGAATTCGTCGCCTCTGTGCGAAAGATAGTACTCGATCCCATCCTCTCTGGGATGAACCAGGTCGAACGTGCCGGACGGGTCGTCGGCGCTCAGCAGGTACTGCTCCTCGGTGTCCCAGCTGCCGACGTCCATGACGAGGTAGTGGTCGCTTCGGGTGCGGCTTATCCACACGCCGAAGCCGGGGTCGGTCTCGTGGTGGACCAGGACGTCGCCCGACGGGTCAGTGCCGAGCGTGTGTCTCCACAGTTTGTCGGACCTGCGCGTCTCGTCCATGGTCGTGTAGAAGAGCGTGCTGCTGTCGTTGGCCCACTCGAGAGCGTGGTCGATCTCGGGGATGACATCCGGGAGAAGCTCGCCGGTGACGAGATCCTTGATGTAGAGTGTGAACGTCTCCGAGCCGGTGTCGTCGACCGAGTATGCCAGCAGCCTGTTGTCGGGGCTCACCTCCTTCGCCCAGACCTCGAAGTAGTCGTGCTCTTCCGCGAGCTCGTTCTGGTCCAGCAGCACGACCTCCTCGGCGTCCAGGCTCCCTTCCTTGCGGCAGAAGATCCGGTACTGCTTCCCCTCCTCTGTCCGGCTGTAGTAGAAGAAGCCGTTGTCGAGATAGGGCACGGAGAGGTCCGTTTCCTTGATGCGTCCTACCATCTCATGGTAGACGGTCTCCGTGAGCTCACCGATGTGAGCGGTCATGGCGGCCGTGTACTCGTTCTCGGCTTCGAGGTACGCCGTGACCTCGGGGTCGGAACGCTCCCTCATCCAGCGGTAGTCGTCCACGCGCACGTCGCCGAAGAGCGTGTCGGCCACCGGTATCTTCCGCGCGACCGGTGGCTCCCCCGCAAGTGCCCCCGGGGCGGTCACCGCAAGAACGACCAGCGCCGCAACCGCTCCGGCCGCGAGTCCGACCGCTGCTCCGGCCACCGTGAATCGTGCTCGATCTCGTTTCATCTGATACCTCCTGTTGTGTCTCAAGTGTCTCACGGCTTCGCGAGTTCGATCTCCACGGTGGCGATCTCGTGCGGCCCGAGCCCCAGGACCAGCTTGCGCGGGTCGTCCACGGGCAAACTCGACAGCCTGTTCTCGAGAAGGTCGGTGAGCCACGCCTCTGTGACGATGCCGATGAGGAAGTACCAGAGGTTGAAGTCCTCTATGTGGCTCGTTTTGAATGGGTTTATTAGCGACGCCTCCTGTGGGGCCGCCACCAGTGCCTCGACGATCCGTGTCCAGTCGACCTGGAGGAACAGGTAGAGCACGATGACCACGAATACGATGTTGACGAAGAGGCCCTGCGCGAAGTCGGTGATGATGACCGCGACCTGTCCGCCGGAGAAGACGAAGAAAAGAGCCAGC
>JAUWCJ010000205.1 GCA_030609365.1 Candidatus Eiseniibacteriota bacterium | reverse complement strand
CTCCTTGGTCACGCGGATGCCCATCGACGTCAGCTCGTGGCGACGCTCCGTCACCGGGTTCCAGACGAGAATGTCGCCGTTCAGCCCGTGCATCATCTTGCCGTTCTTCTCGACCGTCTCGGTGACCCAGTCGTCGTAATCGGCCGCGCGCATCTCGTGCGGGTAACCGTCCTCGAGGACCCAGCCGATGCCGATGATGAATATGGCTGGGTGCTCCTTGATGATCGCGGTCTCACGCTGCTTGCGCGGGAGGTCCGGGTACATCGCGAGGATCTCCTCGGCATGGAAGAACTCGATCTCCTCGGGGATGGGCGGATAGCCCGCGTCCTTGAGCTGTGGGAACATCTCCTCGGCGCGCTTGCCGGCGCCGTAGATGATCTTCCAGAGCTTCCTGACCACGTCCTTCATGTACTCGAGGTTCCTGTCCTCGACCGTGATGGTCTTCTCCCAGTCCCACTGGTCGACGTACGAACTGTGGTCGTGGTCGAGGAAGTAGTCCTTGCGAACGGCGCGCATGTCGGTGTTGATGCCTTCACCGGGAGCGCAATCGAACTGCGCCAGAGCCATGCGCTTCCACTTCGTCGCCGCCTGCACGACCTGCGCCTGGATGGGATTGTCAAGACCGAGCCCGGCGGGGAACTCGATGGGTGTCCGCGAACCGTCGCGGTCCAGGTAGTCGTTGACGCCGCTGTTCTTGTCGACGATGAGCGGAACCTGCACGAGCTGCAGGTTGAGTTCCTTCGCCATGCCGTCCTCAATGTAGCGCTTGATCTCGTAGAGCGCCTTCATGCGGTCCATCGGCGACAGGATGGGCTTGTAGTTCTTCGGGAGTATCTTCGCCACCTCTTCGTACGTGCTGATGCCTGGTCCAGCCAGATCTGCCGTCTTGTCTGCCATTCCCTTGCACTCCGTTCCAGTTGCTGACCGTGTCGACTTCGAACAACTCCAAAGAAACCCGCCTGGGGTGCCACCGCCTGCGATGAACCGCGACGGCCGTGGGCCACCCTGGGCAGCCTACAGCGGCCGTGAACCCGCTACATCCCGGGTCAGGGCGATATCAGGACATCCGCGCCGTCCTTTGGCGCGGCTCTGTGGTTCGCTATCACGCTCGCCAGACGCTCGATTCCCTCGGTGATATTCTCCTTCGTCGGGTAGGAGAAGTTGAGCCGCATGGCGTTCTGCCCGCCACCGTCGCAGTGGAACGCGGTTCCGACGACGAAGGCCACATTCTGTTCGAGGGCCTCGTAGAAGAGCTGCTCGGCGTCGAAGCCATCCGGCAGTCTGACCCACAGGAAGAGACCGCCCTCGGGTCGCGTCCAGGACAGCCCGGGGAGGTCCGGCATGTGTTCGTCAAGCGCTGCGAGCATCAGGTCCCTCTTCTCGCGGTAGATACCCTTGACCTTTTCGATGACCTTGCTCAGGAGACCGCGCGCCGCGAACTCAGCGATGATGGCCTGATTGAACGGCGGCGTGCAGAGGTCCGTCGACTGCTTCGCGATGACCATCTTCTGGATGACGGCCTCGTC
>JAUWCJ010000131.1 GCA_030609365.1 Candidatus Eiseniibacteriota bacterium | reverse complement strand
GCGGACCACTGGACAAGCCTGGGAGATGGACGGTACGGTACGCGTAGAGGCTGACGAGTCCGGTCCCGCGGCGGGCGAGTTCGTGCGGGTAAAAGTGACGGGCGTGGCGGGGTTTGACTTGAACGCGACCCTCGTGTAGCGCGCATCTGTCATGCGCTGCGGGAGGGGAGAAACCGCTTGATAGATTTAACGGCGCTGTGCTAGTTTTGCCGGTGGTCTGGGTGGAGGTGGGGTGTGGGGAAGAGAGAATGTGGTTCGCGGACCTGGCAGTCTGAGAGGAGCGGCGAGCTGCCTCCGGTGGGACGGTCCGACCTGGATATTCTGTGCGTTCTGCTCGCCGGAGGAACGGGGACTGAACCGGCTCACTCGGTGGGCAAGGAACTGCTGGAACGCTTCGGCTCGCTCTCGGGAGTGCTCAGAGAACCTCCTTCGAGCCTTATGGTGGTGAGGGGCGTTGGCAGCAGGCTGGCGTCTCGGCTGGCCGCGGCGAGGGAGGTGGCCAGACGGCTTCGGACTCACGAGAAGCGGGCGCCCAGGCTCTACCTCACCGGGCCCGAAGACGTCGCAGACATGTTTATGAGGGAGATGGCAGCCCTCGACAGAGAGCATTTCAGAGCCGTCCTCCTCAATACGAAGAACAGAATACTGGGCGTCAGGACCATCTCGATAGGATCCCTGAATGCATCGATCGTCCACGCCCGAGAGGTGTTCAAGGCGGCGGTGGCCGAGAGCGCCCAGGCGATCGTCCTGGTCCACAATCATCCGTCGGGACTGCCCGAGCCCAGCACCGAGGACATCGTAGTAACGGAGCGCCTGGCTGAGGCAGGCAGAATACTCGGCATAGAGATACTTGACCACATAGTGCTCGGCAGTCAGGGGTTCGTCAGTCTCAAGGAGATGGGGCACCTCTGACGTCTCTCCGCGAGTTCAGGCACAAAGCCGGAAACGGAAGCGTAACCATGCTGTTCGACTCCGTACTTGGACTGGTCAACGACGTCGCCATCGATCTTGGGACGGCGAACACGCTCATCTACGTGAAGGGCCGTGGGGTCGTCCTGAACGAACCTTCCGTCATCGCCGTCGAGAAGCAGAGCGGCAAGATCGTTGCTGTTGGAAGCAAAGCCAAGGAGATGCTCGGCCGGACGCCGGACGGCATCAAGGCGGTCCGCCCCATGAAGGACGGCGTCATCGCCGATTTCGAGGGGACCGAGGACCTCCTCAGGGAGTTCATCCTGCAGGTCCAGAGACGCAGGCTCCTGGTCCGGCCCAGAATGGTCATCTGCGTGCCCTCCGGCATCACCGAGGTAGAGCGTCGCGCCGTCCAGGACTCGGCGGAGCACGCGGGGGCGAGGGAGGTCTTCCTTGTGGCCGAGCCCGTTGCCGCAGCGATAGGCGTCGGGCTGCCGGTGGAGAAGCCCGCCGGCAACATGGTCGTGGACATCGGCGGCGGAACGACCGAGATCGCTGTGATCGCACTCTCGGGGATCGTCAATCATACGTCCGTCCGCGTCGGCGGCGACGAGATGGACGAGGCCATCATGAGCCATCTCCGCCGAAGCTACAATCTGCTCATTGGTGAACAGACCGCCGAGCAGATGAAGATCCAGATCGGCTCCGCCTATCCTCTGGAAGAGGAGATGGAAGCGGACGTCAAGGGTCGCGATCTGGTCGGTGGGGTGCCTCGGACGCTGAAGATCACGTCCGAGGAGATCCGTGAGGCGCTGCAGGAACCCATCTCCGCTATCGTAGAAGCGCTCAAGCTCTCACTCGAGCAGACGCCGCCCGAGCTCGCCGCGGATCTCGTGGACCGGGGTATCGTAATGACGGGCGGAGGCTCGCTTCTCCGTGGCCTCGACGTGCTTTTGCGCGAGGAAACGAAGCTCCCGATAAACGTCGTCGAGAATCCTCTGACCTGTGTCGTCCTCGGCACGGGCAAGATACTCGAGAACCTCGCCCACTACGAGCCCGTCCTCATGAGATCAGCCAAGCGGTAGGAGGACGGGATGCTCGCCCAGCTCACCCGGATTCTGCGTGGAAACCGTGAGCTTTCCACGCTCCTCATCTGCGTAGCTCTCTCCATAGTGTGCCTGGTGCTTCCGCCCGCCGCGCAACAGCCCATTTCATCCGTCCTCTCGGGAGCCATCCTTGGGCCCGTCGAACGGCTGACCACCACGTTCGCCGAGTACAGACGGGTAGGGAAGGAGAACGCCGCGCTCCGCCACATAGCCATCGACCTCATGACAGAACGCTCCACGCTCATCGGTTACAGGCACGAGAATGAGAGACTGAGGGAACTGGTGGGTTTCCTGGTCGCGTTCCCGGAGGAGGAACTCGCGGAGATGATCCCCGCCCGCGTCATCGGGATGCCGGGCGGTCGCGTCATCGAGAGCATGAAGATCGACAAGGGGCGCGACAGCTTGCTCGAGCCGGGGATGCCCATCGTGGTACCCGGTGGGCTCGTCGGCAAGATAGCAAGTGTTTCACACGACAGGTCACTGATAGAGCCCCTGACGAGCGCTTCCTCCGGCGTCAGCGTGATGACGGAGCGGGGCCGCGTCAGAGGGGTCGTGAAACCGCGGTTCGGAGCGGCGTCGCGCCGGGTCACCTGGGAAATCAACTACGTTCAGGCGCGCTCCGATGTGCGGGAGGGCGACCTGGTCGTGACGTCCGGACTGGGGGAGGTCTACCCGCCGGGCATCAACGTCGGCAGGGTAAGCAAGACCGTCGAGGGCCCTCTGACCATGTCCATAGAGGTTGAACTCGCCGTCGACTTCTCGACAGTGGAGCAGGTCTTCGTTCTCACGGGCAGGGCGGGTGTTCCGGCCGAGCTTGAAGGGCTCCGGGAGCGACTGATGACGGAGTTGAACGACGAGCGCGCAGCGCTGGAGGGGCGGCCTTGAGAGCTGGGTGGTTCGCAGGTCTGGCCGTGCTGGCCGTCATTCTCGACTCGGCACTGGCACCCGAGATCGAGATTCTCGGTGCCCGCCCGGACTTCCTTGTTCTTGTCGTGGCATACGCAGGCCTGGTGCTTGGCGCCAGACCCGCAACGATCGTCGGTTTCATCCTCGGCCTCATCGTCGACGCGGAGCAGCCGGACTACCTTGGGCTTCACGCCCTCTCTCTCTCGGTCATCGGCTTCGCCAGCGCCGCTGCGTGGGAGCACCTTGTTCGCGGGAGCCTGTTCGTACAGATCTGCGTCCTGTTCGGCGCCGCCCTCGCTCACGACATCATCTACTACGTCGTCTACTACCGGAATCACCTGGACATGTTTGCGAGATTCTTCGTGCGCTTCGGGCTCCTCGGGGGCGCGTACACCGCGGCGTTCGCCGTCGTCATATACATCCTGGCACGGATCAATACCTGGAGGGCGATAGCCGGTGGCACGCGCATCTAGCGGCCTGGCGGAGATGGACGCACTCCGGCAGAGATCGAGGATAGTGAGGCTGGTCGCATTTGCCATCTTCTCACTCATCGTCCTCAGACTCGGCTGGCTCCAGCTTGCCAGAGGCGGGTTCTACCGCGACCTTTCGGAGGACAACTACGTTCAGGGCTTCGAGGTCCGCGCACCCAGAGGACTCATCATTGACCGCAACGGGGAGATCCTGGCCGACAACAGGGTCTCTCTTTCCATCACACTCTCACGCGTGCGCGACCGCGACGATGAGGCAATCGCCAAGCTGCTTTCCGAGCTGCTCGCCATGGACGGCGAGCTCGTCGCTGAGAAACTCCTCGAAACGCGCATGCGCTACTACGGCACCGTCGCTCTCATAGAGAACGCGAATCTCGAGCAGGTGTCCCGCGTGGAGGAGCGACGCTCCGAACTACCGGGGGTGAAGGTCGAGAGCACCGCCAGGCGCAGGTATCTTGGCGGCACCCTGTGCACGCACGCGCTCGGCTACGTCGGGGAAGTCTCCGTCCGCGAACTCCACTCGATGGAACCTCTGGGGTATGGGTCGGGAGACATCGTCGGCAAGACGGGCGTCGAGCAGCGCTACGAGCTTCTCCTGAGGGGACGCGACGGTGCGGAGTACTGGGTGTGCGACGCCGCCGGCAGGGAACTCTACCCGTTCGAGGGCGGCCCCTCGCGCGACATCAGACCCGGACACAGCCTGGTCGTGACGATAGACGCCGCGGCTCAGCGCGCGGCGGAGGAAGCACTCAAGAGGCACGCCGCCGGAGCCGTGGTGGCAATAGAGCCGCGAACGGGCGAGTTGCTGGTGATGGCATCTCACCCGGCCCCGGATCCCAACGCGTTTGCGGAGGGGCTCTCCGACGACGAGTGGCGCGCGCTGGCAACGTCGCCCACGCACCCGCTGCTCAACAGGGCCATCCAGGCGGTCTACCCACCCGGGAGCCCGTTCAAGCTGGTGACTGCAGGCGCCGGCCTCGAGACAGGGGTCATCGGACGGGGAACCCAGATCACGTGCAAGGGCGCGTACAAGTACGGCATCAGGACCTTCCGATGCTGGAAGGCCGAGGGACACGGTATCGTCGACGTGTTTGACGGCATCGTTGAGTCCTGCGACGTCATCATGTACCAGATAGGCGCCAAGCTGGGCGTTGCCACTCTGATGGACTGGGCCGAGCGAAGCGGGCTGGGAAAAAGGACCGGAGTCGACATCGCCGGCGAGGGGGCCGGGAACGTCCCGACGCCCGCGTGGTATGACCGTCGATACGGCAAGAGGAAATGGAGCAGGGGAGTGGTCATCAACCTGTCTATCGGCCAGGGGGAACTGCTCGTGACGCCGCTGCAGGCCGCGTGCCTCGCCTGCGGAATCGCCAATTCGGGTATCGTGTACACACCGCACCTGTTCAAACGCGTTGAGACGTACTCCGGACGTACGATAGGCACGGCCCGGAGCACGGTCGCCTACGAACTACCCTACGGCGACAGCACCATGAAACTCCTGCGACAGGCGATGGTGGCCGTGGTGGAGGCACAGAACGGGACGGGGAAGCTCGCGCGCATAGAGGGCATGGAGGTAGCGGGTAAGACCGGAACGTCGCAGAACCCCCACGGCGAGGACCACGCGTGTTTCATAGCGTACGCTCCAGCCGACGACCCGCAGATCGCGATCGCCGTCATCGCCGAGAACGCGGGTGGCGGCGGTGCGATCGCCGCGCCAATAGCCAGGGAGGTCATGAAAGCGTTCTTCAGAATAGAGGATCTACCCGAGAGACCGCCGACCGGACCGGTTGACCTGGACGACGGCGGCGACCTGGACGGCATGGGCGAGAGCGGCGGCGAGAGCACGGCCGCCGAGACGGGCGGAGGCAGCAATGCTGGACCGTAGGCAGCTCAGGGACTTCGACACCGGGCTGGTCGTCGCGGTGCTGGCACTTGTGGCCATAGGCATTGCGATGATATACAGCGCAACCTACGACCCCGACGCAGCATCGCTGTCGCCACTGGTGCAGAGGCAGCTTCTGGTCGCCGGTATCGGAGTGCTCCTCATGACAAGCGTCGTGCTCGTCAGTCAGGACACGTTCGAGGGACTCGCGCCCGTCCTCTACGCGCTGGCGATGGTGCTCCTCGTGGCGGTCCTGATAGTCGGTGTCGGCAAGTCCGGTGAGCGCCGCTGGTTCGACGTAGGCCCCCTGAGATTCCAGCCGTCCGAGTTCGCCAAGTACGCGGTCATCTTCGCGCTGGCGCGCTACCTCGCACGGAGGAGGACGAAGCTCGATCGGCCGGTGCACCTGCTGCTACCTCTGGCGATCGTGCTCTTGCCCACGGCACTCGTCCTGCGAGAGCCCGACCTCGGCACGTCACTCCTATTCCTGCTTCTGCTGCCGCCGATGCTGTACTGGGCCGGCACCAAGCCGATACTGCTGCTCTTCCTGTTGATGCCGGTGCTCTCGATGGGGCTCGCCTTCAACTGGATCGCGTGGGTAGTGTTCCTCGGACTCCTCGGTACGCTCCTGTACGTGTCGCGGATCTTCATGGTCGACAAACTCATCGTTTTCGTCACGAGCGTTGTGACCGGGCAGCTGAGCCCGTTTCTCTGGTCGCACCTTGAGGACTACCAGAGACACAGAGTTCTTGCATTCCTCAACCCCGAGAAGTATC
>JAUWCJ010000143.1 GCA_030609365.1 Candidatus Eiseniibacteriota bacterium | reverse complement strand
CGACGTGTTCCGCGCGTACTCGAATCCGATCTGGGTGACGTTCGATGGGACGTCAGTGGCGGAGGGCGACGAGGCGAACGCACTCGCGCTGTCGATCCCGCGGAACCCGTTCCGGGGCGGCACAACGGTGGAGTTCGCGGCTCCGGAGGGTGGAGACGTAGCCGTGACTGTGCACGACGTGTCGGGGCGGCTTGTGAAGGTGTTGCATCGCGGACGGGTTGCGCGGGCGCAGTCAGTTCTGTGGGATGGCACTGATGCATATGGGCGTCCCGTTGCCTCAGGTGTGTATTTGTTCCGCCTGGAATCGAGGGGTCAGGCGGTGTTCGCTAAAGGGGTTCTTCTGAGATAGGCTTTTGGGTTGGTCCGGCTTCCCCCCGCGCGCAGTTTGGCGCGGCGAAGCCGCGGCGCTGTCTGAGCACGGGGGGAAGACCGGGCCGACCCCAGGAAGGCAGTCCAAGAAGAAGAGCCCGGGTGCACGACCCGGGCCCTTCGGCTATTGTGGAAAACGCAGGGCGGTCGCGGGACCGTCCTGATTCAGTTACTTCAGCAGCACCATCTTGACCGAGGCGTCGAAGCCCTCCGCCTCCATCCGGCAGAAGTAGACGCCGCTCCCCACCTCGACTCCGTTGTTGTCGCGGCCGTCCCACACAACACTGTGGTAGCCGGGGTCGACCTCGCGGTCAACCAGCGTCCGCACCAGCCGCCCCGCCACGTTGTAGATCGCAAGGTGAACGTGCGCATCGCTCGGTGAACCGTAGCTGACCGTCGTCACCGGATTGAACGGATTCGGGCTGACGCCGCGCAGCACGTACCCCATGGGTGTGCCGAACTCGTCATCCACACCCGTCGGCGAGCCAACGATCGTCTGCACACACCACTCGTTGACCGTACCGACGTCCGTGCCCGCGTTGTCGCTCACCCAGAGCGTCCACTCGCCCAGCGTGCTCTCGCCAACGAAGTCCAGCAGTGCGCCGGGACCATCGACGGTCAGATCCGTGTCGTACCAGCCGATGATGCTGTTTGCCGAGCCGCCGGTCCTGTCGTGCAGCCGGACCGTCGTCCCCTCCGGCGATGTCACTTCGACGATCAGATCCTCGATGTACGTATGAGTGATGTCGATGTGGACCTCGACGTCCATGATGTCCGCGTCCTCTGCGAACGTGATGGTGTCGTAGACACCCGCGGGCGTGTTGTCCGGGATCGCGAGCGCAGGCGAGTTGCAGTGCTCGATCGTAGTCACAGGAGACAGTGTCATGTCGACGCCCGTGACCGGCATGCCGCCGCTCACGACCACGCCTTCCACCACTCCGGTCGACCAGTCGGGCTTCGTCGCGGTCACGGTGTAGGTCCCGTCGTAGAGACCCTCGAGCACGTAGCCGCCCGTCACGCCGGTCACGACCGATGCCCCGCCCGGGTTGCCCACAACCGTGACCCCGCTGTGGTCGGTCTGACCCTCGAGAGTGACAGCACCTGAGATGCTGCCCTCCGGCGTCACCTCCTGCGCCGTCAGATAGGTGACAGCGTTCTCAAGCAGGTCGATGATGCCGGCGCCTGCCGCGAGGTAGTTGAACTGGAAGAACACTATCTGACCGCTCGCCGGGATCGCGTTGTCGTCGTAGACGATGATGCTCGCGGCCGACGGATACGACGTCCAGCTGCACACCCCGGACGCGTCCCCTGTCGGCACACTGGCGTCCTGGTCGGCGTCGTTCGAGAAGGTGAACACGATGGTCCCGATCGTGTTCGGGAAGCTCGTCACGGGGTGAGCCGGGTCGTAGACCGTCAGGCTCCCGCACGAGTGGCCGCTCCACGCGTACGAGTGAAGCACGTTCGCTGCGAACGTCGGGTAGCCGGGAGACATCACCGCGTCGTAGGCGAGCTCGCCGCCCTCGATCAGGAGCTTGCCGCCACCGGCGACGTAGCCCATGAGCGCCGACCGGTAGGCCCAATCCGCGACGGGTTCCGCGTTGTCGCCCGAGGCCCACAGGATGAAGTCGTAGTTCGTGAGCCACGTGCCCGGGTCGCTCGACGTCGCCGTCTCCTCGGTCACGTCGTAGCCCAGCGCGATGAGGTCGGTCGAGATCTGGGAGGCCGAACGGCCGTCGTTCGAACCACCACTCCAGATGTCGATGGCGCTCCCGGCCTCGTCGACCTGGGAAGCCTCGCCTCTCGCCGCCGCAACGTCGGAGATGACCAGAACATCGGCCAGCGTCACGTCGAGTACGAAGTCCTCGGTCATCGCCGGCGTGCTCACCGAGATGCCCCTGTTCTCCGGGATGTGGTGATACGCGTGAACGTTCACATGGTAGTTGAAGTACGGAAGCGTCACCTCGTAGTAGCCCGTGCCCGGGTCGGAGGTCGTCTCGGCGTAGAGCTCCATGTTGTCCGAACGGTACACCTTAACCGTCGCCTCAAGAGGCGTGCCCGTGCCCAGTTCCGTCACGGTGCCGGACATGACACCCGACGGCGGTGCCGAGTCCAAGTAGAAGTCCACGGTGTTCGCACCGCACTGGACGAACGTCTCCTCGTAGACGGGCAGGTAGCCGAACTTCCAGGCGTAGACGTCGTAGTAGCTGATATCGAGGTCCCCTTCGATCGCGTAACCACCTGCGCCATCACTCACGTCCTGGAAGAGCGGCGTGGCGCCCGTCGTGTCGGACCCCGCGGGATACCCCTTGATGACCGCCCCGACGATGGGGGCGGTCAACTCATCAGAGACCGAGCCCGCGAGCTGCCCGTACACGACCTGCACGTCTATGTCCTCGAGATAGACGTTGTAGCCCTCCTTGCAAACCGCCGCGCTGATGATTCCCGTGCTCGTGGGCGTCGCCAGCAGGCTGGCCGTCGTGCCGCCGCCGGAGAAGACCTGGTCGGTCACGCCGCACCCGCCGATCATCAGGTAGAACCCGGCGTGGGAGACGTTGGCCTCGACCAGGCCCTCGTAGTCCGGCGCCAGAGCTCCGTAGAGACCGATCGAAGCGACGCTCGCCTCAACATCGACAGTAGTGAAGTCCAGTGCCCCGGTGACAGGAAGCACGTCGTTCAGGCAGTCGTAGGGCTCCCCTATCGTCCGTCCCACGACCGTGAGAACCTCGCCATACTGCGCCATCACCGCGATGACAGCCTCGCCGTTGGCGTCGGTCGTGTCGCTCACAGCCGCCACGCCCCGCCCGCTGATGGTCACCACGACATCCGGCTTCGGATGGCTCTCGCTGTCCCAGACGGTGACCGTCACGTCAGTGGCCACGGTGACCGGGACCGTCGCCGGGACGATGGTGTGGGTTCCCGGGAAGATGACCGGAACCTCCTCGACGTAGCGGTAGTAGTTGGCCTTCGTGATGGTCAGCTTCGCCGTGCCGGGCGCCGTCGGCGGCGTCACCGTCATGTCCATCGGCGCACCGGTCGCTTCAGCGACACCGACGATCTCACCGTCGATCGTGAGCGCCACGATGGCGCCCGCGTCGGCTGTGATGTTGAACGTCGCGGCGCCTACTGGAAGCGCGGCCTCGTGAGCGACGGTGAGCGACTGCGGCACCTCGGAGTACAGACGGGTGAACGCATCACCGTGCATGTGGAACAGGTTGTACGTGACCTTCTTCTCCGTGGGGTTGGAGGGCCAGCTCGAGGCCGCCAGGTAGTGCTTGCCGGACGCGCTGGCGAACGCGGGCCTCAGTTCGCCGACGGACTCGTTGAAACGGCCCGCGGCGGGGTAGCCCGGATCGAACTCCGGCCACATCTCGTCGTACATGCCGAACACGAAGGTGTCGTTAACGAATGAGTAGCTGCTTTCTGACGCGGCTACGAGACCCAGAGCGCCGTGCTCGTGCCTGTGTAAGGCCTCCGTGAAGCACTCGTTTGACCAGTTGTATATGCCCGTCAGGCAGTTGACGGAGAAGACGAATGTCAGATCCGTGTTAGTGAGGCCGGCCATATCTTCGATGTGGTAGTCGGGCTCGTCCCACCCCGTCCAACTGCCGTGGTCGCGGTGCTGCACGATGAAGGCTCCGCTGTTCATGTCGGCGTTGAGCCGTTCAGCGTTGCCGCCCCAGTCCGTCAGATGACCACTCGTGCCGGGGACGTACCCGAGCCCGCCAGGACCGAAGTAGTCGGTGATCATGCGGGTGTTCGAGGCGGTCGACCAGGCTCCGCCGGGCGTTCCTGAGCAGATGGCGTACTCCCGAACCGGGTCCCTGCCGTGGACGTTCGCGAGAAACCCGTAGATGATCTCGGCGCAGAGTTGGAACCAGCGGTCGTCCTGCCACCCGCAGGCCACGACGGGGTTCTGGTAGAAATCGGGGTTCGTCGGCGGGTTGCGCTCGTAGTCAATGGCCTTTCGCACGAGACGTTCGACGTTCGACGGGTTCGCCGTCATTCTGGCCATTACGATCTCGGGCAGATGGTCGTCGTCGATGTCACCGTAGATGTTGTCCGAAACGCAGTAGCTGTCGTAGATGGGCGACGTGATGCCCGTCGTGCCTCCGTCCGTGACGTAGTCACCCAGCAGCAGGATCGCTACTGGAGGCGTCGGGCTCGCGTAGGCGGTGTTGATCCACGACTCGATGGCGCTTGCGGTCGCGCCCGTCTCGGTGAGTGTCACAACGCCGGCGTCGATGCCCTGTTCCAGGCGGAACTGCGCGATACTGTCAGCCCAGGCAGTGTAAACGGGATCGTCCGGGCAGATGACGACGTACTCGTAGTCCGTGTCCCGCGTGTCGGGGGCGCGGAACTGAGGCGCCGAAAGCGACCCGTAGTTCATGATGTTCGCGGCCAGCACAGGCTCCCAGTACCGGCTCCTCAGCCTGTCCTCGCCGAAGGTCCCGCTCCCACCCTCGAAGGTCACGCGGACCTCAATGTCGGTGTACGCAATGAGTTCTCGCGTCACCGGGTTGTACTGGAACGGCATGATGCCCAGCATCACTGCATCGACACCCCTCAGGCTCATGAGCCCGGAGATGCGGACCGGATTTCCCGGGTAGTACGCGTCGGTCGCGTAGATCACATCATCCTTGGCGTAGACAGGAGGAGAGTCGTCCGTGTCCAGAGGGATCTCAGCAGCGGGAAGAACGTCTATGCCGTGAAACACCTGGCTCTTCATGGAGAGAATCTCGAGT
>JAUWCJ010000037.1 GCA_030609365.1 Candidatus Eiseniibacteriota bacterium | reverse complement strand
AGGGATCTTCGATCTCCACGGAGGCCATCTCGGCGGCTGTTCCGCCCGCCTCGTTCAGGTCGATCTGAGGCAGCCGGAACTCGGACCCGTTCAGGGCCGCGACCTCGCGGGCAACGCCTATCACGCCAAGGCAGTCGGGTCGATTCGGCTGGACATCGAGGTCGATGATCTCGTCGTCGAGCCCGAGGAGCGACCTGACGTCGCTTCCAGGCTCGATCCCGTCGAGTTCGATGATGCCCTCCGAAGACTCCTCGAGGCCCAGCTCCTGGGCCGACACGAGCATCCCATAAGACATGCGCCCGCGTATCGTCTGCTCTGTGATCGGGTGTCCACCCGCGATGACGGAGCCGGGAGGCGCGAGCACGGACATCATACCCGCGTGGACGTTCGGCGCGCCGCACACGACGGTCGAGGACCCACCGCCCCAGTCCACCACACAGACCGACAGCTTCTCGGCCTCAGGATGGGGGTCCGCAGTCACGACCTTCGCGGCGACCACTCCCGCAACGCCCTTCCACGGCGCATCGACGACCTCGGCCTCGGTCAGTGAGTCCGTCAGACGGAGCGCGAGTTCACCCGCGCTCATCTCGAAATCGACGTACCGCTTGAGCCAGTTGAGACTGACTTTCATCTCGCGTGCCCTGTCTCTCCCGTGAGACCTCTAGATCTGCCTCAGGAAGCGTAGATCGTTCTCAAGGAACAGACGGATGTCGTCCGTCCCGGTCATCATCATACAGATCCTGTCCACGCCGAGCCCGAACGCGTACCCGGTGAACTCCCCGGGGTCGTAGCCGACCGCCTCGAATACCCTGGGGTCGACCATGCCGGCGCCCAGAAGCTCGACCCATCCCGTTCCGCTGCAGACGCTGCAGCCGGTCCCCTGGCAGATGAGACACTCCACGTCCACCTCGGTCGAGGGCTCGGTGAACGGGAAGAAACCCGCCCTGAAGCGCAGGTTCACGCTCTCCCCGTAGAGCTCCCTCATGAATCGGATCAGAACGCCCTTGAGCTCGCCGAACCGGACGTCGCGGTCCACGTACAGACCCTCGAGCTGGTAGAACTCGGAGCCATGCGACGCGTCCGGGGTCTCGTTGCGATAGACCCTGCCCGGAGCGATGATCCTGATCGGGGGCTTCCTGGACTCCATCACGCGTATCTGCACCGGAGACGTGTGCGTTCGAAGAAGCGCCTCGTCGTCGATGTAGAACGTGTCCCACCCGTCTCTGGCGGGATGGTCGGGCGGTATGTTCAGAGCATCGAAGTTGTGGAAGCCATCCTCGACGTGCGGCCCGAGCGCAACCTCGAACCCCAAGCCCCTGAAGATGGACTCGAGTCGCTCGTATGTGCGAGTGAGCGGGTGCTTGCCACCCACCCAGGGCATCCTCCCCGGCAGCGTCAGGTCCAGTCCGGCGGACGCTTCCCCCGCCGACTCCAGACGCTCCTTCGACTGCTCAAGCAGGACGCCGAGCTCTTTCTTGAGCTCATTGACGGCCATGCCCACGGAGCGCCGCTCATCAGGATCGAGGTCCTTGAGTCCCCTCGACACCTGAGTGAGCTCGCTCTTGCGACCCAAGTACTTCACGCGGACGCTCTCGAGCTCCACGACGTCCGCCGCGCTCTGAAGCGCTGCCCTGGCTTCACTCCCAAGTTCCTTCAAACGGTCCAGCAAGGAACCTCACCTCCGCCTGCATGTGGCTTCGCTACTCGGACACGCCCTTGGCAATCGTCACGAGCTTCGCGAAACCGTCCGCGTCGTGGACTGCCATGTCGGCCAGCATCTTACGGTCGACCTCCACGTTGGCTTCCCTCAGGCCGTGCATGAATCTGCTGTAGGTCAGCCCATGAATGCGGGCGCCCGCGTTGATGCGGATGATCCACAGCCGGCGCATGTCGCCCTTGCGCCTCTTGCGGTCACGATAGGCGTACTGCCCGGCCCTGTGAACGCTCTCCGTCGCCGTGCGTATCAGCTTGCTTCTGGCGCCGCGGTAGCCCTTCGCGGCCTTGAGTATCTTCTTTCTTCTCCGTCTCGACGACGGAGCTCCTCGTACCCTGGACATTACTTACCCCTTCTCTTGCCTTATCTTTGCGGTCTATTTCGGAATGAGTCGCTCGACGCGTCCCTGGTCGCTCGGATGAACGTACCCGGTCCGTCTCAGGCTCCTCTTCTGGCGTGCGCTCTTGCGGATGAAGAAGTGTCCACCGTAAGCTTTGGACCGCTTGAACTTGCCCGAGCTAGTCCGCTTGAACCTCTTCGCCGCTCCCCTGTGAGTCTTGATCTTCGGCATCTGGTTTGCTCCCACGCTCCTTGCTCTTGACCACCGGCTTTGCAGCCAGCACCATCACCATACTTCTTCCCTCTGCCCTGATAGCGACCTCGACGTTCGCCGCATCGGACAGATCCTCGATCGCCCGCTCCATGAGACGCCTGCCGAGCTCCTTGTGCGCCAGCTCGCGTCCCCTGAAGATGACCGTCATCTTGACCTTGTCGCCAGCCGCGAGAAACTCGCGCGCGTGCCGCACCTTGAAGTCGTAGTCGTGCGGCTCGATCTTCGGCCGCATCTTCACTTCCTTCACGACGGTCACGTGCTGACGTTTCTTCGCTTCCTTCGCCCGCTTGTTCAGCTGATACATGTACTTGCCGTAGTCCATGATCTTGCACACCGGCGGCCTGGCCTTAGGAGAGACCTCGACAAGGTCGAGCTCCCTCTCTTCGGCCATGGCTAATGCCTCAGACGTCGGAATGACTCCCAGCTGTTCGCCCTCATCGTTGATGACGCGAACCTGCGGTATCCGAATCCGCCTGTTGATGCGCGGGCTCTGTATCGCCACCTTACCCCCTTCCGACCTGCCGGACTTCCCGGCAGCTGAAAAAGAAAAACGGGACGCTCGAACCGAGGCATCCCGCAACTCGAACCAGGGGGAAAGTGAGTCCCCTCAGGTCCGTCTCGAAACCTCTTCGGGTCTCGCGAGGAGCCCTCAAGGTGAGAAGCGAGATGCTTCTACTTCTGCTCGTAATGTCGTGCTGCCACGAGCCTGGAGTGGTGGGCGATACTGGACTTGAACCAGTGACTTCTTGCATGTCAAGCAAGCACTCTAACCAAGCTGAGCTAATCGCCCACATGAAAACACCACCGCCCGCCGGGGAACTCTCGTTCCCCACCAGCACAGTAAACATATCTGCCGAAGGGCCCAGTGTCAAGACCCTTCGTACCATCGGCCAAGGGCTGAGATCGTCATCGAGCAGGCCTCCGAAAGCCGACAACGCGTATCTCCGTCATCTCCTCCATCGCGAACCTCGGCCCCTCGCGACCCAGGCCGCTGCCCTTCTGGCCGCCGTAGGGCATGAGATCCACCCGAAACGTGGGCACATCGTTGATCATCACGCCGCCGCACTCTATCTCGTGCGCCGCCCGGAGGGCATCCTCGAGGCGGTCGGTGTACACGCTGGCCTGCAGGCCGTAGGCGGAGTCGTTGACGACCGAGATGGCCTCGTCCAGCGTGTCGAACGGCCTGACAGACATCACGGGCGCGAACGCCTCCTCGCGCCAGACCTTCGCGTCGAGCGGAACGTCCGTCAGAACGGTCGGCTCGAACAGAGAGCC
The DNA here is from genome assembly GCA_030609365.1 of Candidatus Eiseniibacteriota bacterium. Classification (GTDB taxonomy): domain Bacteria; phylum Joyebacterota; class Joyebacteria; order Joyebacterales; family Joyebacteraceae; genus JALGZG01. The sequence continues at coordinate 20,418 of JAUWCJ010000037.1, read as the reverse complement.
CTCCCGGGAACCTCCGGCCAAGACCGCGGCGCCTGCGTCCATCGCCTCGCCGACCCACAACTCCGCCCGCTCTGCCTCACCCTCGTCGATCATCGGGCCGATGTCGGTCCCTCTGGCCAGTTGATCCCCGACCACGAGCGACCGCGCGGTCGCACATGCCCGGTCCACGAACCTGTCGTACACGCGACGCTCGACCACGACGCGCTGAACCGAGATGCATACCTGCCCCGCGAGCGCGTACGCCGCCTTCGCGCAGCGTTCGGCGGCCGCATCGACGTCGCATCTCTCAGTGACGATCACGGCGGAGTTCGAGCCCAGCTCCATCGCCGTCTTCTTGAGGCCGGCGGAGCGGACGATCGCACTGCCGACGGAGGGACTGCCGGTGAACGTCACCATCCGGGGTCTTGGATCGGAGACCAGCCTGGCGCCCACGTCGCCGCCCGACCCGGTGACGACCGACATCGCCTCGGGTGGCAGCCCGGCGTCGTACAGGATCTCGCCCAGGGCGATGCCGGTCAAGGGCGTCGCGGTCGCCGGCTTCAGGATCACGGAGTTGCCCGCAGCAATGGCGGGCGCCACCTTGTGCGCCGCCAGATTCAGTGGGAAGTTGAACGGGGTTATCGCAACCACTATCCCTAGGGGAACGCGCAGAAAGAACCCGAAACGGTCCGTGCCCGTGGGAGCGCCATCGAACGGCACGACCTCTCCCGCGAGGCGGCGGGCCTCCTCCGAGGCGACCCGGAACGTCTGAACCGCACGGGCGACCTCTCCCTCGGCCTCACGGATGGTCTTGCCCGACTCCGCGGCGATCGTCCGGGCGAGCTGCCCCGTGCGCGACGCGATGCCGTCGCTCGCCCGCGCGAGCACGGCGGCGCGCTCGACGCGCGGCAGCCGGCCCATGACGGACGCGCCCTCCACCGCTACAGAGAGCGCCCGTTCCACTTCCTCCGGTGTGGCTTCAGGCACCGTGCCGACGACCGAGCCGTCAAACGGGTTCACGACCTCAACGTCCGCGCCGTCGCCGGCCGGCCTGCCGCCGATGAGCATCTTCATGCCCGCCAGCCTCCAGTCGACCCTAGCACTGCTGCCCACCGTTCAGCGCTACGACCTCGACGTCTCCCTCAACGACGCGCGCCGCCACTCTGCGCGCATCGGGGTTGGCCACCAGGAACCGGGCCAGCGGCTTGAGGAGCAGACCCTCGACCGTCCTGCCGAGATTGCGCGCCCCGTATTCCCGGCTCGCTCCCTTCTCTACTATCTTCGCTACCGCGTCGTCGGCCACCTCGAGTGAGATAGAACGATTCGCCAACCGCTCGTCGATGTCCTTGAGGTGGATCTTGACGATCTCCCTGAGCGCTTCGTCGGTCAGAGGATCGAAGAGGAGCACCTCGTCGATGCCGTCCATGAACTCCGGAGGGAAGAACTCCTCGATGGCGTCCTTCGCCTGCTGGAGATAGCGCTCGCTCTTGTTGTGGTTGACGGCCCCGAACCCCACGGTGCCGTCGTCGTCCCGGGCAGGGACGATGTTCTCCGAGTTGGAGGTCATGATGATGGTGGAGTTCGAGAGGGGCAGTCTGGTGCCGTGGCCGTCGATGATGTGCCCGTCACGGAACATCTGAGTCAGCATGACCGCGACGTCGATGTGCGTGCGCTCAATGTGCTCGAAGACGATCACCGAATGCGGATGCTGTGCTACGGCGGTCGTCAGCTCCCCCTCGTAATTCACGTCTCCCAGCTTCATTCCTACCAGGCGCGGCAGCCCGTCGTCCGCGGCGTAGCGTGCCATGTTGAAGACGAGCAGCCGTGACTCACTGCCGTAAAGCTCCTCGGCGAGGGCGAGCGCCAGTTCCGTTTTGCCCACACCGCTGGGCCCGACGAACAGGAACACACCGTCGGGGCGAGCCGGGACCGCGTTCAGGTTGAGCTTCGTGACACGAATGACGTCCGCCAGCTTCTTGATGCAGCCGTCCTGGCCTCTGATCCGTCTGCGGAGTCCTTCCTCCAACCCCGCCAGCTGCGCGTGTCCCGCGCCCGACAGCTTGTCAGACGGTATCCCTGTCCAGTCCGCCAGTGCGTCGGTTACCTGTTCGACGTCCACGAGAGGAACCACGTCCGTACCCGCTACCGCGGTCGCCGACTTCGAGGCCGCGCGGTCCAGGAGATCGAGCGCCTTCCCGGGAAGGACGCGCTCGCGTATGTACTCGTCTGACAGATCGACGGCCGCCTCGACGGCACCGTCGTTCACGCGAACACCGTGGAACTCCTCCAGCCCCCGCGCGGCATCTCTCAGGATCTCGACGGTCGTCTCTCTGCCCGGTTCACGCACGTCTACTCGCTGGAAGAGACTCTCGCACCACGGCAGAGAGTGCGCCACCTCCCGGTAGAGCTCAGGAGTGGTACTGCCGAGGAGGTAGAGCCCCGGCTGATGGCACCCCATCTCCAGCAGGTAGGAGGCGTTGAAGGGCCCGGACCCGGCCCCCACGGCGGTCACGCCCATGAAGCTCGTGATCCCGTTCAGGAACAGGATGACGTCCTCGCGGACCGTCGCCTCTCTGAGAGCGGTAAAGACTATCTTCTCGAAATCGCCGGCCTCGCTGACGCTGGCCAGAACTCTGTGGAAAGGAAGTTCGATGATGCGCCTGCCGAGAAGCCGGCGCGGTACCCGGCCCTGCGATATCTCGCGGGCCAGCGTGAGAACGAGCGCCCGTTTGCCCACCCCGTTGGGCCCGACCAGGACCGCGGAGTGACGCTCCCGCCGCTCCAGTATCTCCTTGATCCGTCTGAGCTCGGCCTCCCACAGCTCACCGTCAAGCGTGACCGTGAGCCCCGCGGCGAGTTCCGTCAGGTCGATCCCCAGCTGACCAAGGACGGACATGCCCGATTTCTGCGCGGCCTCGTCCGTGTCCGGCTCCGTGGAACCTCCCGACTCGTCGGTACGGGTCACGTCCGTGGGGTCGCCGGGCCTCCGTGGGGTACTCGTCCCCTTCGAGTCGTCGGCTTCACGCGGCACGGGCTGTGACCTCTGTGAGAGCGACGCTCTGCTCCTCTTCGCCCTCCTCGCCCTCACTCGGCGGCGCCTCTCGCTTGGCCTTCTCCCACTCCAGTCGGAGCTTGACGTAGTGCTCCTCTACCATCTCGCGCGCCACGTCGGGTGCAAACGCGACTATGGTATCCGTCACGCGGATGACCGTCGGTGCGACGACCGACCGCGCGACCCCGGTGTTGGCCTGCAGTCCTGCCATCACAACGAGGAGCAGCACGACACCGGTGAAGATGCTGGCCATGACCAGGCCGAGCACGCCCCCGGCGAGCCTGTCCATCCACCCCAGATGAGCCAGCTTGAGGGCCTTGGCAACTATCCGACCGAGGACGCTGACAAGGATGAGCACAACAACGAAGACGAGCAGAAACCCGAGGATCGCCTGGCCGTCCGCGCCTATCTGCAGGCGCGAGAACAGAACCTCGACCACCTGCTCGTAGTTGCCGGCCGCGATCACGATGCCGAGCACGAGAGCCGCTATCCCGAAGATCCCCCGCACGAACCCGTTGGCCAGCCCCTTACCCAGACCGATCACGAGAACGATGACGATGATGATGTCTACCCAGTTCATGTCCCCTCCTGCGCTTGCTTCCCTGCCTGCGCGAACGTTATTCTGGGTCACGCTAGCATCGCACGTCAACCCTGTCAAGCGAGCTTCCGGAACCTCCTGAGACACCCTTCCGGGCAGTGCAAAGCAGTGCGAGACCCGGGTTCGCAGGCCTCGCGAGAGTAGTGGTTCGGCATCCTGAGGACGTATCGTCCGCTATCTGAGCACAAGTGCTTTTGAAGTCGCCCGCTCCCGGTCGCGTTCGAGTACGAAGAAGTAGCAGCCGGAGGCGACCTCCGCGCCCGCGTCGTTCGTCAGGTCCCACTGCCGGACATGCCGCCCGGGCAGGAGCGGGCTCTCCACCAGACGCCGCACGAGCCTGCCGGCCACGTCGTAGATGCTGAGCCGCGTCGGACGCGCGTCCGCCTGAGCGTTGTCGTTGGCCAGCGTGAAGGCCACGGAAGCCTGCCGTGTAATGGGCTGCGGCCACACGCCGGCGAATGCGGTGCGCTCGTCGACGACGCCCCCGGGCGAGGTCGTGCGCGCGGAGGCGAGTGCCTCCTCTACGCCCCCACTCCTCCACACGATCTCGTAGACGTAGCTCCGTCCGGGCTCGGCGGATGCGTCCGAGTACGCGGTCGTGCTCGACGTCAGCGGCTCGTCCGAGAGCCTCACCCTTTCGCCGCCCTCCTCCCTCCGCCAGAGCTCGTAGCTCAGAAGCGGCGGGACGGAGTTGACCGGGGGATTCCAGCGGAGGACCGGCGGCCCGTTGAACTCATCGATGATGAGCGCTATTGACAGGACGCTCCCCGGTTCTGTCGATACTTCTATAGCACGTGACTGCCGGCCCTCACACTTCAGTGCGTCGATGGGCGCGATGTAGTAGCGATAGTTGGTCGCGCCCGAAAGATCCCGGTCGGTGTAGAACGCCTCATCGACGACCGTGACGAGCAGTTTCGCCTGAGGGTTCCCCGCGCTGTCCACCTTCGCACGATAGATGCTGTAGGAGCTGGCGCCATCGACGGCGTCCCACGTCAGAACGACGACGTCGCGCGTGGCCACCGCGGTGGCGGAGTCTATCTTGTGCTCTGGGATGACGCCCGTGCCGACCAGCACCTCGCCCCTCTCCCACTTGAGCTCAAGGGTCGTCTTCATGCCACTGAACTCATAGAACTGTCCGTTCCACGAGTGGATGTCGTAGTAGGCGCCCCCGAGCGCGATGTTCATGCTCCACAGACAAGGGTTGATGACGGCGATGCCGTTGTCGAAGCGCCGAACCTTGATGAGTTCCCTCAGACAGATCCAGGGCGGCACCAGCCCCTCGTACACGTCTGCGTCCTCGGCGCGCCCCAGCGGCTGCCCCAGATCGATGTCGTAGTACTCGAGCCACCACTGCACGCTGTGGCCGGGCGCGTCGCAGGAGAAATAGCCGCTGCCGAAAACAAGCGTGCTGGTGAGCCCGAGCAGGAACTCCCTGTCGAAGTCTCCGTACCTCACCGGCCCGTCGGGCGTCACGTCACCGTACCATATGTGGTTGATGATGTTGGTCGTCGGCTCCCTGTAGAGCGCCTCGAAGGCCAGGTACCCGTGCTCCTCGTCCATCATGTTGTCGTACCAGTCCCCGTGCATATTCGGGAAGTCCTCCCGCGTGTCCCCGTCGCACACGTCGTACAGCGTGTTGTTCCCGTTGGCGACAAGCAGGAAATCGTCCCCGACAAGGTCGCGCAGCTTCGAGATGCACTCGCGCATTCCGAGGCGCCAGCTCTCGTCGAGTACCGCGCGGTCGGCGGCGAGGCCGTCAAGGTCGTGGTCCATCGGGTACTCAAGGTGCGCGTCCAGCCACGAGATCTCGTCCACGCAGTAGTCCAGGAACACGCCGTCCCAGCGTCCGCCGCTGTAGAGCCGTTCGTGGATATACTCCGGTAGCCAGTCACACAGCCTCTGCCCCTGCGCGTTGGTCGGGCACTCAAGACTCATGTTCATCATGATAATCCCGGGGCCGAACACAAGGAGCTCGCCCTCGGTGTTGAGCATCCACCAGTTGTTTGCTTCGAGTGCCGCTGAGAGGTCACCGACGATGGGAGGCGCGGTGAAGCCTTCCCCGTAGCCGACGGCCATGTGTGCGATCAGGGTAATCTCGGGGTTGCGAGCCCTCAGTTCCGCGAGCTCCGCCTGATGCCAGTCCTCGGCGCGCTTCGCCAGCACCAGAAGATCCCAGTGTGAGAGCAGTTCGAGATCCGCCTCAGCCAGTGAGCCGAAGTAGATATTCGCGAGCCGTGGGTACGAATCAGCGGCCCCGGCATCACAGACGGCACCGACAAGAAGCGCCGCGGCAAGCACGCTCGCCCACGCCACCAGCACTCGCCTTCGTCCTGCCCAGGCCTCTCTCGTCGCTGCCACCGTGATCGCCATCCGCCGACGCCTCCCAAGGGCCGCAGAGCCCTGTAGCACTGACATCCAGGTGTTTCACAATTCATGCCACAGTGCAACATCTATGCCATTGGGCATGCACAACATCAGCCCCTGAAGCGCCTGCGAGAACCGCTCAAGAGGGAATCAGCCTCGAACCAACTGAGTGGGGAGTCAGGATGCAACATACGGAGTGAGGACGCCGCCCGCAGCGATACCGTGATCGGGCGCGCGCATGTCCCTGACCTGGATGGTGCCGGGGGCCGGAATCGAACCGGCACGAGGCGCTAGGCCTCAACGGATTTTAAGTCCGATGCGTCTACCAGTTTCGCCACCCCGGCAAGAAAGAGCCGGTGGCCGGCGCCTGAACGGGAGAGCCTCCCGTCCCGCAGAAACCAGACCACCGGCGTACTCACTGGAGGCGGCGACCGGATTCGAACCGGTGCTCAAGGATTTGCAGTCCTCTGCCTTACCACTTGGCTACGCCGCCTATGACGACGACAGGGGCGTGTGCAGACCGCCCCTGCCCATCGCATTCTGGAGCGGGAAACGGGGCTCGAACCCGCGACATCCACCTTGGCAAGGTGGCGCTCTACCACTGAGCTATTCCCGCGTAAGTTCCCGCGAAGAAAGAGTATAGCCTCACCCGAAAGGGGTGTCAAGACCAAAGGGCGACCGACGGGGGCTCTGGCGCCCACCGCCCTCAAGATCTGACCGAGACGGCCCTGGCCCGCCCGTAGAGCTCGACGTACTTGCCGGCGGACGCCCCCCAGCTGGAGTCGAGGGCCATCCCGCGGCTCACCAGGCCCTTCCAGGCCTCGCTGGCGCCGTACGCCGCGACCGCTCGCTCGATGGCCTCGAGCATCGCTGCCGCCTCGTACTCCTCGAAGACGAAGCCGGTTCCCGTTCCCATCGACGGATCGAAGTTGAGAACCGTGTCCGCAAGCCCGCCGGTAGCCCGGACGATCGGGACGGTCCCGTAGCGCAGGCTGTACATCTGGTTCAGTCCGCAGGGCTCGTAGCGGGACGGCATCAGGAACATGTCCGAACCCGCCTCTATAAGATGTGCCATCTCATTGTTGAACGTCAGGTGCGCCGCGACCTGCTCCGGATGCTCGTCGGCGAGCCCCGACAGGAACTCGTGGTACTCCTCCTGCCCTGTTCCCAGGACCACGAGGGTCGCGCCCGTCCTCAGGATCGCGTCCGCCTTCTCCCTGATGAGATCGAAACCCTTCTGATCCGCCAGCCTGGACACCATTCCTATGACGGGAACAGCCGTGTCACCCGGCAGGCCGGAGCGCTCGAGTAGCTCCGTCTTGCAGACGCGCTTGCCTGCCATGTCCCGGGCTGAGTAGCGCGCCGGTATCAGCGTGTCCACGGACGGGTCCCAGACGGAGTAATCGACGCCGTTCAGTATCCCCAGGAGCCTCCCGTTGTCCCGCTTCTCGGCGAGTACGCCCTCCAGGCCCAGCCCGAACTCCGGCAGGCTGGAAATCTCCTCCGCGTAACGCTCGCTTACCGTGTTGACGTAGTCGGCGAACTCGATCCCCAGCTTGAGCGTGCTCACCGTGCCGTTGTACTCGAACGGGCTGCCCGGGACACACAGGTCCGCAGAGATCCCGAGTGCCGGCAGGAGCGAGGGTGCGAACTGCCCCAGATAGCCCAGATTGTGAATGCTGAAGACGACGCCGGCACTTCCGATCCCGGGGGCGTCGCTGTAGAACTCGCGCAGGTAGACGGCCGCCATCGCGGTGTGGTGGTCGTTCAGATGCAACACGTCTGGCGAAAGCTGGAGCGCTACCGCCGCCTCCAGGACCGCGCGGCTGAACAGAGCGTATCGCGCGACCTCGTCGGGGTACCCCTGCCTGGTCGCGGGGTCGACGTAAATGCCCTCGCGATCGAAGTAACCGTCGTGCCCGATGAGATAGACGGTCACCTCATCGCAACCGGGCATCAGACCGCGCCAGATCTCGACCGTTTCATCCTTCTCCCCCATCGGCACGGCCAGCGCGCCCGGATCACCAAGCCTGGTGAAGCCGTACGACGCGGCATCAACGGACGCGTACTTCGGCAGAAACACGGACACTTCGTGCCCGAGTTCGGCCGATGCCTTCGAGAGCGCTCCCACAACGTCAGAGAGGCCGCCGACCCTGGCAAAAGGCGCGACCTCCGCGGCTGCCATCAGTATTCTCAAGCCTTGATCTCCTCCGTGAAAATCTCAGCCTCACGCAGATATCTCGCGGCCTCCTCGGGCGGCACGGGATTGATGTAGAAACCCGACCCCCACTCGAACCCGGCCACCTTCGTGAGCTTCGGCATTATCTCTATGTGCCAGTGGTAGTACTTCAGGTCCGTCTCACCGCTCGGCGCCGTGTGCACGATGAAGTTGTACGGAGGGCTCCCGAGCGCGCTGTTGATGCGCATCAGCGTTTCCTTGAGCACTTCGGCGAGCTGCGGCCGCATGTCCTTGTCCATCGCCTCGAAAGACGAATGATGCGCCCTCGGAAGAATCCACGTCTCGAATGGGAACCGCGCCGCGAACGGAGCCAGTGCTACAAAGCTGTCGTTCTCGCAGACGATGCGCGTCTTCGTCCATTCCTCCTGAGCAACGATATCGCAGTAGACGCACCTCTCCTTGTAGCTGTAGTACTTCTTGCTGCCGGCCAGCTCTTCCGTCAGTCGCTTCGGGAGGATCGGCAGGGCGATCAACTGGGAGTGCGGATGCTGAAGTGACGCTCCCGCGGCGTTCCCGTTGTTGCGGAAGACCTGGATGTATCTGAACCTGCTGTCCCCCTGAAGGTCGAGCATGCGCTGCTGTATCGCCTTGATGACGAGAGCGACGTGGTCGACCGGAAGGTCGGCGAACTGCCGGTCGTGTTCCGGTGTCTCGATGATGACCTCGTGAGCGCCGACGCCGTTCATCTTGTCGTACATGCCCTCGCCCGCCCTGTCCAGGTCTCCCTCGATGGACAGCGCGGGGAACTTGTTCGGGACGACTCGCACCTTCCAGCCGGGCGTGTTCGGAGCGGTGCCGGGAGCCCGGTACGCCATCACCTCGGGAGGCGTCTTGTCCTCGTTGCCCTCGTCGAACGGACAGAAGCCGCCCTTCTTTTCCTCGGGTTCGGTCGCGAAATCCGTCGGTCGCTTTCCACGCTCGGTGGCGATGATGACCCAACGGCCGAGTACCGGATCTTTCCTCAGTTGCGGCATTCGTCTTCCTCTTGGTGCCCGAGCCCACACCCTCGGTGCGAAAGTGGCGGCGGGCCTGGGTGGCCGCGGCCGCCTTTGACGTAAAGCCTACAATCGTTATCAGAACGAGAGCCAGCGGTCAAGCCCGCTCTCGCTCCTTCCCGTCCCTGGTCCGGAGGGCCGCGACGATGCGCCTGACATCGCCGGCCCGGTCCTTAGGCACCACCAGCGTGGCATCAGCCGTTCTGACGACGACCACTCCACTCATCCCCAGAACCGCTACGGTGCCGCTCTCGGAGTACGCAACGCAGTCGCTCGAGTCTATGACCAGCGCGTCTCCCCGCACCGTGTTGCCGTCGTCGTCGCCCGGCCATATCCTTGCGACCGCCGGCCACGCCCCGACGTCGTCCCATCCGAAATCCGCCGGAACCACGAGAACACCGTCGGCCCTCTCCATGATGCCGTAGTCGACGGATATCCCCTCGACCGAATCATAGAAGCGGATGAGTTCGTCGTCGAAGCCGGCATCGCCCGGTCCGCACGAGACTTCCGCGAGAGCGGCGGCCACATCGGGGAGGCGCTTCTCCAGCTCGGCGAGGAAGACGTCAGCGCGCCAGACGAACATTCCGCTGTTCCAGAAGTACCCGCCGGCCTCAATGTAGCCCTCGGCCCGTTCAAGGTCAGGCTTCTCCTCGAACGACTCGACCTCGAAGACGCCGTCAGGGCCGCAGGAACCTCCGGCTCTGATGTAACCGTACCCCGTCTCGGGCCTCGTCGGCCGGATACCGAGCGTGACGAGCGCCCTCTTCGTCTCCGCGGCGCCTATGGCCAGTTCTATCGCCGCCCGGAAGCTGTCGTCGTCACCGATAACGTGGTCCGCGGGAAGCACGACCATGATGGCGTCGGGATCCTCGGCAACCAGGAGCTTCGCCGCGAGGGCGATGGCCGGGGCGGTGTTCCTAGCCCTGGGCTCTCCGATGATCCGGTGAGCCGGGATAGGAGCAAGTTCCTCGACCATCCGCTCCTTCAGAGCCCCGCTCGTCATCACGAGCGCGTCCGGCAACGACACGAGAGTGGCGATGCGCAGCAGGGTGTTACCCACAAGAGTGGACTCCCCCGCGATACTGAGGAGCTGCTTCGGCCTGGCCCGAGTGCTCATCGGCCAGAGCCTTTCGCCCCAGCCTCCCGCCAGTATCACCGCGTACGTCATCAGGCCCTCCACCGGTCAGGCTCAGTGTGATCTGTTGAGACAGTACGTCGCGATCTCATCCAGCATCGCCGTGTCGCCGTCCAGGGCGCCCAGCGCCTCGCGAGCCCGCGAAATCAGTTGACCCGCCGATTCCCTCGCTGACTCGACGCCGTGGACAGTGACGCAAGTCGCCTTATCGACGTCCTTGCCGACGTCCTTGCCGACGTCCTCGGCGTCACCCTCTGCATCGAGGATGTCATCGATCATCTGGTAGGCCAGTCCGAGGTCGCCCGCGTACTGCCTCAGCCCCTCCAGCCCCTCGGGCTCCGCGCCCAGCAGCGTGCCGCCGAGCGTGGCGGCCACGATGAAGAGCGCTCCCGTCTTGCGTGTCTGGATGTACTCCAGAGTTTCGTTGTCGACGTTGCGGCGCCCGGCGACCTCGAGATCGACGTGCTGTCCACCGACCATGCCGTACGACCCGACGGCCGTAGCGAGGTCGCGCACGGCCTTCGCCACGCTCGGACCGTCCGCCCCTACGTCCACTCCGTTGTCTGCCACGAGCTTGAATGCGTGCATGAGAAGCGCGTCGGCCGAGAGAATACCGGTCGCCACACCGAAGGCCCTGTGGGTCGTCGGTTGACCGCGACGCATCATGGCGTCGTCCATGGACGGGAGATCATCGAGCACGAGCGAGCAGCAGTGTACGTACTCGACCGAGCAGGCCGACTTGATGACCTTCGCACGGTCGTGGCCGAGCGCGCGGGCCGAGGCGAGGGCAATGATGGGTCTCAGGCGCTTACCACCGTTCAGCACGGAGTACCTGATGGCCTCGTGAATCCGCTCCGGGTACTCGCCCTCATCGGGAAGATGCCGCTCGAGTTCCTCATCGACCTGTCGACGTTCCTGCTCGAGAACAGTGGCGATGTCCAAGATGGCTCGCTCCTCGACGTGCGCGTGGCCGGCGTCTTTAGAAACCTCTCAGCAGTGTGTAGTAGATGGCCTCGGTGTGCAGCGTCACTCCGTCCCAATCGTACGTCTGTAGCACGTGACGCCTGGCCCTGTCGCCGACCGCGTGGCACTTGTCGGGGTTCTCCAGGAGTCCCGACAGCTTCTCGGCCAGGTCGTCGACGTCGCCCCGTCTGAACGTGGCGCCGCAGTCTCCGATGACCTCGAGGTTCTCGGGAATGTCGCTGGTCAGACAGCAATTGCCGAAGCTCATCGCCTCCAGAAGAGCGATGGGAAGACCTTCTATGTCGGAAGGAAGCACGAACACGCGGGCGTTGGAGTAGAGCTCATCGAGAACGTCCCCGTACACGTAGCCCAGGAACCGGACGCGACCTCCGGCCTTCTCGTGCAGGCTGTCGACGTAGTCGGTGGAGAAGCTGGTCCCGCCCGCAATGACCAGCTCCATGTCCGTGTTCATCCTGGCGTACGCGTCGAGAAGGTAGTGCGCTCCCTTCTCGGGAACGAGCCTTCCCACGAAGAGAACGTAGTTGCCGGGGTCGAGCCCCATCTCCTTGATCTTCTCGGCCTTGCGAACGTGCGGAAGAACGGTTCCGTTGGGAATATAGGTGACGCAGGTATCGTGCACCGTTCGGAAGTGCTCGCGCAATGCCTTTGATACGACGATGGTCCTGTCGGGGTAGTTCGCCGCCGTGTACTCGCAGCACTTGAGCACCCACGTGGCGAAGCCGCCCCACTTCTCTCTCTGCCAGTCGAGCCCGTGGACCGTCACCACCGACTTTGCGCCACTCATGTGCGGCACGTTCGCAAACAGGGACGGCCCCAGCGCGTGGAAGTGCACGATGTCGTAGTTCTTGGACAGGATGTGAGGTATCGCGAGGGCGCAATGCGTCGCAGTATCAAGGTGCTTGGTTCGCACGCTTGGGATGTTCGCGATCCGGATGCCCCGGTAATCGCCCCGCATCTTCGTGTAGTAGGGGCGACAGTAGACCGTCACCTCATGACCCCTCTCCACAAGACGTGTCCCCAGCTCCTCGACGTGACGCTCTATACCGCCGTAGGTCGCAGGGATGCCCTTCTGTCCCAGCATCGCGATCTTCACGCCATGACCCTTTCGTAGATCGCCATCATCTTCTCGTAGTGACTGTCGGGACCGAAGTGCGTCTCGACCCTCTCCCGAGCCGCCCGACCCATGCGGATAGTCCCGTCCGGGTCGTTCCACAATTCAAGCAACAGAGCAGCCAGTCCGTCGATGTCAGCAGGTTCGAAGATCAGCCCCGACTCCCCCTCCGAAACGAGCTCCGGAATGCCCCCCATCCTCGAGCCCACGACCGCCTTGCCCTGGGCGAACGCCTCGTAGACCGTCAGCGGCGAGTTCTCGAAGCACTCGGAGGGAACCGCTACGAAGAGCGCGCCACCCACGAGCGACCTGAGCTCCGCACCTTCCTTGTAACCCACGAACTCAACGTTCGAAAGCTCCTCGGCGGTCGCTGTTCTCTCGAGGCTCTCGGCCAGTGGCCCCGCACCCACTATCTTGAACTTGACCGCTCTGGCCTTCGACAGCGCCGCGAGGAGCGTCTCGAGTCCTTTCCCCACCGACAGCCTGCCGACGTAGACCCCGTATCCGTCCGACTCGTACCTGGGCTCGTACTGCTCCAGATCAATCGCGTACGGCAGATGGACGATGCGATCCTCGTTCACGCCGTGCGCTATCATCCGCGTTCTCAGCTGCTGGCTCGGCGCGACAAACAGGTCGACGTTGCGCGCGTAGCTGCGGAGGAGCTTGTGAACGTAAGCCTCCGCCGCGACCAGTGCGCTCGAGGTCAGCGAATCGCGCATACACCGGTTGAGAACCGCGTTGTAGTACCGCCACGTGGCGCAACGCTCGCATGTTGCGCCACGTACGAACATCTGATAGTTTGGGCACACCAGCTTGAAATCGTGCAGCGTCTGTACTACCGGAACTCCCCGGGACTTGAGTCCGTAGAGGATCGACGGCGACAGCTGGTGCGCGATGTTGTGCAGATGCGCGACGTCCGGACCGGCCTGGTCGACGAGCGCCTCGATCCGCTTCTTCGCCTCCCGCGAGTACAGTATGCGTGCCGCGGCTCTCGCTCGGGCCGCGATTCCGTCGCTCTCGTCGAAGGCCTCATACGAGACGAAGTGTCCGGCGAACGCGGTCGCTTCGTTCCGCTCGTGCTGCATCGCGAACGGGACGACCGTGTGCCCTCGCGCCTCGAGGATGCGATTGAGCTCGAAAAGATAGCGCTCGGCCCCACCCTTGACGAAGTAGTACTTGTTCGCGGCGAGAACCTTCATGCGTCGCCCAGACTCCCCTCAAGAACCTTCTAGTTTGTCATCGGTCCACCGAAGTGTCAAGCCCCATGAGCTTCGCCCCGACTATCCAGGCACCCGGACGGAACGGGCGACGCCTCATGGGAGGGCTGACGGTGCAGACCATCCAGCACTGCTCCTGACAGCCCGCCACCGCGGGGACGACCTCGCCCGCGGATGATCTTCTGATCTGCTTGAAGCTCCCGTCCCTGACGTTACCCATTCTGACGCCGGACACGTTGCACGGGTACACATCCCCGAACGGCTCGAGGTAGAAGTGATCGACTCCGGCGCCGCACGGCAACCGGCGGGGCTTCCCACGAACGTAGTCGATGAGTCCCCGCATGTAGTACGCCCTCGCCCAGTCGCGCGGATTCCGCGACGCGAGTTCCTGACGCATGATGGTAGCGATCTCGCCCACCGTCTCCTCCGACGTGGGCCGGTCAAGGTCGTGCTCACCAAAGAAGATCGGCGAGCTGTGGGCGGCGCTGGCTATGAAACCGACGCCCAGCTCGTCGGCGAGCCTCTTCACCCGAAGGAGCTCGCCCGGGTTCTTCTCGGACGACGTCGCCGCCAGTCCCAGGTCGGAGACACCGAGTGCCCTTAGCCTTCTGACCGTGTCGAGGGCCTTCTCGTAGGCGCCTTCGATACCACGGATCTCATCGTGCTTCGCGCCCACACCATCGACCGAGACCCTGACGGCGATGTGAGTCATCTCCGCCATCATCGCCTCGATACGTGAGGGCATGAGACCGTTCGTCGAGATGACCACACGCGCGCGCGGACAGGCCTGCTCGATCACGGAGACGATCTCGACCAGGTCGTCGCGCAGGAACGGCTCCCCGCCGCTGACGTTGACCGACCGGAGCGATCTCGGAAGCCAGGCGTAGTCGGAGGCCGAGATCTCATCGTCAGCCCTGGACTCCTTCTTCCATATGTCGCACACGGTGCACCGCGCGTTGCACCTGTAGGTGACCGCGGCCACGCAGCCGACAGGGCCCGCCATCAGCGTCCCTCCGTCCCCGTGGGCTCACCCAGAAGGGAGCCATACGCCTTGAGAAGCTCCTTGCTGGTGTGTTCCCAGGAGAGTTCCTCCCTGATGCGTTCCCTGTTCCGACGTCCCATCTTCTCTCTGAGCTCCTCGTCGTCGAGGAGCTCGATCATCCTCTCGCCGAATTCGATCTCGTCGTTCGGCGCGGCGTACAGCGCTCCGTCCTGCGCGGAGAAGCGGCTCTCCTTCAGATCGAAGGAGACCATGGCCCGCCTAAAGATCATGTACTCCAGAACCTTGTTCATGGTCGACACGTCGTTGAGAGGATTGAGAGGGTCGGGACACACGCAGAGGTCGGCGGTCGACATGTAGCTCGCCACGTCCGCGTCGGAGATCCGTCCGGTCATCTCCACGCAGTTCGAGAGACCCAGGTCATCCCTGAGCCCTCGCACGTCCGCAAACGAGTCTCCCGAACCTATCAGCGTGAACAAGATGTCCTTCCGCTTCATGACATCGACCACGTGGCGGATGGCGCGGAGGAGGTAGTCGACTCCGTCCTGAGGCGCCATGACTCCCAGGTAGCACACCAGGAACTTCTTCCCCTTGCGAAGCGCAGGTTGCGGATCGACCGGCGTCATGAGAGACGTCTTCGGGCCGCTCCTGACAACGAAGATATCGTCCTCGGGAAACCGCCCGACGGTCGATGCGTGCTCCTTGTAAGACACGTTCGTCGAGATGACCATGTCGGCGGCACGGTAGGTCGCACGCTCCAGCATCCTCAGGAGACCGAAGTAGACGGAGCGGGTCCCACCGAAACGTGAGAGGTAGAGCTCCGGGCAAAGATCGTGCTGGTCGTACACGAACTTCGTGCGGTGGAACAGCTTGAAGAGGAAACCGATAAGGAAGAACGTGTCGGGCGGATTGCAGGCCTGTATCGCGTCGAACCCGCCCTCCCTCCACGCCCTCATCGACAGCTTCAGGCTCTGGAACCAGCAGTAGGGAAACTCCCACGCGTAGGACAGCTTCGACGTGGTCGGAGGTGGTGCTGGGTAGCGATAGATGCGTATTCCGTCGAGTTCCTCATAGGATTCCGGGTAGTTCCCTCCCTGGGGACATATGACGCTGACCTCGTACCCGGCCTCCTTGAGCGTTGTCGCCTCCATCCAGACGCGCCTGTCAAACGGGACAGGGAGGTTCTCTACGATGATGAGTATCCGATTCGTCTTTCCCACGTTCAGCTCCACCCCCACAGAGGTTGCGTCCGCGGCGATCGCCCGTCTACCACGCGATCCCGACGTATTCCCCGCGCGCCACCGACGGGTCGTCCACAATGCGCACCAGATCGATCAGCACCTGGTCCTCGCGCATCTTCAGCGGGACGTCCCTGAACTCAGCCGCGCCGTTGGCGATCACTATGACTTCCGATCTCTCGATCAGCTCGTCGATAGTGTCGGCCTTGAGACTCTGGGCATACGGGATTTCATGCTTCAGGAAACCCAGATTCGAGCCGAAGAGATCCTCCCAGTTGATGTTGCGGTCGTAGATGCAGAGTTCGTAGCCCTTCCCGATGAGCGTGCTCACAACCTGCACTATCGGGCTCTCTCTGAGGTCGTCCGTCTCGGCCTTGAAGCTCATGCCGAGCACGCCTACCTTCTTCCTGCCAGCGCCCCTGATGTACTCTATCGCACGCCTGATCTGAAGCTGGTTTGAAGGATCCGCCGCGGAGATGACCGGACACGGCACGCCGTTCTCCTGGCTCATCCTGACGATGGCCCGCAGGTCCTTCGGAAGACAGGATCCGCCGAAGGCGAAACCCGGCTTCATGTAGTAGGGTGATAGGTTGAGTTGAGTGTCAAGGCAGAAGATGTCCATGACCTTGTGGCTGTCGGAGATCCCCAGAACCTTGCTCAAATTGCCGATCTCGTTAGCGAAGCAGACTTTGATCGCGTGGAAACAGTTGTCCGCGTACTTGACCATCTCGGAGACCCTGATCTCGGTCCTGACCGTCGGCGCGTCTATCGTTTTGTACAGCTCGACCATTACGTCGCCCGCGCGGCTGCCGGGCGTGCGCTCGCCGATCACGATCTTGGGAGGATGGTAGAAGTCCTGGATCGCGGACGCTTCACGCAGGAACTCGGGGTTGAAACACACTCCGAACCCGTCGCCCTCCTTCTTCCCGGACTCGCTCTCCAGAATCGGAAGGAGCTCCGTCTCCACAGTGCCCGGAGGGATCGTGCTCCGAAAGACGACGACGTGGAAGTCGTCCTTCCGCCTGATGATGTCGGCCAGCTGCTGGCAGACACGCTTCGTGTACTCGAGGTTCGGATGTCCCGTCTCCATCGACGGCGTCCCCACGCACACGAGCGAGATGTCCGAGCCCATCACCGCCGCCTCGTAGTCATCGGTCACCGTCAGCCGTCCTCCATCCACGCCCTTCTTGACCAGCTCCGGCAGTCCGGGCTCGACGATGGGACTCGTGCCGCTCCTGATGAGCTCGACCTTCCTGGGATCGACGTCCAGTCCGACCACGTCGTGGCCGAGTTCCGTGAAGCAGGCGGCCGAAACACACCCGACGTATCCGAGGCCCAACACGCTGATTCTCATGGTCTGGGTGGTGCTCCTCTCGTTCCTCTCGCAGTCAGGACGTTCGCGACGGGCTCGTGGATGACGTCCGACCCCGCCTTCGTCCATTCAGTAATGTCGAAACCCCAGGTCTCCCTGCCGCTCTCACGGTCGGTGACGAACCCCAGGGTTCCGGAGAAACGCTCGTCCGCCAGCGCGGTACCGGGCGCCCCAATCAGAACTCTGTCCAATCCCTCCGGGAAGGCGATCTCGAAGACCGCTCCCCCGTTCCATTCTCCCGTCAGGCAGTCGATATCGACCGCGTTCTCTCCCTCGAACGGGACCACTGCTGTCACAAGGGTCACCGGCAGTTCGACGACGCCTCCGGCTACGATGGCCGGCGCCGCGTCCTTCTGCCCGAAGCCCTCCGAGACCCACCCGCGCGGGGGCAAGTCGGCCCCCTCGACGGTCGCGGTGGTCATGGCGGCGGGGAGCCAGGTCCGGAACTCCACGGCCAACCCGTCGTCCGACGCGAAGACCAGTCCGTCGCCCGGCCCGCGGGAGAATCCCCGGGCCATCTGGAACGTCGCGTCGATCCGGTGGCGTCTCTCTCCCTCCAGGTGATCCACGACCAACCAGTAGCCGCGCTTCCCGAAGAGGACGGACCTCCTGTGCCGCACACCACCGGCCGCGGCGTACCCGTCGTGAGCGCCCTCGAAGTAGTCGAAACCCCGTGTGCTCGCCCACGCGATCTGCTCGGCGCGTGCTCTTCTTCCCCACATGAACGGCCCGAGCATCTCCGACTGATTCAGACCGTCGACGCTCACCGTATTGTGAGCGAGCGTGCCCCTGAAGTGGTCGCGCCATATCGCGTCGCGGTGATAACAGTAGGTCCCCGGATCCACCAGAACCCACCGCCCGCGATGCGACACGCACAGCGACAGGCAGTCGGCGTGACCGTGCGCCGCTATCGACAGGTAGCCGAGCGACCCGCAGTCGATGACGCCGTGGTGCTCCTCCGCTCGCGGCACGAAGTAGCCGCCTTCCGCGAAGAAGCAGGACGCCGCCGGCGCTTCATCGACAGGCTCGCGCCCGTCGGTGAGCCGACCGGCCGGCTCGCTGACCACGTCCGGACCGAACAGCCAGAGCGCAGGTGCAAGGTCGGCCTTGAGGGACGAGCGGCGCGGCGTCTCGCCCGCTGCCAGCGCCCCCGCTGCGACGGCCTCCGCCGCCTGACGACCCGCGCTGTCGGAGAGCGCGAGGGCTCTGCCCCCGTCGCCGTCGCCAACGCGAGGCGGGGCGCCGCCCATTCCTGAGACGTCGCCCAGGAATCGGGACATCCTGCCCATGGTCTCGATACACTCAGAAGCAAGTGACGTGCCCATGGAGGCCGTAGCGGCCACACCGAGCAGCCCGAACTCCAGAACGAACGACTCGTACTGAAACGCCTGCTCACGTGTCACGCCATCCGCGCTCACCTGTGCGATCAGTTCCCGCTCCAGCACGCGCTGGCCCACTCGCGACCATCTCTCCGCGCTCCTGAGAAACGGGAATTTCGCCCCGGCAACAAGGAGCCCCACCCCCTCTCCGATCAGGTGATTGTTCCGAGAAGAGGCGTAAACTGACAGATTATCAGACAGATGGCCCGCCTGCAACGAAACGCTCGCCGCGACAGAAGCAGCGTCACCTTCCAGCGCCCCCTCGGCCCCGATGAGGTCCAGCGCCATAGTCCACGACATCAGGCGAATCGCAATCTCCAGCGGACTCGACCAGTTGATGCCGAATAGTGGTGGGTTGGCCTCGATCCACGAGACGATGTCCCGCCACACACGTGCCGCAAAACGCGCCTCACCGGACAGTACGTAGCCCCTGGCCAGAGTGACGAGGTGATGGTGGCGATTGACCTCCCAGACATATCGCGGGTCCCCGAGCCCATCCGTCTCGCGGAAATCCACGTCCGCCCAGAACTCCAGCGGCCACCTGCCGCCCGAGACAGGATCTCTCAGCCAGTCGGGAACCTCGCCGACGTCGATCGTGGTCGATCCGAAAGCCGCGATGTCTCCCTCGAGTACCGACTCGGCCGCCTCGATGACCGAGTCCGGGTCTACGCCCAGTAGACTGAGCGCCGACGACAGCGCCGGGACGTCACGCGCGCCGGCGAGCAGCCGGCCGCGACCGTCGACCAGCTGACGTTCGACCCACGCGCCGGCGTCCGCCGCATCGACTGAACCAACCAGCACCGACTCCGCGGGTAGCATCTCACTCTGAGCGACGGGTGTGCGGGAGCGCTGCGCCCTGTGAGCGATGCCCCTCACGATGCGAAGCCCCACCTCAGCGGGACTCATCGCGAGCAGTCTGCGCACCTTCCACATCGGCTCCGCCGGGCTACCCATGCCCGCCCCCATCCCTGAGCAGTTCGTCCATCGTCGCCTCCAGCGCATCGACGGCGCGGTCCCACCCATAGTGCGTCTCGACGTAGGTCCTGCATTGCGTCCTCAAGCGCCCGACCGCATCGCCGTCCGAGAGCCACTCCAACATCGCCGTGATCCCCCGCCGTATCGCGTGCGGCTCCGTTCCGGCCAGCAGGAGTTGGGGGGCGAGCCTGTCCAGTATCTCCGGGGTAGCACCGATCGGCGTGCCGACGGCCGGCGTGCCGCACGCGAGCGCCTCCAGCGTAACCATCCCGAACCCTTCGAACGCCAGCGACGGCAACACGAAGAGATCCGCCGCCTGATAGTATCTGACCAGATCGCTGTCCTCGACGAATCCCACGAACTTCACGTTGTCGGCAATCCCCTCGGCGACCACCACGCGTTTGAGCTCTTCCTCCATCCTGCCGCGCCCCGCGATGACGAGAAGGACTCCAGGGAACGAGGACCGGACGCCCGCCAGAGCCCTCAGCAGGTTCTCAACACCCATCCGCGGCACGAGTCGGCGCGCCGTGAAGAGAACCGGGCGGTCCCCCGGCAACCCGAGAGACTCCCTGACCGCCGCGCGGTCCGGGGCGGGATGGAACCTCTCGAGGTCGACGCCGCCCGGGATCTTCATGACCTTCTCCCGGGCAAAGGGGTAGTAGCTGGCCAGCTGCTCCCTGGAGAAGTCGCTCAGCACGACAATGCGGTCGGCGCGTTTGAGGCAGGACGTTTCTGTGCGCCTCGCGAGCCGCCCGAACAGGAGCGACTCCAGCGGCTTGC
>JAUWCJ010000093.1 GCA_030609365.1 Candidatus Eiseniibacteriota bacterium | reverse complement strand
TTCCCGCTGCTGACAGTTACCATCTCGGTCAGGAGGTCGAGCTCGGTGAGCCCCTCCGTCTCAACCACGGTGCCGATGATCATGAGACTGTCGCCGCGAGCGACCGGGAGCCCGACGTTCCTCACGAAGAGCCCGCTCCAGGCCCCCTCCCCGTCCTGCATCGCGAACCTGTCCGGGTAGGTCGTGTCGTCGGTGGTCGCGATGCCGCTCACTCTGACTGTCTGTCCGACCAGCGGGGACGGAGCGGTCGGATCGTCCGTGTACTGCACCTCGCTGATGGTCGCCTCGAGCGGAGGCGCGCTCTCGAAGTACACGCTCACGCCTCCCTCTGCGACGCCATTACCCCAGAACCACCCGTTGACGTAGACGGCGTCCCCCGACCCAAACACCACCCCCTCCGGCGCCTCGACGATGAGCGAGCAGCCCTGGCACATGCCGGTCGGAATGTCGAACGGCGGCTCGGGCTCAATCCACGCGCTTGCGCCCGGAGGCAGGTCCTTCGTGCAGATGCACGCGTCGGCGGTCCTGAACGGCCCCGGCGTCATCGGGTCCACACAGATCGTCAGCCCGTACGCATAGCGCTGGCTCCTGCCGGACGCCGGCGGTGCACTCCGTGCAAACCGCGCCGCTCCACCCCCGGCGAGCCGCGCCACGGCCTTCTGCGCCGCCTGCACCTCGATGTTCTCCTTCGCCGAGTTGTTGGCGGGGTTCGGGTCGGCCGCGTAGGTCGCGGTCACCCGGTAACACCTGTGACCCTCCGATCCCGGAGGCGGAGTGTAGGGAATCGTCGCCACGATGCTCCCGCCGGACGGGACATTCACGGTGGTGCTTGCGATCGGACTGTACTGCCCACCCCAGCCGGTGAGCATGACCTCGAACAACACGACCACGCCGGGCGCGACGCTGCCGTTGGCGGAGACGCGCGCGTTCAGCGTGTTCGCCTCGCCCACCTTCACGGGGTAATGCCCCGCCCAGATGCTGTTGCTGTTCCACGTTCCCGGGATCCATGCCGCCACGGCCACGTCCGCTAGCAGCACGGCGTTCACGGCGTCGGCCGCCGAGACGATGCCCCAGCCGTACATGTAGTTCCAAATCGGATCGATGGATGGGAACGTCGCTCCGCCACGTGGCTCTGCGTTCGTCCGGAGCAGGTTGTCGACCTGCGCGGGCGGAAGCCCCGGGTACTTCTCGAGGATAAGAGCCGCCACGCCCGCAACGTGTGCCGTCGCCCACGACGTCCCGCTCGCGGGATGCTGCCAGAAACCGGCACCGCCCTGGCCCGGGTTGGAACCCTGGCACGAGGTGATATCGAGCATGTACGCGGAGACCTCAGGCTTCAGGTCATTGAAGAGAGGTGCGAACGTCGGTGGGGCTGAGGAACGGGGGCCCACGCGCGCGAAGGTACTGTAGGTGTCATCCCCTCGCGGAACGGTGGCGTTATCGCTCACTCCTCCCACGGATATCACGCGATCGCCCGAGGCCGGAGCGGCTATCCCGACGGAAGGTGGGTAGTTCCCCGCCGAGGCCACGACCACGACACCCGTGCTCGCCAGCGCGTCCGCCGCTCTGGCGACGGCATCGGTGCCGTCGTCCGGCCGCCCGCCGAAACTCATGTTCGTTATCTGGATGTTGTAGAGGGGTGCGTTCTGCATGACCCACTGGATGGTCGCGATCGAGCGCGACGATGGGCTCGTGCCGGTCGCATCGAATATCTTGCAGTCGATGAGTCCCGCGAGCGGTGCGACACCCATGTACTGCTGTGCGGGGTCGTTCCCCATGGCGATACCCGCGACGAACGTGCCGTGGTACCAGCCGACCATGTCGTCGTCGGGATTGACCCCCGGCCCGCCGAGCTGCGTGAACCCGTCGTAGCCGGCGACGAACTTACCGGCGAGTGCCGGGTGCGCGTCGTCCACGCCGCTGTCAATGATGGCGATGTTGACGCCGTTCCCCATGTATCCGAGGGAAGGGTTCAGCATCCATACTGCCTGCGAGGGGTACGGATACATCCCGCTCGACCTCGCCTGTATGGCGTAGCAGCTCACGTCGAGGTGCGGCTGGAGGGTCTGGTCCCACTCAATGAGCTTCACTCTTGGGTAGCTGTTCACGATGACGTAGCAGTCCGAGACGAGAACACCACGGACCGCAATCGCATCGATGAAGCGGAAGACACCGTAGACGGTACCGAAGCCGGCGAGAAACGTGCTGTCGGCCGCAGTTGGTGTCGAGCAGAAGTCAACGATGATGTCGACCTGATCCGTGGGGACTAGCGCATCGATGTGGTCGTCGACGCGATTAGGAAATCCCGGACCGGCGGCGAAGGTATCGTAGAGGAAAGCGTTAGCCGTCGAGCAGACGAGGACCGACAGAAGAACGAGGGAGAGTCCCGCGAGTGCCGGAAGCCACGATCGAAGGTGGCGCATGTCGCACCTCCTTTCATGTTGGGAACGGACTTCTGACATCAGTTGCGAGCGGGGACCGGCCACCGCGCCGCCCCGCTCGCTAGGACTGTACCACAAAATGCCACTGACTGCCAGTCGTTTCTCCCGACAACCGATGCGCCGCAACAGCATGCCCGCAGAAACTACCGGTCCGCGGACACGAGCGCTTCCTCCATGCGGTTGAGCCGCGCGAACTCCCTGGCGAGCATGATCACAGTGACCGCCGTCGCAAGCACGTCGGCAATGGGAAACGCAACGAACACGCCGTTCAGTCCCATCACAAGCGGAAGCACCAGGACGAGCGGAATGAGGAAGATGATCTGACGCGAGAGAGTGAGGAAGAGCGCCGGGCCGGCGCGCCCCAGCGCCACAAACATGGTTGCGCCCATCATCTGGATGCCGACCACCGGGAGAGCCAGTGCGATGGTGCGAAGCGCGGTGACAGAGAGTTCTATGAGCTCGCGGTCGCGAGTGAAGAGCTGTATCAGCGGCCGCGCGAACACTATCAACACGCCGAACGCGCCAACGGCAAAGACGGTCGAGCGAACGCTCGAGATGCGGAGAGCGCGCTTCGCCCTGTCGAACTGCCGCGCCCCGTAGTTGTACCCGGCGACCGGCTGCAGTGCCTGCGAGAAACCGAGCATGGGCATGAACGCAAAGTGCAGCAGCCTGTTCAGAATGCCGTACGTCGCTATCGCTATGTTGCCGCCGTAGTGCCCGAGCGTCCTGTTCAGTGTGATGGCGACCGCGCTTCCTGCCACCATGCGCCCGGCCGATGACGCGCCGACCGCGAGCGTCTCGCGCACGATGGGCGCTGAGAGTCTGAGGTCACTGAGTCTCATGGACAGGCTGCTTCTTCCGCTGGCGAAGTAGATCACGATGAAGGTGGTCGTGCATGCCTGCGCCAGCACAGTCGCGAGCGCGGCGCCGCGCATGCCCATGTCGAGCCCGAAGATGAAGATGGGGTCCAGTGCGATGTTGACGCCCGCGCCGATAAGCATGACGGTCATCGCGACCTTCGCGCGGCCCTCGGAGCGGATGATGTTGTTGTGTGACATCGCATAGCAGCGGAAGGCCGTCCCCCACAAGATGACTGACAGGTAGTCCCGGGCGTACGGCAGTATCTCCTCCGTCGCCCCGAAGATCCTGAGAAGATCATCCAGGAAGACGAGACCGCCGGTGGTCAGGATCGCCGCAGACAAGAACGCCAGCGTGAGGGCGTTCCCGAACGCCCGGTGTGCCCGCGCCTCATCTCCAGCGCCGAGAGCGCGCGAGATGATGGACGCGCCGCCCATGCCTATGAGCTGCCCGACAGCCATGACAATGAGCTGGACGGGGAAGCAGATCGCGAGGCCGGCCAGGCCAAGCGTGCCTACGCCGCGTCCGATGAAGATAGCATCGACGAGGTTGTAGGTGGCCATGACCGCCATGCCGACGGTCGCGGGAATTGACAGGCGCCAGAGGAGCGCACCGATGTCCGTGTCGGCCAGGATGTGGTTACGCTCTGAGTTAGGCACTCGCCACCTCCGTGTCTGAGCTGTTCCTGCGGCGCAGCCTGGCCATCACACGAGCAAGCGCGGACTGCGCGTCCTCCACCAGCAGATAGAGGCTGGGCACGAGCACCAGAGTGATGAGAGTCGCGAAGACGATCCCGTATCCGAGCGAGATCGCCATGGGTATCATGAATCTCGCCTGCCGCGAGGTCTCGAATATCATCGGCGCGAGCCCGCCGTAGGTGGTCATCGTCGTCAGGAGGATGGGACGGAAGCGGCGTACCCCGGCACTGTGAATCGCCTCCTCGGCGCTCAGACCCTCGCCCCGAAGCTTGTTGGCATACGTGATGAGGATGAGCGAGTCGTTCACGACGACTCCCGAGAGCGCAATGATACCCATGAGGCTGATGATACTTATGCTGTATCCCATGAGAAGGTGGCCGAGCACGGCCCCCACGATGCCGAACGGTATGGCCATCATCACCACGAGGGGCTGGGCGTAGCTTCTGAACGGTATCGCCAGAAGCGCGTACGAGATGATCATGGCCAGCGCGAAACCCCCGATGAGTGCGCTCATGCTCTCCTGGATGTCAGCCTGGAACCCCTCGAACGAGTACGAAAGACCGGGGTAGTCCTCGACGAGCGACGGCAGCACCGACGCCTCGAGACTGGCCTGCACGACGGAGGTCTGGTCGAACGGCTCCACGCCGCTCGTGACCTGCACCGTGCGTCGACCGTCCCGTCTGGAGATGCTCGTGTAGGCGCGCCCGCGGTCTACGTCGGCGACCTCCAGGAGCGGCACCCATGTCCCCACCGGGGTCTGCACGAGGAGCCTCTCCACATCCGCTTCCCGGCTCCTGGCCGCCTCGGGCAAGCGCACGAGCACCTTCACCTCGTTGCGGCCCCGCTGCTGGCGAAGGGCCTGCGCGCCGTAGAACGACGACCGGACCTGGCGGGCGACCGAACTCGCGGTGAGACCCAGAGCCTGTCCCTCGATCCGGATCCGGAAGTCCATCTGCTCTTTGCCCGGGCTGTAGCCGTCGTCGATGTCTTTCGTGTATGTGAACTCCGCGAGCCGCCCGGCCAGATCGGAGCTGGCCCGATTGAGCGTTTCGATGTCGCGGTGCGACAGCTCGACCGTCAGTGCGGCTCCGGCTCCCGGCCCTCCTCGGTCGGCCTCGAAGCGCAGCATCTCGAGGCCCGGAATCTGCCCGGTCTCCTCTCGCCACAGACCGGTGAACCGGAACGTATTCATAGGCCGCTCGTCCGGATCGGTCAGGTAGACGGTCACCTCGATCGTGTTTTCGTTAACGCGTCCCTTGATCCCCTCGGACAGCCTGTCACCGCCGTGTTCGTCGATGACGCGGCCTGCGGCCTCCTCCAGAAGGCCCCTGACCTCCCGCGCCCGCTCGAGGGGAACACCGTAGGGCAATACCGCCGTGACGACGGCACGGTCCGACTCGACTTTCGGCATGAGGATCATGCCCATGCGCCCGCTGAACACGTAGCTCAGCACAAGCATGAGCAGCACAAGCCCCAGGGCGACGGTGACGCGGCGGTTTCTTATGACCCTGCGAAGGAACCGCGAGTAGCGGCCCTTGATGAACAGCTCGAGACCCGCCGCAACCCGCTGCTGCACGCGATTGATGCGGCCCTCAAGGCCCGTGTGCGCGCCGGAGTTCCCGTGTGCCAGGTGCGCCGGCAGAATGAACAGCGCCTCCACCCAGGAGATGATGAAGACCGTGACCACGACCATCGGGATGGAGACGAAGATCTTCCCCATGAAACCCGGAATGAACGCGAGCGGCAGAAACGCCACTATGTTTGTCAGGATGCTGAACGAGATGGGCACCGCGACGTCGCGCGTGCCCTGGATCGCCGCCTGCAGGAAGCCCATGCCGCGACGGCGGTACTCGTAGATGTTCTCCCCCGCTACGATGGCGTCGTCGACCACGATACCGAGCGCGATGATGAACGCGAACATCGTGATCATGTTGATGGTCACGCCTATCGCGGGCATCAGGAGCAGGCCGCCCAGGAACGAGACCGGTATCCCCATGGTCACCCAGAACGCCAGGCGCATGTTGAGGAACAGACCCAGCACTACCAGCACGAGCACGAGTCCAAGAAATGCGTTCTTGAGCAGAAGCCGCAGGCGCTGCTCGTAGTTCTCAGACCGGTTGACCGTGGACGCGACGTCCACGCCGGGTGGCAGAACCTCTTCGATGTCGAGGAGGATCCTGTCGACCTCCTCCGACACTCCTATAGGCGTCTGGGCGCCGACCCTGTAGACCTCCACGTCAACACACGGGAGCCCGTCGAAACGCTGCTCGACGTTCGAGTCCTCGAACCCTTCTGAAACACCGGCGATGTCGGACAGGCGCACCACGGCGCCGGACTCGGCCGTGACGACCGGCAACCGCGCGAACTCCCTGGCCCAGTCCCTGCGCTCCTTGACGCGCAGTAGTATCTCGCCGCCCTCAGTTCTCACGGAACCACCCGGCACCTCGAGCGCGGCGGCCGCTATGATCTGGGCGACCCCGTCAAGGGTGAGCCCGTAGGTGCGGAGCGTCTCCTGCGAGATCTCGATATGGATCTCCATATCCCGTACGCCCGCCACGTCGACCTGAGTGATCTCCGGAGACTGCAGCAGTATGTCGCGCGCCTCCTCGCCCAACTCACGCAGTACCTGCTCGTCGACGTCTCCGTAGATGACCAGGTTCCGCACCAGGCGACGCATCGACTGCAGCCTGACCTGCGGCTCCTCGGCCTCCTTGGGAAGCGTGACGATGCGGGCGACTTCCTGGTCGATCTCCTGATAGGCCTTCTGACCATCGACGCCGGCGTGGAGTTCGACATTGACGAGGGCCATGCCCTCGGAAGCCGTCGCCTGGACGCGCTTGATCTCGGAGACGCCGCGAACGGCTTCTTCGAGCGCAAGCACTATGCCGCTCTCGACCTCTTCGGGTGAGGCGCCCGGGTACGCGACAGTTATCGTCACCAGATCCAGACTGAACTCAGGAAAGACCTCCTGCTTGATGCGGGTGGACATGAAGAGCCCGCCGATCAGGAAGACCAGCATCATTATGTTGGCGGTCACATGATTGGAGGCCATCCACGCGATGACTCCGCCTCTGCGCGCGTCCGTCATCGGCTCTCCACCCCTTCCGCCTCACCGTCGCCGCCGGCCGGTCTGCCGGCAGCCGCGGCCTTGTCCGCTGCGCCCTTGTCCCCCGCCGCCGCACTGCCCTTCACGCGCAGCGGCATGCCCTCGACCGGAGCCGACAGGTAGCTCGTCACCAGACGCTCTCCCGCTTCGATGCCCTCTGTCACGAAAACCTGGCCCTCGCCCGTGAAGACAGGCCCGATCGTCCTGATCCTGAGGTTGTCATCCTTGTCCATCAGCCAGACTCTGTTGCCATCGTGTACGTAGCGGCGATCGACGACTAATGCGTTCTCAATAATCTGGCCGAGAATCTCCACGTCCACGAAGGAACCCATGAACAGGGCGGGCGCCGCGGAGTTCGACCTGCGCAGACAGAATGGGTCGGACACCTCCACGATGACCCGGACCATGCGGCCCTGCGCATCCAGGCTGCGCGAGCGGCCCAGCACGCGCCCCTCGCGCCAGACGCCATCATCCCAGACGGCGTCCTGACGCACACGCGCGACCGAGCCACCGGACCCGCCGGCCTCCGGCGAATCGATCCAGACCAGATCGTCCGCGGGCACGAGGGCCTCCACCCAGCACGCGTCGGTGCCCAGAAGCGTCGCAAGAACCGTATTGGCGGCGACGATGCCGCCACGGTCCACGAGCCTGTCCTCGACGATGGCGTTCATGGGAGCCACTACGGTCGTGCGCGCAAGATTCAGCCGCGCCTGCTCCAGCGCCGCCAGCGCCGCGTCATGAGCGGCACGCGCCGTCTCGAGGTGCGGCCCGCGCAGCACCAGTTCGGCGTCGCCTTCGTCAATGACGTCCCCCATCAGTTCGTACTCGCGACGGGCGATCTCCTGCTGGCTCTCTTCCAGCTTGAGCGCCTGCTCGGCCCGCGCGAAATCGCTCTCACGCTGACGTACGGCGAACTCGTACTCGCGAGGGTCTATCCGAAACAACGTGTCTCCCTCGGCGAATCGCCCGCCTGGAATCAGAAGAGGGCTCACGTAGATCACCTGCCCGCCAACCTGGGCCTGCAGCCGCACTTCAAGGGCCGGTTGGACCGTACCCAAGGCTTCGACCGCCACCTGTGCGTCGGCGACCTCGAGCGGCACGACCTCCACAAGACGCGCCTGACGCTTAGGCTGCCGTCGCGGTGCCTCGGGACCGGTCGCCACCACCACCCCGGACAGGACCAGGCCCAGCAACAGGATCAACAGAGGTGACCAGCGGTTCTTCAGGATCGTTTTCAGTGTGCTCTTCACGATTGCGTCCTCCCGGTTGACCCCGCGGGCCCATTCGCTGGGCTCCGCGTGCTCCAGCCACCGCCTAGGGCACGGCAGAGTTCAATGCGATGGCCGATGAGCTCGCGGTGCGCGCTCAGCTGCTGGCGCTCGAGCGACTGGTGCGAAATGAGGGCCGTCAGAACAACAAGGTAGTTGACCTGTCCGCCACGATACGCGTCCCGATTGCGCTCGAGAACCTCGTTGGCCAGAACCAGCTGTGCACTCACACTCGCGAGATAGGAACTCTGGTAGCTCTCCCGCGTCAGCGCGTTCTCGACCTCCTGCAGGCTTGTGAGAACGGTCTGGCGGTATCGATGGAACGCCTCATCAACGAGCGCTTCCTGCCGCTCGGCCTCGGCCTTGCGGGCGCCGCCGTCAATGATAGGCATCATCAGGTTCCCTACGAGATTGCTGAGCCAGCTGGTGAAGAGGTCGGTGGTCGTGATCGAGCTCGAGCTGACGCTCGCTGTGATGCTTACGCGGGGGAATCGGTCAGCCACGGCGACACCGAGTCGCGCGCTCGCGGCCGCAACGTCCAGCTCCGCGGCCCTGAGGTCGGGGCGTCGCTGAAGGAGCTCCGACGGAACGCCGGCGTCGGGAAGCGGTGGTAGTGCGATCAGCGCGGCCTCTTCATCGACGACGTGTGCCTGAGGGGCTCTCCCCACCAGCACCGCAAGCTGATTCCTTAGTACCTCGAGTCTCGACTCGGCGAGGGCGAGACTGCCTCGACTGGACTCGAGAAGCTGCTCCTGCCACAGCACGTCGGCCGCGCCGACCAGCCCGCCCCTGAACCGCAGAGTGATGATCTCGAGCGTCTGCTCGTTCGCTTCCACCTGCTTCCTCAGAACCAGGATCTGGGAGCGCGCCTCCGCGATCTCGTACCAGGTGGCCGCGATCCTCGCGCTCAGACTGAGCACGGCCGCGCGCGCGTCCTCGCGGCTGCTGTGCTCATCGAACACGGCCGCGTGCCTCGTGGAGCGCACGCGCCCCCAGAGGTCGATCTCGTAGGAGGCCACGCCACTCACGGAGTAGCTGTTGGCGTAGCCCTCAGGGATGTCGTCGCCCCACTGACCCGAGCGCGAGGCGCTCCCATCCACGCTCACGGACGGCCACCAGGTAGCACCGGCCTTGCGCGCGAGCGCTTCCGCATGATTGAGCCTGTCCCACCAGACAGCCAGGTCCGGACTCCCGGCCAGACCCTCTTCAATCACCGCGTTCAGAGCGGGGTCGTCGAAGCCCATCCACCACTGCTCCGACAGATCTACCTCGCCGGTCGAATTGAACGTCTCCGGCAGACCGGTAATCTCCGGCACGGCGTGCCGCCCGACGGCACACCCTGTGACAGCCGACAGCGTGAGAGCCAGCACCAGGAACAAGGCAAGCCGCCCCGTGGGTCTGTTCGCCATTCTCATGCTCCACCCTCCCCCGCCGCACGGCGCCGGCGAATACTGCTTCTGAGTTCTTCGATGCCTGCAAGCGCGAACCGGAACATCCGCTCGACCATCTCCTCGGGGTCGAACTCGAACATCTCATGCGGCACTCGCTTCGCGTGTCAACCGAACCGCCGCATGCATATCCCCAACGACGGAGCCAAGACCATGATGCGACACAGAACCAGATCCTCACGGCTCACTCCCCCGCCGACCATGTCCCGCGCGATCCCCGTGAAGAAGCCGAAGAGATCCTCCCGGACTCGCGTGCGCTCCTCGCTCAGGAAGTCCATCGGGTCCGCCATCTCGAACGCGATGACGCGGGCGAACTGGCCCGCCGGACCAACGTCGAACGCCTGGAGGACCAGAGAACGCATGAACGCGCGAAGTCTGTCCTCGGGCGACGCCTCTTCCCTCGTGGACTGCAGCGGATGAGTTTCCTGAGCCAGTCTGTCGGT
>JAUWCJ010000132.1 GCA_030609365.1 Candidatus Eiseniibacteriota bacterium | reverse complement strand
GGGAAGCAACCCGGATATGACGTCAGTCTGATCTGGACCACAGGCTTGCCCAGGATGGATGCTTCCGCAAGCACTGAGGATATGTCGCTTACTATCACATCAGCCAGATGGAGGTAGCTGTTGATGTTCCCGCCTTCGGGAATGACCGCGCCGTACTTCCTGGCGTACACGTAATCTGCCGAATGCGGTACGACCAGTAGATTCTGGATGCCCCGAAGGTACCTTGCATTATGGATCCCTGCGTTCTTGTTCCGTCTTCCTCCCCACGACGGGGCAAAGAGTACGACCGGCGCGGCACTGTCCAGTGACAGCTCCCGGCACAGCGCTTCCCGGTCAACATCCATGCCCAGCAATTCGTCGATCTTCGGATAGCCGCCAAGCAACCCATGCTTGAAGCCCGGGTTCACTGCTTCCATCTTTCGCCGAAATACTTCCCCGGGATAGAAGAGCAAAGCGGCCCGGTGAAAGAACTCGTACTTGTAGGTGTAGTACTTCACCGGGCTCAGCCCATGTTCGATGTAGATGAACCGGCCGCTCCAGCCGGACTTCTCCAGTCTGTACAGAGGCTGGTCGTATGCGAGAATGACCGTATCAGTGATCCGACGAAGCAACTCCCGGTTCCGAAAGCCGTGCTTGTGGACTTTGGTCAGCGCAACGTCCCAGCTTCTATCTCGCAGGTGCTCGAACAGAGGGAACAGGCTGGAGTAACCCTTGAGTGTGGAGTAAACAAGGTCGACCTTGGGCATTTTCCCTCCCGGCGTGTGCTGCCGGTGGTCTCAGCTGTCATCGAGGTCCGCAGGGACATGCAGCATCTGCTACGCGCCCTTGAACTGCATGTCATAGAGCCCTCTGTACTTGCCGTTCTTCGCCAGCAGTTCCTCGTGAGTTCCCTGTTCGGCGATCATGCCGTTCTCGACGTAGATGACCTTCGTCGCCTTCGATATCGTCGACAACCTGTGAGCTATGACCAGGGTCGTCCTCCCCTTCATCAGGTTGTCTATGGCCTTCTGCACGTAGCGCTCGGAGTGCGTGTCCAGTGCGGACGTCGCCTCATCGAATATCAGTATCTCCGGGTTCTTCAGGATCGCCCTGGCGATGGCAAGCCGCTGTTTCTGTCCGCCGGAGAGCCAGCACCCTCTCTCTCCGATCACGGTCTCGAATCCATCGGGGAGTTCCTGTATGAACTCGAGCGCATTGGCCGCTTCCGCCGCCTTCTGAATTCTCTCGAATGGTATGTCACTGACTCCGTATGCGATGTTGTTCGCCACGGTGTCATTGAACAGCACGGTCTCTTGAGTCACGACGCCAAGACTCCGCCTGATGTCCTTGACCGCGATGTCTCGCAGGTCCATTCCGTCGATCGTCACCGAGCCGGAGTCGGGGTCGTAGAACCTCGGAATCATATCGGCGATCGTGCTCTTCCCTCCCCCACTGGGGCCGACCAGGGCTACGATCTCGCCCTTGCCGATCGTGAAGCTGACGTCGCGAAGGACCTCGATACCCTCCGTGTAGCTGAAGCACACGTCGTGGAACTCGATACCTTCACTGACCGATCTCAGGGGCATGGGATCATCCGACTGCTTGATCTTCACCGGTCTGTCCATCAGTTCGAACACCCTCTCGGCAGACGCGAACCCGCCCTGTATCACCGCGTTGGCGTTGCTCAACATCTTGATGGGCCTCATCATCGAGAGAATGGCCGCGAGGAATACAAGGAACCGTCCCGCCGAAAGCGACTCACCGGCAAGCACGGCCCGTCCGCCGTACCACATGATGAGACCGCTTGCAACCGCTCCCATGGCCTCGGTCAGAGGGCTTGCCAGCGCTCCTATTCTGCGAAGAGAGACCCTCGTCTTCCGGTGCTCGCTTATGATCCTCCTGAACTTCTCGCCCTCGAACTCCTCCATCGAGAACGCCTTGACGACCCTGATGCCGAATATCGTTTCCTGGAGCAAGGACGAGAAGTCAGAGAGTCTGCGCTGGGCGTAGTGAGTCTTCCTCTTCAGGATCCTGCCGATAATGAGAATGACGAACATCACCGGTGGAAATATGAGCACTGTCGCGAGAGCGAGTTGCCACGACGCCCAGAGTGCCACGGTCAGATAGACGGCCAGAAGCACCATCTCTCTCGGGACCTTCATGAGTATCTGCGTCATCGAACGGTTCATTCCTGCAATGTCTGACGTGAACCTCGCTATGACATCTCCCGAACGCGTAGATGTGTAGAACCTCATATCCAGTTCGAGTATGTGAGAGTAGAGGGTGTTGCGGACTCGCGCGATGACTCCCTGTTCCACTCGTGCCATGAGAAATGTTTGCAGGAACCCGAACAGATTCTTCAGGGCTACTATGACAACCACGAGAACTATGACCGCGAGGAGTATCTGTGAGGGGTCAGACTCCTCGAGAGCCCTGCTGATCCCGTCGGCCAGTTGTTCCCAGCTCTCCCCGACACCCAAGGAATCAAACGAGATGATCGAACTCCGAAGCTCACTCATGGGTGCCGAGCAGTGCTGCTCGAGGACCACCAGCAGGTCCTTGTCCCCCGCGCGCTCCCCTGCCGGCACCAGGACATCATCAAACAGAGGCAGTATCATCCCGAGCGTGACGCCGCTCAGCATCGCGAATATCGTCATGCAGACAGCGGCCGCGGCTACGGATTTCCACCACGGACGTACGATTCTGAGAATGCGTACCGCGGTACTATGCGTCTTCATGAGACCCCAAGTGTGAAGGTGCACCACGTCCAGATCGCCACACCAACCTGACACGCGCTCGATGCCAGTGAACACGCCGCTCCAGTACGTTACCCTGCACAAGCGCACATTATATCATAGCCATTTCACAACGCCCCGGCAAGCCCCTCCACCCACGACCGGCCCGCGGAGCACCTCGTCGGTGATGTGGGGAAAAGACGGGACCCCGTGACCATCCACGGGGCCCCGATGAACTGCCCAAGCGGTGCAACTGCTACCTCAGCGATACAGAGCCTTGATCGTCGTCCAGCTCGCATGCTCGACCGGCGACGGCCCGGTGTAGCCGTCGATCTCGATTACGTACTCCAGCCCGCACGGCTGACACGAGAACACTGGGAACTCCGCAGTTGCCGAGAACGTGATCGTGTTCGGAGCCGAGATGTAGATCTGAAGCACGTACTCGCCGCAGTCCTCGTTGTAGCCGTCCACCACGAAGTAGTAGGTGTTCCCGGCGTAGAGGAACACGTTCTCCATGAACGATTGATAACCCGTGATGCCGCAGTCCGCGCGGACGCGGGCGCGCTGCTGCCGCTGATGTGGCGCTACGGGGTCATGTCCGTGGATCGCTCTGGTCAGGATCGGTGTCGGCCGTCGGCAGAACGTTGAGTCGAATGTACTCGGCGACCCACCAGTGGCCTTGTTCGGTCCAGTGGCCGTCATCCTCGATGAATGCCGGCTGGCCGCTCGTCTCCTCCAGGTCCAGAAGATACTCGCGCAGGAAGTGCGTCTCGACGCCCTCGCACTCGCGGCCCCAGTACTCCATCTGCTCCTCGCTCAGTCTGAATCCCAGAAGCGCCGCGAACTCCGCTCCGCTGGCCTCGCATTCGTCCCGCATCTCCCTCACCAGACTGCAGAAAAGCATGAACGGGTGGTCGGCCCTGTCGGATACGATCGGTACCCGCTCAGCCGCAGCGCCCGCTCCGGGCCGCCGCACGCCGTGGCGGCCCAGGTGCATCCGGTGCTTGACGAAGTAGGCGAATCTGCTCTTCCGTGACACTACATACTTGACCCGGCCCAGGGAAGAAAGCGGAGGGACGGGGCAGTTCTTGGCCACCAGAACGCCGTCGTCACTGAGCACGAATCTGGGCTTGCTGTACAGCCCCTCGGCAGTGGTGGTCATGTTCCCGCGGATGTCGTTGCGCGCCGCCTGGTAGAGGACGAGGTCGGGCGAGTACTCCAGTGCCTCCTCCCGAAGATAGATGAGCAGCTGATCCGTGCTGTAGCCGCCGACGCCCGCATTCGCCACCTCGATCTGCGTATCACCGCCCTCAAGTGCCCGTTCGAGAACGCGCGTGTAGATCGCAGGCTCCTCGACGCCCCATCCCCACGTGAAGGAGTCACCGAGGCACAGGATTCGCATCGATCCTGGCCGCTTGTCCCGAGTGCGCTCCCTGTCGCGGAAGCCGGAACTGTTCTGAGAGATGCTTATCGTGAAGGACTTCTCTCTGAGCTGACAGTCCAGCTCGGGGCGGCCTCTCCACCCGAGCTGCTCGTCGTACTCGCGCTGAGGGACGTGCTGTCCGGGAGCAAAGACACGGAGGCCCACCTCCGCGACAAGCAGGACGAGGACCACGGCACCAACCGAGAGACTCAGTAGGGAGACACACCTGCGAAGGGCAAGACAGGGGCTCATGCGAACACCCGAGTTCAATCCTGGCCGCGCGAGCCTGCGCCGAGCACCGACAGGCCGGCGGCAGTGGCAGTCTTGATTCCGTCACATTGATTATACTGCAGAAGGCGCTCTGGAAGCAATTCGCGAATCCGTGCGCGCCGTACGTGCACGTCTGGCCAGGCTTGTGCTAGCATATTGCGATTCTGAGATACGCTGCCCCGTGGCCTGACCCCGAGCCCCTGAGAGACGCAGATGACCGCTCCGTCAAGGTACCCCATACCAGCAGCGACCTGCAGGACGGAGGAGACCATCCTCCGGAGCCGCTTCATAACAACGGTGGCCCACGCGGACACCGTCGAGAAAGCGAAGGCGTTCATCAAGGGAGTTTCAGAGGAGTTCAGCGACACGAACCACAACTGCTGGGCCTTTCTGGTGGGACCGCCGGGCGACACCAGCCACGTCGGCATGAGCGACGCGGGGGAACCGCACGGCACCGCGGGTCGCCCGATGCTGAACGTCCTCCTCGGCAGCGGCGTCGGCGACGTCGTCGCCGTGGTCACGCGCTACTTCGGCGGCACGAAGCTGGGCAAAGGCGGCCTAGTCCGAGCCTACAGCAGTGGCGTCAAAGCCGCGATGGAGGCGCTCGAGCGCAAGGAACTCGTCCAGCTGGTCAGCCTCAGGGTGACCATCGCCTACCCGGACGTCTCCCCACTCAAGCACTCGCTGCCTCAGTTCGAAGCCGAGGTGACCGGCGAGGACTACGGAACGGACGTGACACTCGTCATTGTCCTGCCGGAGGAGCACGCGGAGAGCTTCACGGAGGCACTGGCAGGAATGACCGGCGGGAAAGCCGTTGTCGAGCCCGTGTAGCGCCGCC
Organism: Candidatus Eiseniibacteriota bacterium; assembly: GCA_030609365.1. Taxonomy (GTDB): domain Bacteria; phylum Joyebacterota; class Joyebacteria; order Joyebacterales; family Joyebacteraceae; genus JALGZG01. Next base: position 734 of record JAUWCJ010000132.1, on the reverse strand, counting down.
GGCACATACCCCGACGTGCCGGCGCGGCCCATACTTCAGCGCGCTGGCACGGTGCAGGTGGACCACGGTGAGGCAGATTCATCCTGTCCCTCTTCTTACTTCTGTGATACAGTGGAGCTTTGGTAGCGGACTTGCATCGAAATGGTCGTACCCGGGCCATCGGGCATGTCAGCTATGCCAAGTTGTGGAGCAGGGGGGCTACACCAATGCGCAGCAGCGGACTTATGACAACAGTAGCGACGCTGGCACTGCTGGCCATGGCTTCAACAGCCGTCGCAGCCCTTTCTTTCTTCGCCATCATCTCCGACCTCGAAGTCGTTACCGGACCTCCCTACCCGACAGCCTGCCACCGAACGGACGTCGCCCACGAGACATCGGGCCTGTTCGAGCGCGATGGACAGCTGGCTCTCGGTATCAGAAGAGCAGCGGACGGAGCGGGCGACCCTCTCGGCACGAATCTGATATCCGTCGAGGGCCACGTACCTGGGTGCGACTTCATCGAGAATTCACGCTTCGACGTCACGTACTGCGCTGGCTCCGACGGCGCGGCGTTCCCCTCGGAGAGCGCCATCAAACTCTTGATAGAACTGACATCGCTCGACGGGGAACCGGGGAAGCTGATCGCGCTGCACCCGGAACTGCCGATAGTCGATCCCGAACGCTTCTTCGATGTGTCCTCGGGTGATTCCTCGGTAGAGTTCGTGTGCCGCGTGGAGTTCAGTCGCGGCATCGTT
>JAUWCJ010000100.1 GCA_030609365.1 Candidatus Eiseniibacteriota bacterium | reverse complement strand
GCGGAGAGGATGAAGTCGTAGTTCGGAAGCCACGTGCCCGGATCGCTCCCCGCCGCCGTCTCCTCGGTCACGTCGTAGCCCAGCGCAATGAGGTCCGTGGAGATCTGGCCCGCGGAACGTCCGAGGTCGGAGTCGCCGCTCCAGGTGTCGATCACGTTGCCGGCCTTGTCGATCTTGAAGGTCTCCTGCGCGCCCCGCACCCCGTCTGAGATGACGAGTATGTTCGCCAGGGTGATGTCGAGCACGAAGTTCTCGGTCATCGCAGGCGTGCTCACCGAGATCCCGCGGTTCTCAGGAATGTGGTGATACGCGCGCACGTTCATCTGGTAGTTGAAGTACGGGAGCGTCACCTCGTAGTAGCCCGTGCCCGCGTCGGAGGCCGTCTCGGCGTACAGATCACCGTTGTCGGAACGGTAGACCTTCACCGTCGCCTCGAGAGGCGTGCCGGTGCCCAGCTCCGTCACGGTGCCGGACACTACGCCCGACGGAGCGAAGCTCAGGGAGAAGTCCTCCACGTTCGCGCCGTACTGCACGAACACCTCTTCTGCCAGCGTCAGGTAACCGAACTTCGAGGTGTAGACGTCGTAGTAGCCCACCTCGATGTCCATACCCATGTCGTAACCGCCCACGGCATCACTCACGTCCTGGAAGAACGGCGTCGCGCCCGTCGTGTCGGACCCGGCGGCATAACCCTTCACAACCGCGCCCACGATCGGCGCGCTCACCGCGTCGTACACCGTGCCGGCCAGCTGGCCGTAGACCACGTTGACCGCGATGTCCTCGAGGTAGACGTTGTAGCCCGTCTTACCGATCGCCGCGGCTATGGTGCCCGTGGAGGTCGGCGTCACGAACAGGTCCTGGGTCGTGCCACCCGATGGCCCTGCGCTCGCGTCAACGCCGCAGCCGACGGCGAAGACCATGAAGTCGCTGCCCTCGGTCGTCCCCGTGATGGTCCCCTCGTAGTGAGGCGCCAGCGAGCCGTAGAGACCGATGGACGGAACGCTCGCATCGATATCGGCGCTTGTGAACGTCGATGCGCCCGTCACCGGGATCACGTCCTCGAAGCAGTTGTAGGACTGGCTAAGCTCGCTCGCCACGACGGTGAGGTCCTCGCCGTAGGGCGGCATGATCGTGAAGTGTGCCTCGCCCACGCCGTCCGTAACGTCCGTCTGGGAGGTGATACCCCAGCCGTCGACTACGATCTCAACGTCGGGCAGAGGGGTACCGGCGCTGTCCCACACGGTCACTACGAGCGGCGTACTGGCATTGATCGGAATGGTCGGCGGGTTGATGTCGTAGGTGACGGGGACAATGACGTCGACCGTACCGGACTTGGGCTTGAAGTCGTGCTTGCTGACCCAGACCTCCATCGTTCCGACGTCCTGTGGCGGCGTCGTGATGGTGATGTCCACGTGACCGGAGGCGTCGGTCAGGCCCGTCGCGTAGAACTGGCCGTCCATGTAGAGACAGACCAGGGCGTTCTCTACTGGAGCGCGCGAGGCCGTGGCGACGTCCACCGGGAAGACGTCCTGCCCGAGCGGCAGTGCCGCCTGGTGACTCACGCTGAACTCCGCGGGTATGTCGGTCCACGGATCGAGGGCCGGGTCACCGAAGACGGTGTACATCTCGTAGTAGTACTGCGTGCGGCCGCCGCCGGAGTAGGCCTCGTAGACGGCCCAGAGACCCTCATTGAACATGCCGCGGGCCCACGTGATATCGGCGCCGAACCATGCGTCGTATACGGCGCGCTCCATGTAGTCATCCTCGTCCCAGTAGGAGCTGTTCGAGGCGCCCAGGAAGAGAATGCCGCCGTTCGTCGCGTTGGTCCACGTCTCACCGAAGCACGCCGAGTTGAACTGGCCGGTGATGCACGAATACGACTGCACCATCGGGAGCATATCGACGTTGGTCAGCGCATTCACCTGCGACGCGCTCATCGACGGCCCGTCGGCCCAGCCGTTGGTCGAGCCGTGGCCGGAGTAGGTCAGCATCGAGATACCGCCGTTGATGTCCGCGATGCACTGGGCGGTCGTCGCGCTGTAGGTCACACAGTAACGCTTGTTGATGTCGGTGTAGCCCGCGGGCTCAACCCAGTTGTCGATGCAGTAGTTGTGCGTCCCCTCGGAGACCGTGTAGTTGTCGCTCGAGGCCATGAAGGTGCACTTCTTGGTCCAGTCGGGACCGCTCGAGAGAGCGAAGCGAATGTACTTGACGGTCTTGTCGACCAGGTGAGCCACCTGCGCCTCACTCGTGCACGAGAACCGGCCGATGAACGCATCGGGCAGCCAGTCGCCTCCCCCGTCCATGCAGACGAAGTAGGTGTCGCTGACGTGCGAGCCGGTCGCGCCGTCAAACGGAGGCACCTGAGGGGTGTCGCCGACGAGGAGCACGAACGTCGGAGGCGTATCCCAGGTGTTGTAGGCGTTGATGATGTAGGCCTGGATGTTCGCCGGCGTGGCGCCGCCGGGGATCTCGGAGAGCTTCGTCACGGTCGTCTCGTATCCGAGACGGTGGCGGAGCCCGGCGAGCACTTCGATCTCCTCGTAGAAATCGTCGTAGGTGATAACGAGATAGCCGAGCGGCAGCGCGGGGATCCCGCGGCCAGCGAAGATCTCGGCGTTCACGAACTGCTTCTGCGCCATCGCATCGAAGTCCGGAGAGGCGTAACGCGTAAGCTCCGTCTGAGTCTGGGCCCAGTCACCGCCCTCGAAGCTGACTTCGAGCTCAATGCCCGTCAGGTAGCGAACTGTCCCGGACGCGGGGTTGTACTGCACGGGGAAGATCTCGAGCTCGACGAAGCGGTGAGCTCTGATCTGCCCGGTCTCGCCCAGAGAGGCGGCGACGTCGGGAGAGAACCCGTCCGCCGCGTAGGCCTCGCCGTCGATGACGAAACGGGCCGCTTCCCTCGCCCCGGCGATCTTCGCCGCCGACTCCTGCACGGGAACGATGCGATGTTCTATGCCGAGGTCGGACAGCGCGACCTCACGGTAGTCGGCGCGGGTGATGGAGAGTCTGGGTATCGCGCCCTGCGGGATCTCGATGTACTCGCGAATGACCGGGAGCATCGGAGAGCCGATCTCGATGCTGAAGGCGCTGCCCGGAACGCGGAGTTCGGTGAAGAGCCCAAGGTCCGTGGCGACGTCGGCCGCCTCGATACCGGGCACATCCACGGCCAGTGAGACCCCGGAAGTCCCCGATCTCAGCAGAGTCACGTCGGGCGCGGCGTTCGGGTCGGCCGTGCCAAAATCGATCCACCTGGCCGCGGCGGTCGTCGGTGCGGCCAGTGCGAGCAGCAACACGCATACTGCGAAGACGCGAGCGAGCTTCATATCCCCCTCCTTGGAACGTGGGCAATGTACACAGAACCCCGGAGACCGGGGCCATCTCAGTTGCCCGTTCGTCAATGCGCTCTGTGATGTGGGGCCCCGGAGAGGCCCCATACACAGATTATAACACATCGCCAAGAATTCCACAACAGCCCAGCGCGTGGGGCAGGACCGGACGCAACGGGTCCTTCCGGTCGAGTTCGCCACGGCGGCGGCCAGTCCGGAGCGGACGCCCATTGACACCCCCCTTCCGCGCCCATTAGCCTTGACTGAACAGCCACCTATGAAACCCTGCATTGAGGAGCGACTTTGCCGCCTCCGTTGCGAACCTCCACCGTCCCCGAGAAGGACCGCTTCTACTCGGAGCTTGTCGAGAGATGCGTGACCGTCGTCGTCGATACTCTCGGACGCGAGAGCATCCGGGCGATCCTCATGATCGGAGCCCCCGCCAGGTCGGAAGTAACGGTCGTCGAAGCTCCCGACGGCTACTACAGCCTGAGCGACATAGACCTCGTCTGCGCCTGCAGATACGGCACGAACCTCGAATCGCTTCGCGGGAAGCTCGCACCGGCGATGTCCTCGCTCAACCGGGAGCTTTCGGGCGCGTGCACGGGTGTGGACATCGCCATGAAGAGCGAGGCGCAGCTTGCCGAGCCCCGGCCACTGATCTCGGCTTTCGAGATGGTCCGCTCACCCGTTGTTGTATGGGGGGACGACCGAATCGTGTCGGCACTCGGCGACATCGACATCGCGGATGTGCCCAACACGGAGAGCCTGACACTGATGCACAACCGGGTCACGGAGGAACTTCTCCTTCGTCCGCCCGACGATCCTGGGGAACGGCCGTTTCTCTCCTCTCTGTTGAGCCTCTACGGCACGGGGAAGCTGGTGCTGGACTCGATAACCGCGCACCTGTTCATCAGGAACAACGTCCCTACGGGGTTCGCCGACCGAGTGGAGTTCTTCCTGTCGGACGTCATCCGACGACCCGAATCGGCCCGTCTCAAGGAGGAGCTGGGGGAGTTCCTCGACGAGCTGCCGGCGTGGGCGATCTTCAAGACGACGGGGGACCTCGGGGCTCTCATGGCCAGGCTCGGCGGAACGACCGAGCCCGCTGATGTCGACCGACTCGCCCGCGACATGTGGGGACGCTACATCAGGTACGCCGAGGTCTTCTGGCGCGACATCCTTGGAGACGTCACAAGGACTGACGCCATGGACGTCAGCATCGATCGAATCGGCCGTCTCTACCAGAAACTGGAGAGCCCGCCGCGCAGCGCATTCCGTGCGCGGGGGATGCTCCAGCCGGGACGGGCGCCCGAGGGGCTCTTCCCAAAGCTCGGCACGTACTACCGGGCAAGGCTCGGCTCTCCCAGGGTCCTCGCCTACCTGACGGCGGCGGTGACCTACTTGAGCTTCTCCGACTCGCTGGAGTGGAGCCAGATAGCCGGAATAATCCACCGATACTGCCCATTCAAGCTTCCGAAAGGGTACGCATCCATGGGGATCGACGAGCAGCGGGCCGTTCTCATTGAGCGTCTGCGACTCTTTCACCACAGCGTACTTCTCGGGCGGAAGGGGAAATAGACATGGCCAAGGGAGACCGCGTCGCGCTCTGCTTCTTCGTGGATGCCCTGGGATGGGAAATGGCTCAGGAACACGGGACGTTCCGCAAGGTCGCGCCTCACGCCTATCGACAGAGGACGGTGCTCGGCTACAGCTGTGCCGCCCAACCGACCATCCTGACCGGCATGATGCCTTCGGAGCACGGGCACTGGGGCATGTTCTACCGCTCCGGAAGCTCTGCGCTGGCTCCCTTGAGAACGATGCGATTCCTGCCGCCGGTCGTGACGGGTCACCGTCGCTTTCGCAGACGACTACTCCAGTGGCACCGCCGGAAGACCGGCTTCACCGGCTACTACAACTTCTATCGCATCCCGTTCGAGCTCTTCTCCACGTTCGACATAGTGGAGAAGAAGGACATCTTCGCCCCGGCTGCTTTCGACCCGGGCGTCTCATCGATCTTCGACCACCTCGTGAGCGAGGGGGTCCCGTTCAGGTCGTGGTCCTGGACGTCGGGCCTCGACAGGAGCCTCGCCGAACTCGAGAGCGAACTGCGCGAGAAGCGGACGCGCTTCTACCTGCTCTACACGCCGCACATCGACGGGTTCCTCCACGGCAAGGTCGACGACGACTCGGCGGTCGCACGGGAACTGGCGATGGTGGAGGACAAGATTGCTTCGGTCATCGAGAGGGCGAAGGAGATGTACTCTCAGGTCGACGTGCTCATCTACTCGGACCACGGCATGTTGAAGACGACGGGGACGTTCGACCTCATGGGCCTCATGAGGAACGTAGAACTGACGCCGGGACGAGACTACACGGTGTTCTACGATTCGACCATGGCCCGATTCTGGTTCTCTCACGACGGCGCCAGAGCGGAGATCGTGGACGCACTCTCGACGCTCGACTGCGGCGCCCTGCTGACCGACGACGACCTGAAGAGCGAGGGGGTCTACTTCGACGACCATCGCTTCGGTGAGCTTGTCTTCCTGATGAACCCCGGCGTGCTCGTTCTCCCGAGTCACATGGGGGCTCAGGCACCGAAGGGAATGCACGGATTCACACCGGAGCACCCGGACTCGTACGCCGTGATCATGTCGAGCTCGGAGCTGACACCGGCACCAACGCACATCCGCCACTCGTTCGACGCAATGAAGAGCCTGCTGGGATAGAGGTGGTCTGTGCGGAGATCGGTCGTGTAGCGACGAACCCCCTCCGGTGACTGACCGGAGGGGATTCTTCTTGCCGTCGGCGTCTCGAGCGAGCCTACTCCCCGGCGATCAGCCTGTCGTAGTTCGCCTTCGACAGCGTGGCGATGTCGTCGTGGATCGAGTTCCCGTGCGCGTCCATTGTGACGACCACGGGGAAATCCTCAACCTTGATAACCCACATGGCCTCCGGCGCGCCCCACTCGTCGAGCTTGTGCACGTCGACGACCTCAACGACGGAATGGGCGAGTATCGTCGCGAGCCCGCCAACCGCCGACAGATAGACACTGCCGAACTCGCCGCACGCCGCGAGCGTACCCGCGCCCATGCCGCCCTTACCGATGACACCGCGGACACCGTACTTCTCGATGACGGCGGCCTGGTACGGCTCCTCGCGAATACTCGTGGTCGGTCCGGCGGCGACGAACGAGTACTTGTCGCCTTCCTTCTTCACCACGGGCCCGCAGTGGTAGATCATGCTGTCCTTGAGCAGATCCTTCACGTCCTCGCCATCGGTCTCGACCAGATACTTGTGCGCCGTGTCGCGCCCGGTGATCATGACACCGGTGATGGCGACCTCGTCTCCAGCCTTGAGCTTGCGGATCTCCTCCGCCGAGACGGGAAGCTGTATCTTAATCATAGGTCACCTCCCCGCCCTCGACCGTCATCGCGGCCTTACGGTAGGCCCAGCACACGTAGGTTATTGACACGAAGAAACATGCGGGCAGCCTGTGCAGCTTGCCGATCTTGACGCCCAGTACGGTCGTCTTGCCGCCGAAGCCGCTCGGGCCGATGCCCAGCTGATTGAGTTCCCCAAAGAGCTGAGTCTCCAGCTCGGCCAGAGTCGCGTCGGGATTGGTGTCGCCCAGGTCGCGGAGCAGCTGCTCCTTCGAACCCAGATACGACGTCCCGCGGTCGCCTCCGATGCCGACGCCGATGACGCCCGGCGCACAGCCCTTGCCCTGCGCGTTGAACACCGCGTCAATCACGCAGCGTCGGACACCCTCGAGGTCACGGCCGGCCTTGAGCTTTCCGTCGGGCAGCTTGTACTGCGCGCCGACGTTCTCCGACCCGCCACCCTTGAGCATCAGCCTGACACGAAGTCCGGGCTCGTCACGCTGGTCGAAGTGGAAGTAAGGGGACATCCCACCCAGGTTGTTGCCGGAGTTCTTGCCAGTCACGGAATCGACGGCGTTCGGCCTGAGGTAGTACTTCTCGGTGGCCGCGATGGTGGCGGCCCTGGCGGCTTTCTCCATCTCCTTCTGCCTGTAGTCGGGACCGTACTCGATGAAGAAGAGCAGGGCTCCTGTATCCTGGCAGATGGGCGTGCTCCCCTCGCTCGCCTGCCGCGCGTTCTCGAGCATGAGCGCGAGGCTCGACGCGGCCGATGCACCTTCCCCTTCGAGCTCGATGGCCTGGGACATCGCCTTCTTTACATCAGGTGGAAGTGTTGTCGAGGCCCTTCGTATGAGCTCGAGGAAACTGTCCGACAGCTTCTCATGACCCATGCGTTCCTCCCCTACGTAAAGACGGCCCGAGCTTCGCCCGGGCGAAAGAACCAACGTGGGCGATTCTACCCCGCCAAATGGGGCACTGTCAAATGGGAAGGCCGCCATATCGTTGCAGAAGATCGGGAGCTTTGACAGGAGACAGCTGGTGCTGATGAAGAGATGGACATATCCACCCCCCATTTGGCGATGAAGCAGGGATCTGCCCCTGCGAACCCGGATGTGCTCTTTGAATCCCCCGCCCGGAGCGATACAATGGATCCGTTCCTGTCTCATACGTGAACGAAGGACTCTGGCCGGAGCGGAATCATGCGAACCCGCCTCATAGTCGCGGCAGCGGCCATCTTCGTCATCGCAGGCGCCCTGTTCTGGTTTGGCCCGTTCAGGAGGAGCCGCATCAACGTCCTCTTCATCTGCGTCGATACGCTCAGGCACGACCATCTGGGCTACGCCGGGCACGACCTCCCCGTCTCGCCCAACATCGACGCCCTCGCCGCGCGCGGACTCATCTTCACGAACGCCTACAGCCAAGCGGGCTGGACGCTCCCCGCGATGGCCACGCTCTTCACCGGGCTCTACCCGAGCGCCACGGGCGCGACCGGCCTCCTTCTCTCGCTGAAGGGGGACCTGCCCACCGTCGCGGGCATCCTTCTCAGCGAAGGCTACGACACGCGCGGGTTCGTGAGCAACTTAGTGCTCACGCCAAGCCACGGACTCAACAACGGCTTCCGGAAATTCGACTTCAGCGTGCTCCAAGCGGGCCCTCCGCACAAGACATCGACGGCGGAGCGCATCAGCGACCTCGCCATCGACGACCTCGACAGGCTCGAGGAGCCGTTCTTCATGTGGGTCCACTACTTCGATCCGCACTTCGAGTACCTCGAGCATGACGAATGGAACGAGTTCGGGGATGAGCCTGTAGGACGATACGACCAGGAGATCGCGTTCACAGACCACCACATCGGCCGTCTGCTGGACGCGCTGAGCGAACGCGGCATGCTCAAACGCACGACCGTCATCTTCACGTCCGACCACGGTGAGGAGTTCGGCGAGCACGGCGGGAAATTCCACGACACCTCGTATCAGGAGGTTATGAGGGTCCCCCTTGTGTTTGCAGGCCCCGGCATTGCTTCCGGCAGCACCGATGTCTTTGCCCAGCAGATCGACATGCTGCCCACGGTGCTCTCGATGCTCGGCGTGGACGCCCTGCCCGAGGGACTGCCGGGCAGGGATCTCTTGAGTGGGACCTACGAAAGCTCGCCCGTCTTCATGGAACGAGATCACCCGCCCGCATACCACCAGCGCGCTATCGTAGATGGTGACCTCAAGCTGGTCGCCATCGCCCCCGCCGACACCAACCTCATCCGGCGGGCGGCCCGCGGGACCTACTCGAAGGTCCAGAACGTCGCTGCGGGGACGTTCCTGTACGACCTCTCCGACGACCCGGGCGAGACACGGAACATGTATACCGAGGGCGACGAGCGCGCGGAGCGGATGATCGCTCTGCTCGCTTCGTTCATGGAGGTAGAGACTGCAGAGAGCGACAGTGTGTGCATCGACGAGGCGACGCTGGAGAAGTTGAAGGCGCTGGGCTACCTCCAGTAGAGGGAGCTGACGTTTGCACCGCCGGCCCCCTTGACATCGGGCTACTCACTGCGCGAGGTGCCCCTAGAGCGGGTTCACAGCTTGACACCGCTGGCCATGATGGTAAGATACTGCGCCGAAGATGGTGATCACGAGCAAGAAGCCGCGTCCGTGGGAACTGAGTCGAGCGACCTCGGGAGGCGGTCAGGCACCTTCCTTGGGAGCACAGCAATCACAGGAACGACGCCCGTCAAGACGACCACGGCGCACACGCCCGGTGAGCCCGTGTCTCATCCGCTGAGGACGTTTGCCCGTGCAGTGAGCGTCTTCGCCGTGCTCTACGTGTTTCTTGTCAGCGTCAAACTACTGGGGACCGGGTTCGAGATGTTCGGAGCCGGCTTCTCAGAGCGTCTGATAGCCACGACGTCCAATCCGCTCGTCGGCCTCTTC
>JAUWCJ010000153.1 GCA_030609365.1 Candidatus Eiseniibacteriota bacterium | reverse complement strand
GAGGAGACTCCCGAGCCCTCCGTCGCGGAGCGCTGGCTCCGGGGTCTCGTCCGGTACGTGCACCTCGTCGCCGGAGTCATGTGGTTCGGCGCCATCGCGTACATTCACGTCTTCGCGGGGCCGCGGCGGTTCTCGAAGGGCCTGCCGCGCGCCGAGATGCGGTTCGGGTGGTACTCCATCATCGTGATGGCGGTGACGGGCACGCTTCTCACCATCTGGAAGCTCGGCTCGGTGGACGAGCTCTGGACCACGGCGTTCGGAAAGATCTGGCTCGTCAAGGCAGTGACCTTCCTGCTGCTTGTTGTTATCGCCGCGGTCGTGACGACCGCGCTGAACCGCAAGATGCGCCGGGCGGCCGCCGAGGCGGGCGGCGTCGGATCGTGCGGACACATACGATTCGCGTTCGAGGGCAAGCTCTACGACGCCACGGACAGCAAGTGGTGGAAGGACGGTGTGCACGCCGGGAAGCACCGCGCCGGGACCGATCTCACCCAGGCCATCGGCGACGCTCCTCACGGGCCGGAGGTACTGGAGAGGATAGAACTGGTGGGTCCGGTGCCGGAGGGCGGCGGCGAGGAGTTGCCGAAGGCCGCCAAGGCCTTCATCGCGCTGGCCTACTTCAACCTGCTACTGATAGCGGTCATCCTCTTCTGCGTGTCGTTCTGGGGCTGGGGTCTGGCGCTGCTCGGCTGATGGATGGCGTGCGCGGTCACGAATCGCGTGCTGGCTGATGGATGGCGTACGCCGTCACGACTGTTGAGACCCGCTCGAGGATGTGCTACCCTACTGTGTGCTATCCTGCCAATGGGAATGTAGTCCCGCCTCGCGCTTGTCGCGCACAGCCTCACCTCACCGGCCGACCTGCGCCAGACCGGGAACCCTCACTACGAGAGGGAGGTGACCAACATGCGACCCCGATGCTTAGCTCTCACGATAGCCGTGCTTGCCGTCCTCGTGGTGCCGGTCGGCGCCGATGTTCACGAGGACTGGGTGGCCGAGTATGATGGTCCTGCCGGACTTGACGACGCAGCCTGCGCCGTCGCGACTGACCCCTACGGAAACGTGTACGTAACCGGGAAGAGCGAGAAGGCCGACGCCTTCGACGACTACGCGACGGTCAAGTACGACGCGAACGGCAGCGTGGTCTGGGCCAGGCGATACGATGGTGTAGGTGCGAGGATTGACAACGCCCGGGACATTGCCGTGGACGCCTCCGGGAATGCCTACGTGGTGGGGCTGAGCTGGAACGATGCGACAGACTACGACTACGCTACGGTCAAGTACGGTCCCTTCGGCAACGAGGAGTGGGTTGCCTTCTACAATGGTCCGGGCGACTGCGCCGACTACCCATCGGTGATCGCCGTGGACGGCGCTGGCAACGTGTACGTGGCGGGCTTCTCCTGCAAACCCGGACCGAATCCGGATTGTGTGACGATCAAGTACGCCCCCGACGGCAGTGAGGAGTGGGTCGCTACCTACAGCGGCCCGAGGGATCTCATCGATTTCGTGCGTGACATAGTGGTCGACGATGCTGGCTACGTCTACGTGACGGGACAGAGCGAGGGAACCGGCACGTCCTCCGATTTCGTGACGATCAAGTACGCTCCGAACGGTGACGAGGAGTGGGTCGCGCGGTACGATGGGCCGGGTCACAACGCCGACTCGGGCTACGCCATAGGTCTCGATGACGCCGGGAACGTGTACGTGACGGGGGAGAGCTGGAACCCCGACCGCGAGGACGACATCGTGACCATCATGTACGATGCCGACGGCACCGAGGAATGGGTGGCGACGTACGACGGCCCTGCCAGTGGTGATGACATCGCGCAGGGCATCTCCGTGAGCGGTTCGGGGTATGTCCGGGTCGCGGGGATGAGTCATGGGTCGGGCGTCGACTTCGATTACGTGACGATCGGGTACGACTCAGATGGCGCCGAGGAATGGGCGTCGCGATACGACGGCGGGGGCGGCGATGACCTCGCTTTTGCGCTGGTGACGGACGGCGCTGGAAACACGTACGTGACCGGTCGGAGCTGGGGCGGCATCGGTACGTGCTACGACTACGCGACGGTCAAGTACGACATCGGGGGCGCCGAGGAGTGGGTGGCGCGGTACGACGGGAAGGGCGGTCAGCTCGACGAGGCGTTCGACATCGCCCTCGACAGCACGGGCAGAGTGTGCGTGACCGGGCGGAGCGGGGACGGGATGACCGGGTACGACTACGCCACGGTCGTCTACTCCGAGGGCGGCGCGACCGGCATCGTTGAAGGTGTCGGCCTTGCGGGCCGTGTCCAGCAGAGCATGCCCAACCCATTCAGCGCGACGACCGTGCTCTCGTTCGAACTTCCGAGGCCTGCATTGGTCAGCGTGAGCGTTCACGACGTCTCAGGACGGCTTGTGCGGACGCTTCTCACCGACACGGGACGCGGCGTCGGGCGCCACGCCGTCTCGTGGGACGGTTTCGACAACGACGGTCAGCAGGCGGCGTCGGGTATCTACTTCTTCCGCATCGAAGCCGGGACCGAAGCCGTGACGCGGAAAACGGTGTTGCTGAGGTGATATGGAACGGTCGGGGCCCGGCCGTTCTCACCGGCGCTGCGCACCGCGAAGCGCGCGAACGCGGCGAGCCTTGAGCGCTGAGATGCGTGCTGCCCTGCGCTGCCGCAGGGGGCGAGTCGGCCGAGAGGGAGAGATCGTCATGGTGAAGCGGGGTCGATACAGAGTCCTGTTCATAGAGCCCCCTTTCTACAGGTTGTTCAAGAACACGTATTCACTCCACAGGTATCCGCTCTCCCTGGGCTACCTGGCAGGTACTGTGAGGAAGGAGACGGACTGGAGCGTGATGGCCTACAACGCTGACTTCTATCCTCAGAGCGAGGTCGTCCGAGTGAGGCACGTGACAGGTGCCGGTTTTGACGACTACCTGCGCGGGTTGAGAGACCCGTCGAGGCCTGTGTGGAAAGAGGTCAGATCGTGCATAGAACAGTATCAACCGACTGTTGTAGGAATCTCCGCCAAGTCCCAGACCTTTGTCTCGGCGTGCATGGTCGCCAAGCTTGCGAAGGAAGTGGACCGGCGAATCGTCGTGATTGTAGGCGGTCCTCATCCTTCCATGGTGGGGGCCGAGGTGCTGGAATGCGCCGACATCGACGCAGCCGTCAGAGGAGAGGGGGAACGCACCGTTGTTGAGCTGCTCGACGCGGTAGATTCCCGTCGGGGCTTCGACGGCGTGGATGGCGTCGTCTTCAGAGATGGTGATCGTATTGTGGAGAACGCTCCGAGGCAGTTGATAGACGACTTGGATTCCCTGTGTTTTCCCCACGAGAGCGCGAGGGAGGTGTTGAGGGACCGTGACGAGTACCCGCTGAGGGCATTCAGGTCGATCTTCGCCATCAGAGGCTGCCCGTACGAGTGTCTCTTTTGCGGGTCGCGTGAGATCTGGAGTCGAAAGGTGCGATACCGTTCGCCAGGGAGCGTCGTAAGGGAAATCAAGGGCCTCCAGAAGATGGGGCTGCGGTCTGTCCGTTTCGACGACGACACCTTCGGCGTCAACAGAGCCTACATAGCAGACCTATGTGGTGCCTTGTCGAAGCACTGCCCCGGGCTGAAGTGGAGTTGCGAGCTCCACGTGAAGTTGATGGACGACGAGACCGTGTCTCTCATGAAGTCAGCAGGGTGCTATCTGGTCGAGGTCGGCATAGAGTCGGGCAACAACAAGATACTCGCAGCGATGAGGAAGAACATCACCATAGAAGAGGCTCTTGCTGCATGTAGGCTCGTCAAGAAGCACGGGCTCCAGCTCCTGGCGTTCTTCATGGTGGGGTTCCCGCAAGAGACAGAGGACACCCTGCGAGACACGATGTCCGCCATGAGGAAGACCAGGTGCGATGCGGTGTCCTACAGCATATTCACCCCCTACCCGGGCACCGAGATCTTCGGTATGTGCAGAGAGCAGGGGTTGATTGGCGATGACTTCGACGTATCTCTGTACAACCACAAGAGCCCTGCGAACTGCTTCTGCGCCAGCATCACTCCGGAGCGGTTCAGGACGTTGGTCGGCAGAATCGAGAAGAGCGTCGATAGGAGGAATCTGCGCCACAGGGTACGCCGTGCCCTCTCGCTTGACACCGTGAGAAGAGCGCATGAGCTGGGAGTGCGTGAGAGTCTCCAGAGAGGGGTCAGAGGGCTCATCGGCACGCGATGCCTCCCAACGTGCTGAGCATCGTCTTCTGCGTGTCGTTCTGGGGTTGGGGGCTGGCGCTGCTCGGTTGACGGCTGGCCTGCGCGGTCAGGGCCTGAGGCTTCTACTCCTTCACTACTTCGCGCAGCGCCCGTATGTGCGCAGGAGTAGTCCCGCAGCAGCCGCCGATGACCTGGACCCCGAGCTCCAGCAGCTCAGCCGCGTGTGCGGCCATGAACTCGGGCGTCTCGCTGTAGACCACGTGGCCTTCGACCAGCTGCGGCAGCCCGGCGTTCGACTGGATGAGCATCGGCGCGTCGGTGCACGCGCGGAACTCGCGTGCGATCGCGACCATGTTCTCGATCCCGTTCCCGCAGTTTGAGCCCACCAGGTTCGCTCCTGCTTCCAGCAGTCCCGCCGCCGCGCTGGGCACGTCCACGCCCATGATGGTGT